>JAYUVR010000321.1:0-16359 GCA_043753955.1 Archangium sp. | reverse complement strand
CACCGATGTCCATCAGCGGCGGCATTGGTCAGCGATTCGACCAAGACCTCGACCTTCGAAGATGTCTTCGCCTGCTGCCCGGGAACCAGCGCGATGTGACACGCGGCTTGGCGCAAACGCAGCAGTGCTTCGAGGGCTTTTAAAACATTGCCCCCTTGCTGAAGCAGACTGACGACATCAGCCCGGGTTGCCGCGTGCACCGCGTCGTACACCGCGCGTTCTTTGTCCTCGAGGGTCACCAAACGAATGGCTTCAGTGCGCGGGGGTAATTCGGGAGCGACGTCTTTTTTCAACCGTCGCAAAATGAAAGGCGCCAATCGTTTTCGCAGCGCATGAGCCGTCTCTGCCGAGCCACCTTCGATTCTCTCAGCATATTTGGCATTAAAATCGCTGCGACCACCTAACAGGCCAGGGTTGGTGAAGTGCATCAAGCTCCAGAGCTCTTCCAAACGATTTTCAAGCGGTGTACCGGTGACTGCCAATTTAAGACTGCCTTTGAGCCGATAGGCCGCTCTCGTCGCCTGGCTGTCTGGGTTTTTGATGGCCTGAGCTTCATCAAGCACCACCACCCGCCACTCTTTTGCAGTGAGTATTTCTGCATCAAGTCTAAGCAACGCAAACGTGGTCAAAGTGACATCAGCATCGGTCAATGCCCGACCCGGGCCGTGGTATGCGTTGATGGTCAGTGACGGGCGAAAGCGAGCCAATTCAGCTTTCCAATTGGGCAATACACTGGTTGGACAGACAACCAGCGACCCAGGCTCCAATGCGCAGATTGTTTGTAATGTCTTTCCCAAACCCATGTCATCGGCCAGCACTCCGCCTAAACCGGCAGACTTCAGAAAGCCGAGCCAGTTGACGCCATGCCGCTGATAAGGGCGAAGCGTCGTCTCGAGACCGTCGGGTATCGGCGCGGGTGAAAGGCGCTCGAAGCCCTCGGCCAACGGGCGCAACCGCTCGAGTCCAACCGGTGGAGGCGCTTCCATCTGCTGACACAGTTCTGCCAATGCAGGCAGCGCGTGATTGGCCACGGTTCCATTTTCAGCCCTCGCTTCAAGCAGCTGAAGTACTCGAGCGCCGTGCGTGTCGAGCCACGCCGTCGGCAATGGAGCCCACCCTCCACTCTCAATCGGCACCAGCCCCAAGCCTTCACGCCACGCACGCAGCACCGCTTCGCCGCTGACGAAGGTGTCCTTCGCTCCACCTTCAACTTGAAAGCGCAAGCCGAATTGGGCGCGCGGTACGCCGAACCCGTCGACGATGGAACTCGATTCAAGCTGGGGCGAAAGCGTGAGCCCCGTGCCCACCACCCGACGGGCGTCACCTGAAAGGCCGCCTCGCCAATCTTTGAGTTGATCGACAAAACGAGAAAGCTCGGGCCCAGAAAGCGTGGTGCGCCTTCCCAATACCAAACCCATCGACTCGCGAAGATGCGCCGTGACTTTCGCTTCAGCACTTTCCTTTCGCAGGGGTAACGGGCCTCCTAAGTGGGTCAACTTGCCGCCATCGACACGAGCGGTAGGTGGGCTGCCGTAGACCAATACCGGGAGCACATTGAGACCGGTATCCATCTGCGCCAATTGGAGTTCGATGCGCGGTTCAAGATTCTTGTCGATGCGCGGCAGTCGCTTGGAATGATTGTCGATGGGGAAACGCTGGGCGAGTTCGGGAAGCACGCGGCTCATCAACTCACCGAGTTGCGCGGCTGGGTATTTCCGTACGCTGGGCAGCGAGTGTAACCACTGACCCGTCAATTCAGTCTCACCGAGCGCGCACACCATTTCGCCGCACCGAGCGACTCCGGGGCTCACCACTTCGCTCACGCGAGGGTCAGCATGAATGGTCACCACCACCTCACTGCCTGAGTCTTCCACTTTGACTCGAGGCAACATCACGTCGCTGGTGAAAGCCACCGGCTGACCCTCGAGCAGAATATTTTTTGCAGCAGCGAGGAGCCCTAAGAGCCCCAACAAACGCTCTGGGGGAAGTGGGCCACGCCAGGGCCGTTCTAAAATTCGATCCGCCAGTAAGTCCCCATTCTCGAGTTGAAGGTTTCCGATTTGACCGTTGGCCACCATCGATTGGAGCGAACCAGGCAGGGGTTCCACCTTGCCGTCAGCGTGCAATAACTCTCGAGAAACGGTGAGGCCGCCCTCGACTTTGGTAAAGCGGTAGAGCAAACGAGTCCACGTTTGAGAAGTGGTCGCCACTGCTGTTCCACCTTGGGCCAAGGTGATGGCCGCGGCTACGACATGCTCGCAGGGGTCGAAGGCGCCATCGCACGAGCATTCCCACGCGTCATCGGGCGTCAAATACACGGTCAGGGCGACGGGGCGGGACGGTGGCTTGACTCGGAAGACGAATTCTTGCCCTTGTTGCTTTTCGAGGGCGGCGGCGTTGGCTCGAGCGAGTTTGACTCCGTTTGCCCACAATGCAGGTTTGGCTTCAGCACGAATGGCATCAAGCAGCGGTTGCGACATGGCTTGATGCCTTTACCGAGAGCTTCTTGAACACGCCACTTGTTGCAGGACCGCGACAAAACAGAAACTGTCTTATTTCCCTCGGTGTCCCCCGCGCGCGAGACGGCGGGAGCCAGCCTATACGTCTGTTTGGGTGCCAACGCGCAGGGGCGAGCTTTGAGCCGTCGAAAGCAATTGCTATGGTCGATACGGCGCTGCAGTCCTTCAGTGATATTTCTCGGCGAAAACCAATGAGCCCTGTATGGAGACCGCGTAATCGCCGGCGATAGTTCCCCAACCTGGCGGCCCGCTCCAAACAACGTCGCCAGATTGAAGATCGTACGTCAAGTTGTTGTGCTTGTCATAGATGAGAGTGCTCGAGATGGGCATGAACTCTTCAATTTCAGGAAGTGTCGTGACGCTCACCATACTGCCTTCGGAATCATAAATGATTGCGTGCTCAAACTGGCCCCTGGTGTTGTAGCTGTTGACCAGCACGCGATCGTCAGAGATCCAACCCAGTGCGTAACCAGACAATGCCCCAGAGAGGGTTAGATTTTTATACAACTGAGTGGTAGCCGAAGCGGTCCGGCCACCGCTACTTAATGCAGCAATGGTTCCGTCAGGAGAAAGCCGAAGCGCCTCAGCATTGATGCTGGTCTCTGTAAAGAGAACAGCGCCGCCAGAATCGGTAACTTTCCGCGTATATATCCATTTGTTCCCATCGTAGGTGCCCAAGAGATGGGCGATACGAAGACCACTTCTCGCGAACGAAAAATCGGAAAAAATTGTTGGGTAGTCGCCATACGCATAGGGCCAGACGTAGGTCTGAGAAGCAGTAGGCATCGAATAAACGCGAAGCGACCGATCGTTCCAGTACTGGGAGGCAGTGGTAATGCCACTGGCCACCAAAACACTACTGTCGGCAGACAATTCCACATGAGAACTGGGAAAATTGAGCACAGTTTGAAAAGTCTTTGATGTCGGTTGGAGATTCAGGAGGAGAATCTTTCCCGATGCAGTTGAGAGGGCGGCCATGCCCGTCGGAGAACCCGAAACACTCAGAGGTGCCCCACAGCCGAGAGACTGAAGGGTGCTTGCACCGCTGGCATGATCTTGAACTTGGCCATCCCTGCTCCCAACAACCCAAGCGCCACTGGGGCTGATGGCGACAGCTGACAGATACGGAGTTCCGATGACCTCGGTCGTGCGCGAGATCCCGTTCGGTCCAAGTTGAATGATATCGAGAGAAGATTCTCCGTAGGGGACCACACCAATTGAACCCTCGACACCAATGATCTTCGTCAAAGAACTCTCTGGGTAGGTAGCCACTGGAGTTGAGTCATTGCCAACCTTGTAGATCGTGAGCGCAGTGCCAAAAGTCCAATAGTAGTCGCCCTGCCCTGTGAGCTTGGCCAAAGTAGGCATAGCGACGATGGCGTCTTGCACGCCTGCCATCGAGTAGACTCTGAGCGTTGAGCCGATAGCAGTAAAAAACCGCTGGCCTTCCTGAAACCAGGAATGAAATGAACCAGCAAAAGGAAGCGCGGTACTGCTGATGCCGCTTGGAACTGAAATGGGCTCGATGAGCGCATTGCCCAAAGGTCCCAACGCCACTCTCATTTCTGTAGGCGACGCAAACACTTGAGCCGAAGCGTAGTTCCCGGGGTGCACAAATACAGACTCGCCGGCAATGGTCCACACGCTCAGTGCAGTCGTAGACGCTGCCCAGATATAGCTTCCATCTGAAGACAACCCCCACTGAGCTGACGTATCAGGAATGGATGAGAGGATCTGACCCGTCAAGGCCGAACGAGAGACAATAGGAGCCACCGGCGTCTCGCGCGTCGCAACAATGTCTCCCGCCAGCACAAGGCCTTGTATGTCGCTGCATTCGTCGGTCGACCCGCTTTTGAGGACGCTGCCTGAAGCCAAGCGGGCCCCATTTGTGATGTTCCAAAGTATCCAGCGTCCAGTTCTATCTGCACTGAGGGTGCGGGTATCTGATCTGCGAAGGCAAATGATTTTGGAACTGTGGCCAACGTCCAGGAGCGCGGACGTCGATGGAACAAATGCCCCACTTTCTCCACAGACGGTAGGAATGGCAGTGCATGTAAAGCCATCGCCCCCATAGCCTGAATTGCAGGTGCACAGACGCGAACCAGAAGTGTTTGCACAGGTCGCGTTGACCGAGCACCCACCGTTGTCAACAAAACATTCATTGACATCAATACACCCACAGAGCCCCGTGCCTGCGTAACCAGAAGGACAAGGACCACAAGTGGGACCGTTTACCGAGTTGGTACATGTCGTCAATACGTCGCAGCCGCCGTTATTGATTAAACACGGATCAGGCTCAACGTCGCCACCATCCTCGCCACCGCCATCCATGGTCAAAGCCTCACAAACTCCGGCAGTGCAAGCTCGGCCTGAAGAAGAGCAATTCATGCAGAGTGTAGCGAAAGAGCCACAAGCATCATCGGTCGCTCCGATCTCGCAGACGTCAGCCGTCGTGCAGCATCCCCTAGGGCACGTGAGTACGTCACAAGGAACACTTCCATCGGCCGCGGAGGCGATGTCGCACCCACTCAAGCCCAGCACCATCATCGATACGACAAACAATTCGCGCACGTTCAGCCTCCGTTTCCCTCCTATTGCTCTCGCCCCACTAAAATTATCACTTGAGCGCTCCTCAATCAGGAATTGGTGGCGAACTGTCAACTTACGAGGCTTGAGAATGCATGTTCTCGAGGCTTCCGTGGTCGCCAAGGTGAAGGCGATGACGATGCTCACCAAACTCGCTCACGTGCCCGAAAAACGAATCGGCACCAAGACACTTCGCAAGGCGAAGCGACGGCGTCTGGAAGCGAAACGAATTCAATCTTGAAAAGAAACAAGGGCGTCGAGTTGTGATGGCAGTAGAGCTGTCGGTAAAAATGATAACTCTTACCTGCGTCGGCCACGATGCATGAACTGAGTGCTGTCATTTTTCAGTTGATGTATTCGCTACCCAGCCAACTTTGGGTCTTCGTACGTAGACAAGTCTCTTCCCGCACCCCTTAACCCCTATTTTGGCGCTCACGTAGACTGGCTTATCAAGCGGATCACCTACTGCGACAATCTCGAGTTGAGATTCTGGACAGTCCATCGAAAAGGCAGCCGCAGAGAGCGCTTCCTTTCGAAAAGACTCGAGGTTGGTTGCACACCTAAAAAAAGACCAGACAGGCGCTGACTAATCCAATGATTTTCATATGGCCTTGGAGATTAATGAATTTGACCACCTCACCTTTCTGCTCCCACCCCGCCCACCACTCACCGTGTAGTGCCGCCCTCTGACATTTGATTTGGGAGCCTAAGAAAGGCCTGATGGCATTTACCAAATGGTTCGAAGAGCTGGTGATGCCCTCAGTTTCTCGTCAGCCGTCACGAGAGGAATTTGGAGTTCTATTGCTGTGGCCGCAATCAATTGATCAGCTGGATCTCCGTGAAAATTCTCTGCAATGTGAACGGAGCGAGATGCAATTCGTGGGTCGATGGCAACGACCTCCACCGAAAACTCTTCTAGGGCACTTGCGAGCCAATCCCCCGTCTCTGCAGCCAGTATGATGACGCCCCTGTGCGAGAGCATGGCAATTTCTCTCAAGCTGATGTCGGCCACGAGTCGTTGTCGCGCCGCTTGAATTGCGCGAAGCGCAATGCGAGTCAATTGGCGTCGGTCGAGAACCATTCGCACCAGGACATGTGTATCGAGAAGAACTATCGGATCCATTCGGGTTCACTAAAATCGACGATGTCGCCGACAATCGTTCCGGTCAAATTGCCCTTTCGCAGTTCAAGTGGAACCAATCGAGCCACAGGAACGCCCCGGCGAGTCACCACTATTTCCTGACGATTCCGTTCAACCTCACTCAACAAACTCAAACATTTAGACTTGAATTTCGCCGCCGCGATTGTCTTTTTCTTCATGACCACTTCAGTTGGCCATATGGGACGGCGATTGACAAGCGGCTCGCCCAGATTCTCAGAAATATCGCTGAAGGTAGAGCGCTCAGATGAAAAGTAAGAGGCAGAGAGAGTAATGCCTCAAACGCCAACTGTATTGATTTGCAGCCCTTAACTGAGGGTCTACGAAGCTTGAAGAGATACGTCGCTTTGCTCAGGCTCACCTTCAACCGGCTCATGGACTTCGAACATTGTGGTTCACGATGACGCGGTGAAGTGCTTGGGTTCCAATGTGTGGGGGCTATGGTGAAAGGCCCCCATCAAAGCGTGGTACGATGAACGCATGGACCGACTACGTCGTGTTACCTCACAGCGATTGCGCTCGGGTCCTCAGCCAGTTGACCGGTCTGAACTTGAAAGAACTGTGGAAGCCCGTTTCAATGCGGTGTGGCAATTGACGCTAGAATGCATGGCCTGGCTGCCAGGAGAACATGAATACCGACTTCAAAGATCTGTTGTCCGAGTTCTCCGCAAGAAAGGTTGAGTTCCTGATCGTTGGTGCGCATGCCCTGGCAGTTCATGGGCATGTTCGAGCGACCAAGGACCTCGACATCTGGGTTCGCGCAGTGCCCTCCAATGCCGCGCGCATTATCGATGCACTTCTTGCCTTTGGAGCACCCCTCAACGACGTTGCGGTTTCAGACTTCTCGGAACCCGGAATCACCTTTCAAATCGGGGTCGAACCGGTTCGCATTGACATCATCACAGAGGTCGACGGAATTGATTTCGACAGCGCTTGGAGCCGAAGACTGACGAAGGAAATCGATGGCCTGATTGTGACCGTCATTTCTGCGCCAGACCTCATTGCGAACAAGAAAGCGAGCGGAAGATTGCAAGATCTTGCCGATGTGGAAGCGCTTGAAAAACTTGGAGTGTAACTTCTGTAAACAGAACATCACCACGTCACAGTGTATGGAATACTGAGACGCTCTTGATTTGGTGAGCTTGGACTATTCCCCAGAAAGTCAACAATCAGATTGCCGGAGGCCGGGCTGACGGCGGCGCCGCGTCTGAAATTCGGCGCGCAAAAGTAATTCCCTCGAGAGAAGCCTCCCAACGCGGGACGAAAGTTCCCCAAGATGTCTCTGTCGTAGCTGTTGGTGTTTTCGTCCGCCCACCGAACCAAGCCCATCATTTCGAGCGGAGTGAGCGGCCTTTCGCCAGAGCCAGACACAGTGAGAAAGAATTCCGATGGGGAGCAATACGGAGGATCTCCATTTTGCGTCGGAATGACGTAGTTGAGGCGGGTTGGCGAGGCCCTCAAATTGGTCTTTACCGAACGGTCGAAGGCCGAAGTGACCAACACCGGAAGATCAAACCCAGCAGCGCTGATGGTCCACAGCATCAGGCCCGTACCGATGCGGCGAACGTGGCCAGGAGGGTCGAGGGCGAAAACGGGAGCGCCGGTGGAGTGCACGGCCCAGGAGCTCACCGGAACCTCGCGCTTGTAGCGGATGTTTGCCGCGGAGTGGACGACGGCCACTTCGACTTGCAGCTCCTGCGTCAGCGCCGACAATTCGAGGACCCCAAGCTCAGCGGTGACTGTGGTCGGGTCCGGTGAGCCCGCGGGCAGCGAGGATATTCCGATTGGGTACCACGACGAGTCCGCGCGTCGAGCGACAGCCTCCAGCGCCAAGCGTGGCGCTTCCGCCACGAAGGTGACGTCAACGCCTCCAGATGCGACCGCGAGATTGCTTTGCCTAAAGTGAGTGGTGACAGCGATCCGGACGACTCCCAAACCCGTGGAGCGAACTACCCCCGAGCCATCGACGGTCGCATGGCCCGAGCTGACGGCATATTCGAGGTCTTGCGGGTCTACAGTCGAGGAACACGCTGCGGTGCCGCCTCCGGGGAGAGGAAGAGACCAAACGATCTGCGTGAACACCCGCGCCGCGAGGTCCACCGGAAGCGTGGCTGGCGGAGGGCGTTGGATGAAGGCCTCTCTCGCGTCGACGAAGGGTCCATCTTGAACCGACACGAGCTCAAGGCTCAGTGGAATGGTTTGAATGTCTAGAAAGTCTTCTGCGGTCCGAGGGCCGCTTGCTCCGGTCACACTGGCCTTGAGCAACACTCGCCCTGGCCGAACCCCCAAAACAGACAGCGACCCTCCCTCGGTGATTGTTCGAACCGCATCAGGCGCACCTGCGACCTCGAACGCCGCGTGTGCGATTTTTTCCCACCGGCCAGACGGCGTCCCCGGAAGGTACCCCTGAAGAGAAAAGGCTGCCGAAGCGGCGACCGGGAGCACCTGAACCTGGTTTACCCTTCCCAGCGCTTCATCGGTCTTGAGCGAGAATTTCACGTACTGGTCGATGTCCTGAATGCCCGCATCGCTGACCGTGCCTGCGTCGGGCGCTCCCGCGTCGTTGGCAGCGAGTCGGTCTTGGCACGATCCACCGAGACAAATGCGGTCCTCATGACAATCGGTGTCCTTCAGACAACCCGTCTCTTTAGGGTCGGTAGGAAGAGGACACCCGCACAGCAGAAGCGCGACGGCGACCCGCTTGAGTCTTTCCATAACGGCTAGTGCCCACTGCGCCCGGGTTCATTCACGCGCCAGTTGGAGTTCCGCCTCACGGCCAAGGGCATTTGCTGCTGTGGTCGATTGGTTCTTAGGTTGACCACTCGCCAGGAGATCTACGCAGCACTTCATCAGCGAGACGTCGAAGTTTGGCTACTTTCGTCTGAATGAACGAACAGCTCGACTTCACTTGGGGAAAGGGTCCGCGTCGCAATCGATGTAGTCGCAACAACCGCCGCCAATTCGCGCACGAAAGGTGGTCGACGTGCACCCTTTAGGCAGCTTCACGTCCTCGCACTGTTGCTGGGTCAGGCCATCGCCACAGAAAGAACCCGTGTGGTTCACGCCGCAGCTGGTTGACGCGAGCAGAATCAGAAGGAACAAGGGTCTTCTCATGCCTGGTGCTTCTGAACCGAAATCATCACGACCGCAAGGCAGTTCGTCGATTCTCAGTCGGACCCCAGACACCGATGTCTTGTTCTGCTGATTCGATGAATGACCCTCTCTCGTTGACTTACATAAAATGAGATTGAGGAGCTTGAGTACTCGGTGAAAGGCACCCTCGACGCTTCCGCGGTACATCTCACGGTCAATCGAGGGCTTTGGAATTCAACTCAGACACATTAAATGCTGAGTCGCTCGCTGCCACGACACGTGGATAGGCCAAGTTTTTGCTGCGCTCTTGCCCGGCGGGTGGCAAAAGAGATAATGGTACATAGGATGTCCGCGATCAGCGCGCCTACTCCAGAACGCATTGAGTTGCGGCCGCCCACCACTCGCAAGGTCGACATATGTGCGAACTGCGAGAGCGAGATGCAAACGGCCACTTGCGGGGTCTGCAACCACGACGTGTTCTCTGCGCCGCCAGCACAATCAGGCTCGTGGTCCGCAGGAGAACTGACCTTCGTGGTGCGAGCTACATCCGTCGTTCCAGCCGCGACGGAAGTGTTGGAGCTTGAAGATCTCACGCCAAGGCTGGAACAGGCGGTCCGACCGTTCGCCCGTGACTTTCCAGCCACCCGAGCCTGTCACTGACAGCATCGCTCTTCACGTATTTGAACGCCGAGGTTCTGGAAGCTTTGCTTTACGTCGAGGCTGGCCGGAACGTCGCAACGTCGTCCCGCTGGTCGCGACCCTCTTCAACGCTCCAAAGGCACAGCCGCTCAAACGACTGGAACTTCACGGTGGCGACCCGACGCATGGCTATACTCCGATTCTAGAGCTCCTTCGCCGAACACCGTCGACACTGCGGGAGATGCAACTCGGCGACGAGACGCTCGTGGTTGGTGTTCTTGGTGCACAGGGAGATCGCATTCATGACGTAGATCTCGGTGGTATCGGCCCGGCTCTAGAAGGCCTGTATAAGCTTCGGCTTCTCCACGTCGGCCACATTGCCTTCACCGGTGCAAAGCTCACCAATCTGAGGGAATTGGAGATTCATCAGGAGCGGCAGACGCCGGACACGCGATTTCTGAAGGGGCTAGGTGAAACTGATCTTCCATCGAACGCCTCGGCATTGAAGCAACAACTCTTTCCGCCCAGACCGCGGCACGTCTGAGCGCGCATAATCCGAAAATCAATGTCTACCTGGGCTGGGGCAAGGAGCCATCATCGGCCGGTGGACCCCAACATTGGGTTCAACATCCCAAGTTCGGCCGCGGTCGCGTAATCAAAACGTTGTCGGGTAAGGAAGAAAAGTTGGTCGTCGACTTCGAAGAGGCTGGAACAAAGACACTCCTCAGCAAGTTCGTGACTGACGCCGAGTAGACCTTCGATTGGTGCCGTCCTTGTGCAACCAAACCAGATTGGAGAGTTCACCTCTTGAATTGGCCCAAGTTTGACAGGGCGCGCTGTCGTCGCTTACGGTCCCCAAACCATGCGCACTCCAAACCAACCCCGAGACCATTCTGCACGCGGGGCCTTGGTGTCGCTTTGGCAAGGCTAATAACGCTCTCCCACTTCGCCTCATTCTTCCGGCTGATACTGAAACGCCAGTTTCTGCGTTTCTCAAGCTCGCGCGCGACGTAAAACAGGCCTTCCTTTTCGAATCTGTAGAGCTGGGCGAGCAGGTCGGTCGGTACAGTTTCATCGGCCTCAACCCACGCAGGGTGCACCGAATCCGCTTAGGCCAAGGCAGCGGACCTTTTGACTTTGTTGAAGCCTATGCACGCACCGCACGCCCACTTCGAGCACCAGGCTTTCCTCCATTCACTGGCGGCTTGGTCGGCTTCATGGGGTACGAGGCCATCAAGCGCGTTGAATCGCGTGTTCCACTCGCGGGCGGCGACGAGCTCGGTTTTCCTGAAGCCGTTTTCTTCGACGTCGACACGGTGGTTGCCTTTGACAACGTGCGCCGCGAAATACAGCTCATCGCCCAAGTGCGCGATGAAGACGGCTCCAGTCCCGCCCGCATCAAACATGCACAGGCTCGGCTCAGAGAACTCGAGCAATTGTTGGCGCGGCCGCTCGGAAGACGAAGCAACGCGCGCCATGCGGTGCCCATCTTTAAACCACGCACATCGAAGCGAGCTTTCTTAAATGCCGTACACCGAGCGAAGGAATACGTCGCGGCGGGCGACGTGCAACAAGTGGTTCTCTCGCAGCGCTTCGAAGCACGCACGAGTATTCCCGGTTTTGAATTGTACCGGGCGCTGCGGCGGGTGAACCCGTCGCCGTTCATGTTTTTCTTGCGAGACGGCCGAAGAGAGCTCATCGGCGCCAGCCCCGAGCGTCTCGTTAAAGTGCAAGACCGGCGCGTCAGTGTCAGGCCCATCGCCGGCACTCGCAAACGAGGTGCTACCCCTGAAGATGACGCCCGCCTCGAAGCCGAACTCCTGGCGGACCCGAAGGAAGCCGCCGAGCATGTGATGCTGGTTGATTTGGGCCGAAACGATGTCGGCCGGGTTGCGGCTTTTGGCTCCGTCAAGGTCGAAGCGTTTCGAAAGGTCGAACGCTATTCGCATGTTCTTCATCTGGTCTCTCAGGTGTCCGGCGAATTGGCTTCGGGCAAAACCGCTGTCGACGCGCTCCGGTCTGCTTTCCCCGCCGGCACACTCTCTGGTGCTCCCAAAGTCAGAGCGATGGAAATCATCAGCGAGCTCGAACCCACTCAACGAGGCCCGTATGGCGGAGCTGTCGGCTATGTCGACTCGAATGGAGATCTCGACTTCGCAATCACCATTCGAACCTTCCTAAAGAATGGCTCAAAGCTTTCCGTGCAGGCGGGCGCAGGCATTGTTCACGACTCAGTGCCTCTCGACGAATACCAAGAGACGCTCAACAAGGCGCGAGCGCTCTTCGTTGCCGCGCAGCTGGCTGCAAAGGCCGGTCGGCCATGAGCACGATTCTGATTTTAGACAACTACGATTCCTTCACTTTTAACCTGGTTCAAGAACTGGGCAGTCTCGGCGCAAACCCGGTGGTGTTTCGAAACGACGCCATCACCGTCGCCCAAGCCATCGAGCGACAACCTGACGGCATTCTCATCAGTCCGGGGCCATGTGCGCCGGTGAGTGCAGGTATCTCCATCGAATTGATCCGCGCCGCCGCGGGTCACATTCCTGTACTCGGAGTCTGTCTCGGCCACCAAGCCATCGGCGCCGCCTTCGGAGCGCAGGTGGTGCGAAACACCCGCATTGTGCACGGCAAGGCCAGCCCCGTGCGCCATCGCGGTGTAGGTGTATTCGAAAAAGTACCATCGCCCTTTCAAGCCGGTCGTTACCATTCATTGGTGCTGGAACGCCGTTCGATGCCCAAATGCTTGGCCGTCACCGCCTGGACCGAGGAAGGCGAAGTCATGGGCATTCGGCATCGCAGCTACGACATCGAGGGCGTGCAGTTTCACCCTGAATCGGTGCTCACCCCTGACGGCAGACTGCTTCTGAAGACGTGGCTCGACCGAATCACCTCGCGAGACACATGGCGCTCCCCATGTTGACGCGCGCGTTGTCTGCAGTCCTCGAGGGAGGCACGTTGACGCAGGCAGAAATGGCCGAGTGCATGACGGCCATACTGTCGGGGGCGACGGCGCCTACGCAGGTAGCTGCGCTCCTCGGCGCTTTGCGGGTGCGAGGCGAGACGGTTGACGAGTTGGCTGGCGCGGCCACCGCGGTGCGCGCCATGGCGACCCGGGTGGTGCTCGAGCAAGACGTAGTCGTTGACACCTGTGGCACCGGTGGCGATGCCCGCGGTACTTTCAACATTTCCACCGCGGCGGCCATCGTGGCGTCGGCCTGTGGAGTGACGGTAGCCAAACATGGCAATCGTTCCGTCTCATCAAAGTGTGGCAGCGCTGACGTCTTGGAAGCGCTCGGCGTACGATTTGACCTGACACCCGAAGCGCAAGCACGCCTGATTGCACACACTCGACTGGGGTTTCTCTTTGCGCCCGCGCACCACCCGGCGTTCCGCCACGTAGCTGCCCTTCGTCGCGAGTTGGGCGTGCGTACGCTTTTCAACTTGGTGGGGCCGTTGGCCAACCCCGCGGGTGCAAAGCGCCAGGTGCTCGGCGTGTTCGATGCTTCGCTGGTTTCGCTGATGGCGCAAGTGCTGGCCAAGTTGGGCACCGAGCATGCGTTGGTAGTGCACGGTGATGGGCTCGATGAAATTTCAGTCTGCGGTGAAACGCACATCGTTGAAGTGCATGACGGTGTCCTTAAAGAGTGGACCATCACTCCCGAGGCGCTGGGCCTTTCGACTTCATCGATGAATGAATTGCGCGGAGGCGATGCCGCCCACAATGCGCGCATGCTCAAAGATATTTTGGAAGGTCAACGAGGCGCTCCCCGCGACGCGGTGTTGGCCAACGCAGCCGCCGCTCAATTGGTAGCAGGTCAAGTAGCAAACCTTCGCGAAGGGGTAGAACGCGCCCAACGGGTCATCGACAGTGGAGCGGCAGACGCGCATTTCGAGCGTTTTTTGCGATTGCAACACCAGCCGACGACGACGCTCGACGAAATCGTCGCCAAAATTTCAGTGACATCGAAGCCGCCTGCCCCTTCGGCTCCAGCGCATGGGCTTTTTCGCTCTGCACTGTCATCGCGAGGCGGGCCCAAGCGCATCATCGCAGAAGTGAAGCGACGCTCACCCTCAGCAGGCAACATTGCCACCATTTCCGACCCGGCCGCACTGGCGCAGCAGTATGTCGCTCAAGGCGCAGCGGCCATCTCGGTGCTCACCAACACGTCTCACTTCGGCGGCAGTCTGTCTGACTTGTCTGCGGTGCGAGCAGCCGTAGCGGTGCCTGTCCTGCGGAAAGAATTCGTGGCGCACCCAGGTCAATGCGACGAGGCGGCAGAGGTTGGAGCGCACGCGGTGCTGCTCATCGCCGCTGTACTGGGAAAGGGCCTCGGCCGAATGCTTCGGTACGCTCGTTCCCTGGGTTTAGATGCGTTGGTTGAAGTGCACGACGAGCGCGAACTGCAACTCGCACTCGAAAGCGAAGCCACCATCATCGGAGTCAACAACCGCGATTTACGCACCTTTGAGGTCGATCTCGGAGTGAGTGAGCGTTTGGTGCAGCTCGTGCCCCCTGACGTGGTGTTTGTGGCCGAAAGTGGCATTCGTTCTGATGCGGACCTCGAGCGTCTGCGCGCCGCGGGTATCTCAAATTTTCTAGTGGGTGAATTCCTGGTGCGAGGAGGGCGATTGCAGTGAGACCTCTCTTTATCAAAATCTGCGGAGTCACCAGCGTGCGCGACGCGCTGATGGCAGCTGACGCCGGCGCCGATGCCATCGGGCTTAATTTCTATGCGGCCTCCCCTCGGTACGTCTCGGTCTCACGGGCCCGAACCATCGCCCAATCGCTGCCTGCGTTTGTGTGGGTGGTCGGCATCTTCGTCAACGAGAGCCCAACCAAGGTGCAGCGTATTTCGAAAAGCGTGGGCCTCGACGTGCTGCAGTTCCATGGCGATGAAAAGCCAGCGCAGTTGGCTCAGCTCAAAGGGCGGGTGATGAAGGCCATACACATCGGCGATGCGCCTGTCGACGCGGTGGCTCGTTCGTTTTCTTCTGTCGACGCATTGGTGCTCGACGCCGCTCAACCGGGTTATGGCGGAGGTGGCGTCACCTTCGACTGGGCCTTGGCGCGGCGAATTGCAGCGAAGCGGCGCGTGCTGTTGGCCGGGGGGCTCAATGCAGACAACGTAGGCGACGCCATCGCGAAGGTTCGCCCATTCGGGGTTGACGTCGCCAGCGGAGTCGAATCGGCACCCGGAGTAAAGGACGCGCGCAAAGTGTCTGCTTTTGTGAGCGCCGCGAGGAATCTGCGATGACGACCGGCCGTTTTGGCGCCTTCGGTGGCCGCTTCGTACCTGAAACGCTCGTGCCTGCGCTCGATGAATTGGAAAGTGCGTGGGCAACCTTCCGGGTGGACGACAAAGCGCAAGCCGAGTTGAAGGAACTGCTCTCTCGATATGCCGGCCGCCCGACTCCGTTGACTCGCGCTCGCAATCTGGCTGGCACCGAGCGAGTCACCATTCTGATGAAGCGAGAAGACTTGCTGCACACCGGTGCGCACAAGCTGAACAATGCGCTGGGGCAAGTGCTCTTGGCCAAGCACATGGGCAAAAAACGCATCATCGCCGAAACCGGCGCGGGCCAACATGGTGTGGCCACCGCGACAGCCTGCGCATTGCTGGGTTTGCCATGTGTCATCTACATGGGAGCAGTCGATGTCGAAAGACAACGGCCCAATGTGTTGCGAATGCGGCTGCTCGGAGCCCAAGTGGTGCCCGTCGACGCGGGTTCAAAGACACTCAAAGACGCCCTCAATGAAGCGCTGCGCGATTGGGTGACTAACGTGCGCCACACGCACTACGTCTTGGGCAGCGCCGCGGGGCCCCACCCTTTCCCAGACATCGTGAGGGAATTGCAATCAGTCATCGGCGAAGAAGCCAAAGCCCAGTGTATAGAATTGACAGGCCGTTTGCCCGACATCGCCGTGGCCTGCGTGGGTGGAGGAAGCAACGCCATCGGTTTGTTCCACGCTTTTTTAGATACTCCAGTGCGCTTGATGGCCGTTGAAGCTGCAGGACGCGGGCTCGATTCCGGTGCCCATGGCGCTTCCCTCGCTGCTGGCCGGCCTGGCGTTTTCCACGGCGCCTACAGCTACGTTTTGCAAAATGATGATGGACAGATTCAAGAAGCGCACTCCATCAGTGCTGGCCTCGACTACCCAGGCGTGGGCCCGCAGCTTTCTGCATTGAAGGATGCAGGTCGCCTCACCCTTGCCAGCGCAACTGACGCAGAGGCGGTGGCGGCAGTACAAACGCTGGCTCGTTCGGAAGGCATCATCTGCGCCTTAGAAACGGCTCATGCGGTGCATTGTGTATTGCAATTGGCGCAGACGCTACCCAAGGGCTCTCACCTGCTGGTCAA
>JAYUVR010000320.1:0-15970 GCA_043753955.1 Archangium sp. | reverse complement strand
TCAACGCAAACACCCATAGGAAGAGTTGACCCAAATTGCCTGTCAGTGGATAACGATCTCTTGGCGCGTGGTCGCCCCGGGCAATTGTGGGTCGAGACGGCTGGTGCAAACAGCGCCTGGTCGCTTTCCGCCGGAGGTCAGATTCAGTGGCGCACCACCGGCAGTCTTCTGCTGTACGTCGGCTACACCTATCTGCGTACATGGCGCTACGCAATGACCGAGACGGTAGACGACACGACCCCCAAAGCGCTCGATTCCGCGGGCAACTCCGTCGCGAAGATTGGCCTTGGAAATACAGATCGCACTTCAACGTTTGTGGGCGCCAGCTACCAACTCAACGAGCACTACTCTCTCGATTTGGGTGTGAGCACGGGGCAGAAGCCCTTTACCGACAATGGAAAAGTTCGGTTTCCCTTTCTGTCTCTTGGCACCTGGAATGAAAATTCCACCTCATATTACTTCACCCTTACGGCCGCTTACTGACCCCATGTCATCGCTTAATTCAAAGTTGATATTTGGAGAAAATATGACCCGTCGCTCCACTGCTTGGCGTTGGCTCGTGCCTGCATTGACTGGGCTTGCTCTGGCCAGCTGCGCACAAAGTAATGATGACGTCGTCCGTGTTCAGCCGAACGTTGTCCGCAAGTCTGATCTGCTCGACGGACAATGGTTCTTTAGAAACACGGTCACGTGGACGCCGTTTAACACCCAGTTCACTTTTCCCGGTCAGACCGGAAAATTGGAAAAGCTGGTTTGGGAAGCTCAAGAGGCCTTTTTAGTCGGCTACCGTTCGTACCCCAACGTGCCGGGCGCTGAATCAAATGTTGATCAAAGTTCGTTGGTTTCGGGAACGACGGCGAAATATTGCAATGACAAGGGTGTCTGCAAAGGCGGCCAAAAATATTACGGCGCCCCGGTGGTGGCTTTTCCCATCGTCGGTCACTTCGACATTCAGCGCGGCTACGTCGCAGCCACCGGCGAAGCCACCAATGTCATCGGTGAGAATACCGACCGATATTGGAACCAGCGCGAATTCGTTCGAGTCAATTGGTCAGCCAACGTTCTCAATCAAGCCTCTGGGCTCAATTGGGGCACGGTGCAAAACCCTGCGAGCGGAGTCACCAATTCGAATTGGATTCAGGCCAACGAGCCAGACTCTGACCCGACTGACTGGCCGACCTTTGAATACAAAGATCAAGACGGTGATGGCCAAACTGAACTGACCTATTTTGACATTACGGGGCGGTACATGGCTATGCCTGACACCACGTACTACGAAGGTTACGGCACCATTCCCATGTGCTGGCTCGCTGCGGGCGTGTATGACTGCAGTGCGAGTGAAATACACATTCGTACGTCAATCGCGAAGGTCGATACCACGTGGTCGCGAGACTACGAGCCTCTGCAGTTCCCCAATGAGTTGATGTCTTACTTTGGGTATTTCCGCACTGAGCGCGTGAACTACGATCGCAAGTTTGGCTTCAACGATTCGGCAGTGATTCGTTTGGCTGATCGCCACCGTATTTGGAAAGAGTATTACAAGAAGGCTGATGGACAAGTGACAGACCAAGCCTTGCCCTTGAGCGAGCGCATTCCCGAACCCATCAAGTATTACTTTACGCCTGCAGACCGAATGGGTGGGGCAGAGCGCTACGCAGAATTCTGGGAACCAGGTCGTCGAATCGAAGCAGAATATGACCGAGCCTTCCGACGGGCCGTCGGGGCAGCTCAGAATAAAGACCCAGCCCAGGTTCGCCAGATGTTCTACGTCTGTAATAACCCCGTCAAACAGGGTGACCCGAGTGAGTGTGGGGCGACGGGCTTTGCACCGAAGATTGGTGATCTCCGATACAGCTTCGTGAATACGGTCGCTGAGCCTGTCGCCAATGGTCTGCTTGGCTATGGCCCGCTGTCTGCCGACCCGGAAACTGGCCAGGTCATTTCTGGCATGTCAAATACATACACTTGGGGCGTCGACAAGATTGGCCGGGAAGTCACCGATTGGATCTTGCTGCTGAAAGGCGAGTCTAATGTCACTGATTACTTGTCTGGCTCACAGGTCAGTGAATTCATTAAGACGAACCCTGCGTACAATATTTCCAAACTGCAGAAGCAAGGCTTGTTGCAGTCTGAATTGCAGGGCGTTCCCACTCGCACTGAAGAGAGCAAAGGCGTGTGGGACCGTCCCACGGCACGCATGACTACGCTGATTCAGACCATTGTTTCTGATCGCAACACCATTGCAGGCAAGGGCGATCAGTTGAAGAAAGTGGCTGAACAGCTCGCGAAGTACCCCGAGCTCGAAGCGGCAGTACTCGATAACCCAGAAGTGCAAGCCGACCTTGTCAACTTGCTCCCGCCGTTTGCACGAGCCGCTGCCGAGAAAGACCCTTCATTCTTGCGGCAGGCGTCGCGCTCAGTGCTGACCAACATCAAATTGGCTCAGGCGTGGGAAGACGCTCGCATTGAATGGCTCAGCAAAAACAACATCACCACTTTTGATTTTCATGACCGCACCTTGGTTTCGCTGGCCGAAGAGAAGTTGACCTATCGCAACAATCGCATCGCTGAATTGGTCGCGGCAGGTACCAGCCCCGAAGATGCCAAGCGCACTGCTGACGATGAAATCGCTAGACAAGTGCGACAACAGGTTTGGCTTGCCACTTCGCTCCACGAAGCGGGCCACACCTTAAATTTGCGCCACAACTTTCAAGGTTCATTCGATTCGCTGAATTACCCCGATGCGTACTGGGACCTTCGTCAAAGCACCATCACGGTGCAGCAGAACGGCGTGCCCAAGTTGCCCCGCACTCCGGCAGACCTTAAAAAGGCGGCTGAAGGCACTGAAGAGCAGCGTAAGGCTGGCATTCACAATCACGAGTACTCGTCGATTATGGATTACTCGGGAAAGATATTTGGCGATTGGGCCGGCATCGGGCGCTATGACGAGGCAGCCATTCTCTTTGCCTATTCTGGTGATACCCAGCCGGGTTACGTCGAAGTCTTCGACAACGCTCGCAAGACCTCGAAGAGCATTCCGGGTTCCGATGGTGCCAATCTCACCATCTCAGGCGCCGGAGCCGATTTACCGATGGTCAACGTCACGCACGTGAACCCCAACATTCGCAACTACACCGAGCGTTTCCACTACACCACCGCTCCGCTCCACTTTGGAGAAGGTGCAGATCTCACCGCGGTGCTCAATGACGGTCTGCTTAAGATGCGCCAACGCCATTTGGCCAAGTGGAGTGACGTACAGCAAGATGAAGCGCGGGTTCGGGCTGCAATGGAATCTGACCCCACGTTGATCAACGACCCTGACAGAGCCTCTGGTGTATTGGGCAGCCCGCTGTTGCGAGTGCCGTATATGTTCTGTTCTGACGAGTCAGCCGACGGGCCTGTATTGTCATGCAATCGTTTCGACCGTGGTCCCGATTATTACGAAATCGTTCGCACCAAACTCGAGGACTATTGGAACTACTACGTCGACACGCACTTCCGCCGAGATGCCGCATTCTTCAATGGCAACCGTGCACTCAATAGCGCGTATTCAACGTTCAACTTCGTCGCCAATTCGTACAAACACTGGGCCTACGAGGTGTATCAAAAGGCTGCGCGCAATCAGGAGCAGGTTTCTCACTACACGCTCGACCCGTTGACCCAAGACTATTGGACGATGGCTGTTCTCGATGGCGTCAACCAGCATCTCAACGTGATGTCGGTGCCTCCAGACGGGTTGTTTATGTACCGAAACATTCGCGGAGGCGCCCGGTGGGACTTGGCTCGAGCCGCTTCAGGCGTCGCACCGATTAGTGATGAGTTCGACTATCTCAACCCAATTGGCCGTACTCGCATTGAAGAAATCAACACCAATCGGTTCGGAGCTGAAGACTTCGTAGTGGTACCCCGCGGGTTGGGGCGCCGCATGTACAGCAGTTATGACTTCAAGTCTGGGTTTGGCTTCTTCAACCGCATGCTTGAGGCGGGTCACTACAATGACCAAGTTGGCGCCATGTTCGCTGCCGTGAGCCCTGAATTGTATATTCAAGGTGTCGACGTCGACGCTGATACCAATCGATACAATATTCCCTATTACCTTGTCTTCCGCGAAGAGTTCCAAAGCACCTTCAGTTCGCTGTGGGCCAATGACGAAGAGAAAATTCGTCCCATTGTGTACAAAGAGGTTGATGGTGACAACAAGGCGATAGACAAGGCCGTCATCGATTGGCGCACGTACGTTCGGGGCACCGATTTCTTTACCGGCTTTACCTACCCCCGCGAGCGTCGCAATTGTTTGGGCAATGAGAAGCCGAATGAGAATGGCTGCTGGAGCGCCGATCAGAAGCCTGCTCCGGCGAACATTCAGCTCACGTATACCAGTCGAATTTATGGCCTCCTCTTGGGTATGGCGTTCTTCCGGGTCAACTATGATCTCGACTACGCCAAAGCCAACCAGATTTACAAATTAGGCTCTGGCGAGGAATTCCAAGTCGCTCCCGGGTATCACGTGGTCGAAGTGCCAGACGTCGTGACGGGGCATCGTTACGCAGCCATCGAAAAAGACGGCGCTGCCAAAGACAGCACTGGGGCGGTGCGAATGATCAACCTCACCAAAGAATATCAAACGATGGTGAACAACCCGGCTACCTGCCCCTTGCCTGACTATGTCTTCTTCCAAGGCTACGAATGCATGCCAGCTGATGAAGCCAACAACCCTGCATTGGTAGCGGATCGCCGAAATTATTGGACAGAGGTCTTCCAGAATTCCGTTCGAGATCTCGATCTCCAGCGCGGCATTTATCAAGCGTTTGGGAAGGTGTTCTAAATGAGCTGCGCAATTTCTGAAGGAACGCACATGAACCGTTTGTTCCGCTCTGTCTTGGCTGCGACCGCCGTCGTGTTTTCAGTCGGGTGTGTTCAGCCAGATGTGATTGACAAAACTCAACCCAATTATCTCAAGAAGTCTGATCTCCTTGATGGCACTTGGTACATTCAAGAATCTGTCATTGACGCCCCCAAGACACCGGGCGCAGCCACCGTCATTGGTTACGGCGGCAAGATGGAAAAGATACGATGGGAAGTTCAGGAAGATCTCCTGGTCGGCTATCGCTCGTACGAGGTCGTTCCAGGAGCTGACCCTCGTATCGATCGGAAAAAGTCAAAACTGGGCAATGTGTTGTTTCAAGACGGGCGCGCATACAAAGGCAACCCCGTCTTTGCGTATAAGATTTTGAGCCATTTTGATCGACAACGACAATACAACCCCGCGACGGGCGAGCAGAGCAATGTGCTCATGGAAGACACGCTCGATCGCCCTTGGTATCAGCGAGAATATCTACGTATTGATTTCCGCACGAATCAGGTTGTGAATTTTGACAATTGCACAGGGCCTAGTGGAAAGCCTGCCCAATGTGGCCTCAACACCTCCACCGGGCTCTACATGCGTTTCATCACCAAAGAAGATCAAGCGGCTCAAGATGAGGCGATGACATTCGAACGCGATGCGAGCGGACAGTTGAACTATTTTGACTGGGTCACCCAAGCGATCGTTGACCCAAAGACTGTCTACTATGAAGGGTACGGCAATTTAGCGTTGTGTCTGTTCGACCCGACGGTTGATTGTGAAAGTTCAGATGTTCGAATTCGTACCTCGGTGCTCAAAGTCGATGAGGCCGTGGCGAATGACTATGAGCCCTTGGTTTACAATGACCGGCTGATGAAGAAATTTGGCTACTTCCGCCAGGAATCGTATTCGTACTCAAAAGATTATTATTACACCTATTCTGGTCAGCAATTCTTTGCGATGCGCCACAATATTTGGGAACGAGCGCATGACGAGAAGGGCAATACCATTCCTGTCACGCAGCGAGCGCTGCGGCCCATCGTGTATTACATGACGCAGAACACGCCTCCCTATCTTGAGGGCTCCGCTTCGAGGCATTTGGCTCAGGCGCAGGGCATGGACCCAGAGCAAACCATCGAAGCCTCGTGGGACCGTGCCTATCGTCGTGCGATCGCGGTGCCTCGTGGTCTTGAAGTCGCCGACGTGCCTTCAATGTTTTACGTGTGCGAATCACCCGTGCGGGAAGGTTCACCGGCAGCGTGTGGCAAGGCCGGTACATACGCTCGCATTGGAGACCTTCGCTACAACATCATTCCGTATGTGGATCAAAATGCAGGTGGCCTCCTCGGCTTAGGGCCTTCTGCGATGGACCCTGAGACAGGGCGAGTGGTTCATGCAGCGGCCAATGTCTACGGCCCGGGCCTTGATACCTGGGCTGGGAGTTCGGCGCAGGTCATCGACGTGGTGAGTGGCGAGCTTTCGTTGAGCCAGTTGATCACCGGCAAAGACATCAAAGACTTCATCTTCGCCAATCTGAACGCGACCGACCCGCGGCGCCCGGCCAGTGGGCCCTGGCAGTCGCAGCAAGGTTTGGTTTCTGAGCCGACGCGCCCGAGCAGTTCATTTGCAAATCTCGACGGCAAACTCAAAAACCTGGCTACCCAGTGGAATCAAGACGGCTCAATGCCTGTCGCACGTGAGAATCGTAGAGCAGTGGTCGAGCGCCTCCTCAAAGACAACCCGCTTCTTCAAGATGAATTGATTAATTTGCCTGAAATTCATGCGGCAATGCAGTCACTGACGACCAATCAGGGCTTTCGACAGAAGCTCAATTCAGACAGTCAATTTCAGCGCCAAGTCGCACTTAATGTCTTGTTGGGGAATGACCCCATTGAGTCTGCCATTACGGCTTCGCGCAATACGCCAGATCCCACCGTTGGTTGTTTTTATGAATTCTCGTACAGCGATGAAGACTATTTAGGTTTGGCCAAACGCAAGGTTCAGTTGCAGCGTGATTTGGTGGCGAAATTTAAGCAGGAAGGAAAGAGCGATGTTGAAGCGCTGAGTTCCGCAAAAGCTGAGGTGTACAACAGCTTGCGCCGTGAGGCCTTCCGCTCGGTCACTGAGCACGAGATCGGTCACACCTTGGGTTTGATGCACAATTTCATCGCTTCAGCTGATGCGCTGAATTACCACGATGGCTATTGGGACCTCCGCAAAGAGACCATCGGTGTTGACGTGGGTGGGCGTCGGGTATTGCCTGTCACGGCTCAGAATCTCGCTGATGCAGCAAAGCCAAATCAACATCAACTTGATGAGTCGATGTATGAATATCAATATTCATCAATTATGGACTACGGCGCGCGGGTCAATTCTCAGAACCGTGGCACCGGTAAATACGACGACGCCGCCATTTTGTTTGCCTATGCCGGTGGTTTCGAGCCTGGTTGGGTTGAGGTGTTCAACGAACTTCGACCGAACTATCAAAGCCCCAACATCACCGTGCCTCTCGACAACCAAGCCAAAGTCTTCGTGACCCGCGGAGCGCACGTTGAAATTCCGCTGGCGCATGTCGAGCACTACACCCCAGCGTCCAATTTCTATACAGACAAGTATCACTACACCACGTTGCCGTTTCATTTTGCGGACCAAAACCCGTCGTTTGAAGTGATGCTCAATCAGGGTATTTCGCGTATGCAGCATCGTTCATTCCGCAAGTGGAGTGAGATGACGCCTCACTACGAGCGCATCGAACAAGCCCTCAAAACATACAACCTCTCGCAACAAGAATTGGCTGACAGCGATCGACGAGGCCTCGCGGACTATGCTCGCGCCGCTGATATCGTCAATGCAGCGGGTGGTCAGAGCATACCGGTCGAAGTGCCTTACATGTTCTGCTCTGACTATGAAGTCGGCGCAAATTTGCTCTGTAATAGAAATGATCAAGGCGCTGACGTCTTCGAAATGTCTTCGAAGTGGATAGAGCGTTTCAATCAGTCGTATGTGTTTTCGAACTTCCGCCGCGATCGTTTGGAATATTCCCCCTCGAAAGTGGCCAATGGAAAGTTCAGTCGCTTCTTAGGCAATATTCCCAACGTCTATCAGCAGTGGCTCTTTAATATTTTCTATTTGGCCAAATATGCCCAGCTGACCGCCGAAGAAATGGACAAGTTTTATGGTTTGGGCGACCCCATCTACCAAAATTACTGGACCATGGCCGTGGTCGATTCAACCAACTTGTTGATGCAACAATTGGCAGTTCCCTCAGCGGGGTATCATGGCAAAACGGCCAGCGGCACTTGGGAATATGTGTTGACCGGTGACGCCCAAAACAGACGACTCGAGGCGGGGGCTGAAGCGGCGTTGAAGACTAATTTGGCGAAGCCTCAAAATGGCGGCTACTCAGATCTCGTCTACGTACCGCGCGGTCCCGGCCGAAGCATGTTTACGGTCTTCGATACGTCGGGTTACGACAACTTCAGTCGCGTGAATGAGGCAGGGCATTTCTGGGACGTCTATGCAGCGTTGATTGCTCTTTCCACCAGCGAGACCAATTTCCTGGGTGTCGACCGTGGTTCCGATGCGCTGCGCTATTCGTTGCCTTATTACACCACCTTCAACCACGAGATGTCGTCGCTCTTTAATAGCTACTGGACGGGCGACACGGCCAGCTATGGGCCTTCGTTGGCCAAACAGGCTGATGGAACGGCGTTGGTTCAATTGCCCAACTTCATTCGAGCGCAAGACTTCGTGCCTGGCTTTGTCTACCCGCCAGCTCCAGTCGTGCCGGTCGATGGAGGAGGCCAGCCGATGGTGATGTCAAAGGTGGCCCCTGTTTCCACCTGGTCTGCACGGTTCTACGCCCAGGTGCTTTCGATGGCGTACTTCACCGCCAACGGAAATATGGAATTCGCCAATTTCAACCAAGTGTTCCGCTTGGGCGCAGGGGACAATCTGACTCCGGCTGATGGCTTTAGCATTGTCACCTACAACGATCCTTTTGGTGGCGGTCATATCTACGCGGCGATGAAGAAGACCGGTTCCACCACTCCTCCAGCAGGCGCCGCCATGGTTGAACGAGCAGCCGAGTTCAGAGCCAAGTGGGAACTCGCGACGTCAAGCAATCAGCCCGTCGACGGCAAAACTGCAGCTGAATGGGATGCCGAGGTTCGCGGAGCGACCAGAAGTCTCGACATGATGACCGCGTTGTACGGAGTGTTTGGGCGCGCCTGGTAGATGACAGACGAAGACAAGGGTGCAGGCTGGTGTTTGCAGCGCCCTTGTCTTTGATTACAACCGGTGAACGTGCAGCTTGCACCTCGTCAGCTGGATCTCTTCGGGAAGGCTGCTCGGCCTCTAGCGGCTGAGCGAGCTCAGCCTTTTGAGGCAATTCCGCTACCACTTCCGATCGCGATGGAGCGACCGCCAAGTCGCCAAGAGATTCTTGCTAAGGCGCGCCAGTTGGCTTTGCAGATTGCAGCGTGCCTCGGTTCAGACGTGAAGGTATTGCTGACGGTGCATGACAACCGCTCGACGATGATTAGCTTTCGTCGTCAGCCACCGTTGCTCAAAATTCGAGCCCATCACATGTTTCTTGATGCGCCGCCCGCAGTGGTGAAATCGATCGCTGAGTACACTGGCCGAGGGAATGCGAGTGCAGGCGCAGCGCTTGATGATTACATCGCTCGTCAGCAGGTACTGATTCGCAGCGTTGCCACTCGTGCGGCGGCGCTTGAAAGTCGAGGGCAGTGCTTCGATCTCCAAGAACTGTTTGAGCACGTCAATGCGCTCTATTTTCAGAAGCAGGTGGAGGCCAGAATTGGCTGGGGTCGCAACACGGGCAAACGGAGACGAAAGTCGATTCGACTGGGTGTGTATGATCACAAAGCCCGTGAAATTCGCATTCACCCCGCGCTTGATCGCCCCGATGTGCCTCGCTTCTTTGTCGAATTCATTGTCTTCCACGAGATGCTGCATCAACTTTTCCCCAGCGGGCGTGACACGGGTCGACACATTCATCACCCGCGCGCCTTCCGAGAACGCGAAAGAACTTTCCCCAAATACGCCGCGGCGATGGCGTGGGAAAGGCAGCATCTGCAAGAGCTTCTCCGCCGCTGACACGTGAATGAGACGCACTGCGGCATCTTCGTGGTGAAAGGGTTTGTGGAAGAGTCTTCAACTGGTCCCTATAACCAGTGACATGAGACGCGCGAAGATTGTCTGCACGTTGGGCCCTGCCACCAGTACCCAAGAGATGTTGGAAAAATTGATTCACGCGGGCATGGATGTCGCCCGACTCAATTTTAGCCATGGCACGCATGCAGATCATCTGGCCACCATCGAACGGCTTCGAGCGGCACAGCTCAAAGTGCGCAAGGCCGTGGGCATTTTGGGAGATCTCCAGGGCCCTAAGATTCGCACGGGTAAACTCAACGGCGGCGCCATCGAATTGATCGAAGGCAAAGAGCTGTCGATTACCACTGACGAAACAGTGCTGGGAATTCAGAGCCTGGTCTCGACCACCTACCCGCACTTGGCGTCAGACGTGAACGTGGGCGACCGAATTTTAGTCGACGACGGCTTGCTGGAACTCAAGGTGCTTTCCACCGACAAAAAAGGCCTCATCCGCACGGAAATCATTCATGGGGGCATTCTCAAAAACAACAAAGGCATCAATCTCCCAGGCGTGGCCTTGCGGGCTGAAGCGCTGACCGCCAAAGACAAAGAAGATTTGATTTTTGGTTTGAAAGCCGGAGTCGACATGGTGGCGCTCTCATTTGTGCGCACTCCGCAAGACATCGAGCAGTGTCGGCAGGCGATGGTGGAAGCAGGGCGCGTGGTGCCGATTATCGCCAAGCTTGAGAAGCCCGAAGCCATCGCTCGCCTCGATGCCATTCTCGACAAAACCGATGGCGTGATGGTGGCGCGCGGCGACTTAGGGGTAGAAATTCCACCCGAAGAAGTGCCCGCCATTCAGAAAGACATTATTCGGCGAGCCAATCAGCGGGGCATGCCCGTCATCGTTGCCACCCAGATGCTCAATTCAATGATTGAGCACCCAAGGCCGACCCGTGCAGAAGCCAGTGACGTCGCCAACGCCATTTTTGACAACACCGATGCGGTGATGCTTTCAGGTGAATCGGCTTCTGGCCGATACCCCATCGAGTCCGTCGAGATGATGAGTCGCATTGTCGAAGCCGCCGAATCGGCCATGCGTCAATCGTTCCCTCGCATTGGCACAGGCGAGCCGGTGCGCATTCCCGCTGACTTTCCCGATGTCACCTGTGGAGTGGCCTGCCGTGCCGCTCGCGAAGCCGGAGCAGCCCTCATCGTCGCCTTTACACTGACCGGCACCACCGCACGTCTCTTGTCCCGCTACCGGCCGCAAGCACCCATCATCGCTTTTTCGCCCAATCAAGAAGTACGGCGAAGACTGGCGCTGTTGTGGGGCGTGATGCCGCGCGTACTCGAGCCGGTGCAAGAAACCGAAGAGATGGTCAAACGCGTCGAAGAAGAGTTGCTCGCGCGAGGGTTGGTCAAACGCGGCGACCGAGTCGTCATCGTCTTCGGAGCGCCAGTGGGTCAAGCCGGCCGCATCAATTCATTGCGGCTTCACACCATCGAAATCTAAAACACCTTCATCGGTTCGAGGTGGAACCGATGAATTCATTCACGGTGTGTGCGAGTGCCTCGCCCCGGTCTTCTTGCAAGAAGTGGCCTGCGCCCATCACTGTGGTGTGGGGTTGACCTTGAGCTCCAGGAATCGCCGCTTGCAAGAAGGCATCGGCTCCTCGCGTGATGGGGTCGAGGTCAGAAAACGCAGTCAAAAAGGGCTTGTTGAACTGAGCCAACTTTTCCCACGCCAAGCGATTGGGAATGGTGGCTGGGTCTTCTGAAGTGACAGGAACAAGGCCGGGGAACTGGCGAGCTCCCGCTTTGTAACTGTCATCGGGGAAAGGGGCATCGTAGGCCGCTTTCACCTCGTCAGGCAGCGCGGTGTGACAGCCTTTAGCCACGATTTCGCCCACCTTCAATTCAGGTGTGTTCTGCGCAAAATGACGCCAGCGGAAAAACGATTGAGGAGGAGGAATATCTCCCGTAGGCAAAAAAGTGTTTGCCGCAACCACCCGTGAAAAGCGATGCGGTTGTTCTGCAACCAATCGCAGCCCGAGCAGACCGCCCCAGTCTTGGCAGACGAGGGTGATGTCGCGAAGGTCGAGGCGCTCGACGAAAGCCTGCAGCCAGTTCATGTGGCTTTGGTAGCTGTAGTCGTCGCGACTGGCAGGTTTGTCTGAGCGACCAAAGCCAATGAGATCAGGTGCGACCACCCGATGCCCTGCCGCAGCCAAGGGCGGCATCATCTTTCGATATAAAAAGCTCCAGCTCGGTTCGCCGTGAAGACACAGCACGGGGCTTGCACCCGCCACGCCTGTTTCAACCCAGGCCATCTCAATGCCACCCACGTCAACGCGCCGCGGCAGGTAGGGAAAGTCGGGCAGGGCGGCAAATCGGGCTTCGGGGGTACGAAGAATGTTCATGGGTTTTAACGAAGTTTGAGCGTGCGGCCAGGCACGTCGGCTTCCACAAAAATGTGAAAGAGTTCCTTGTCGAGCTGGCCTGCATCAGATTCTTTTTTCAAGATTTCGAGCGCGAATGTGTGCGGTACAGCTTTTTTGTAAGGGCGATCACTCGCGGTCAGTGCGTCGTAAATATCAGCGATGGCCATCATCTTCGACTGCACGGGTATGTGTTCAGCCCCAATCGAACGTGGGTAGCCTTTGGCGTCGAGCTTTTCATGATGCGCGTACGCGATTTCCGGCACTCGCTTGAGCGCCCGCGTCCAAGGGATTTGCGACAAAAAACGAAAGGTATGCGTCACGTGCGATTCAATTTCTTTTCGTTCAGTTGCCGAAAGCGACCCGCGGGGAATCGAAAGAGTTTGCACTTCGGTTGGAGTGAGCAGCGTGTGGGGGCGCTCCTTCGAGTCGTTGAAAGACAGACCGCCGAGGCCTATCAGCCGTTCGAACCCGCCCTGCGCTAGAACTGTCGGTCGATTACAGAGCAACACGAAATCAAGCGCTTCATCGATTTCTTTGAGTTCGATGGTCAGTCGAGCATTTTCTTCAAGTTCGATGTGTTCGATTGAGCGTTCGTTCTGAATCTTGATGGCATCGAGCCGGCGCATCATTGACGCCAATTGTTTGTCTTTTCTGGCGATGTCAAAGCGCTGCTTTAAGAGCTCGAGCTCGTGCGGGTACAACTTGTCTGCTTTGATGAGAACGGCTTCGCGAACTCCAATTTTGCCGAAGTCGTGTAACAAAGACGCGTAGCGAATTTCTTGAATTTGTTCGGCACTGAAACGCAGGCCTCGAAAGGGGCCTCCAGGTGCGTGTTCGACAGCTTGGGCTAAGCCCAACGTGAGCGCCGATACTCGGTTTGAATGGCCAGCCGTGGTGGGGTCTCTCGATTCAATGGCCATCACTGAGGCCTGAACGAAACCCTCGAAAAGCTTGCTGATGTCTTCGTGCAACAGTGCGTTTTCGATGGCTTGTGCAGCCTGCCCGCCCAGCGCCACCAACAACTCTTCATCTTCTTCGTCAAAGGCGCCTTCCATCGCATTGAGCGCTTGAATGACACCGGTGACATCACCGCGAGTGTCCCTCATCGGCACGCACAGCACGCTCTTGGTACGGTAATTTGTCTTTTGGTCCCAATCTCGATTGAAGCGCGGGTCGTTGTAAGCATCTTTCAACATCACCGCTTGACCGGTTTGCGCCACAGCCCCGGCGATGCCCATGCCGAGGGGAAGACGAATTTCTTGTTCAGCGCCTTGGGCCACCCGGCTCCACAGTTCGCCGCGTTCGCGATCGAGAATGAAGAGCGAACAGCGCTCGGCTTCGACCACTCGGCTTGCTTCCTTGAGAATCAAAGGCAAAAGCGCGTCGAGGGTGTGTGCCGCGGCCATGGTTTTGGCGACTTCCAAAATCGCCTGCAGCTTGTCGACCCGTCGTAGCGCGTGCTGAAGCGGCGACTTCTCACTCGAGGGCAGGTCTGGGAGCGCGTGGGCCACGAAGCGATGTTGCTCCCAAGCCTTAGGAGGAGCAACTCTCGAAAGCGCCTTTAGAGATGCAAGTGCGCTTCGACCGAGCTACCACCTCGAACTCATGACCAACCGAGTGCGCGTGGCATCGTCGATTCTCTCGGCAGATTTTGGCCGGCTCCACGAAGAGGTGAGGGCCGTAGAACAGGCCGGAGCAGACCTCATTCACATCGACGTGATGGACGGTCGGTTCGTACCCAACATCACCGTGGGGCCGTTGATAGTTGAAGCCGTCAAGCGAGCCACTTCGCTGCCCCTCGACGTTCATCTGATGATTGTCGAACCGGAAAAGTACGTCGATGCCTTCGCAAAAGCCGGTGCGACTACCATTACCGTGCATCAAGAAGCATGCCCTCATCTGCACCGTGTTTTAGAGCAGATTCGCGACGCCGGAGCGAGGCCGTCAGTGGTGCTCAACCCTTCGACTCCGCTTTCGAGCATTGAGGAAGTGCTGAGTGAAGTTGAACAAGTGCTCATCATGTCAGTGAACCCCGGCTTTGGAGGGCAGCGGTTCATTCCGTCGACCGTCAGTAAGGTGCGTCGCCTGCGCGAAATACTCGACGGGCGTGGTCTTCACCAAGTCGACATCGAGGTTGATGGGGGCATCAACCCCACCACCGCTCGAGAAGTCGTCGCGGCGGGGGCCTCGGTGTTGGTCGCTGGCAATGCCATTTTTAAGTCGCCCGATTACAAAGCCGCCATCGCGGCTCTGCGCTAGCGGCGCTTTTTGGTCAGCTTCTTGAGCTTCTTTTTGATGGGAGGGGCTGGTTTTTTAGCCTTAGCCTTAGCCTTAGCCTTGACCTTCACTTTGACCTTTTTCGCCATCACCTTTTTCTTCCCTTTGACCAAGGCTTTGACTTTTTTGCCGACCGCTTTCAATTGAGCTGAGGCGCTCTTTTGAGCTTTCTGGACCGCTTTCACTGCTTTCCCGGCCTGTTTTTTAGCTCGCACCCGCGCCTTGTCGACCGCATGCATCGCATCTTCGGTGGCGGCTCCCAGCTGGCCCGTCAGCTCTTCGACGGTGTGGCTAATCTGCTCGCCGACTTCCCGTATCTTTTGCCGGGGAGACCCAAAGTACGCCTTCATGGGCGTGAAATAGTGATCTTTCCACCCATCTCGATAGGCCGAAGCCTGCCCGGCGGGAATGTTCTCATGCAGGAAAGTCATCTTGGTGCCCTCGGGGACAGCCTCGAAATCAATGGTGAGAAGCGAATCGGGCGCGCCGGCAGGGAATTCGGTTGTTCTCCAGGCCTGTACGATTTTTGAGTGCGGTTCCGACGACACTGTCCGTCCGGTGATGTAGGCGTCCCAGGCGGTGAAACGACCATCGCCCTCGTCTGTGGCTTTGCCTCCAGTCATCTGGGTGTGTTCCGCGGCGTCGAGCCAGGCCGAAAAGACGCGTTGCGGCGTAGCGGGTATGATGTCGGACAGCTGAGTATTCTCTGCCATGTGTGGGTCTCCCTAAAGTGTCGTCGACAGACTTCGCGCCGAGGCAAAACGCAGTTAACTTGCACTCAACTCCATGCCTTCCAGAAAACGTACTGTACTGCTCCTCTACATTTTGTCTCATGCGTCTTTTGCAGCTGCCCCGCGCACTGCAGACCGAGAGTCACTGCGCAAAGCGATGGATGCGGTGGTCGAGCGAGCAGCGATGAAGGCTGCTCGCCTTTCGGTGCAAGTGCGCAGTCTCGATGATGGCTCGGTGGTCTTTGCACGCGATCCAGAAGAATTGTTGAACCCGGCCTCCAACGTCAAGCTCTTCACCGCTGCCGCTGCACTTTCGCGCCTGGGGCCCGAGTATCGATTTGAGACCGAATTCTTAGTTGACCATGACTACAAAGAAGGCCGGGCCAAGACGTTGTTCATTCGCGGCCGAGGAGACCCCAGCATCACCACCGAGCGCCTCTACGGAATGGTTTCTGAATTGGTTCACGCTGGCCTTAAAGAAGTGCAAGACATTGTGGTCGATGATTCTTGGTTTGATGATGAGCGATTGCCCGCGGGGTTCGATCAAGAGTTTGGCGATA
>JAYUVR010000319.1:0-14201 GCA_043753955.1 Archangium sp. | reverse complement strand
AGCAGCCTTGAAGCCCGCGAGCGCAAAGCCCAGCACTCTGTCGTTTGAACGATTTTCGGGGTCTTTGCCTGAAAGCAGTTTTTTGAGCAGAGCGGTCAGCAGGCTGCGAATCAACAGGTATGAAATGATGAAGGTGAGAACGGTGGCGATCACCACTGCGACTGTCAGCGATGACTGGAGCGCTCGAGCCAAAGGCGCCGCGAGAAGACGACCGCCAGGGGTGGCCGCACTCACGGCTCCAACGACAGCGAAGATTTGAGCAACTTGTCGTGAAAAACCAGTGAAGGCCCCCCAAAACGCCAGAAAACAGACCAGCCCTAAAGCAAAGAGGTCGAGTGTCACTTGATGAGGAAGGAGTGCCCTTGGGCGCGCCTTTGCTCCTCGAGTTGTTTTTGAACTTCAGCAAGCTTCTCTTTGAAGCGCGTGTTGCCGGGCTCGTAGGTGAGGCCCATTTTGAGTGCGCGTTCAGCCGCACCCCAATTCTGTTTCTCGAGTTCTGCTATCGCCGTTTTGAAGAAAGGCCGAGATTTGGGGTTGGTGCCGAACTCTTCTTCCACCGTTTTGCGTGTCTCGGCTTTCATTTCTGCTTCGGTGGCGTCGGTGTATCGAAGTTTGTTATTTCGCTCGGCGCTCGCGATGTCGGCGATGTATTTCTTTCGTTTTGCGTCATCGCGAAGCACGTAATACGCCTCGGTGATTCGTTTGTAGATGCTGGAAATGTCTGTTTTGACTGGTGAGTCAGGTAAGTGGAAGAAGCGATCAGGGTGGTAGGTGCGACTCTCTCGATAGAAGGCTTTTTTAAGCTCGCCCACGGCGGCGGTTTGGCTCAGTTCCAGCATTTCAAAATAGTCAAAGCTGTTGAGCCCTTCAGCCAGCGAGCGCAATTGCGCCGCTTGAGCGGGACTGATGACTTCGACGGCGCCCGCCTCAGGGAATGGTCGGGGCCGAGATTTTCCAGAGAAGACTCCGCTCGGACCTCGAGGGGCGCTGGGGGCAATGGAAGGCACCGGGGTCGGTCTTGAAGGAGACTGAGTTGATTGAACGGGGCTGATGGTCGGCGGTGCGGGTGGTCGATTTGAGCGATTGTCTTGATCGTTCGCCATGGAGCGCTTTCGAAAGCAATTCACCGCGCGGCGGCGGGGAGATCTTTGTGGTTGGCTAGTTGTGTCTTGCGATTCGACTGCATCGATTTTTGAATATCGTTCTCTGAGAGCCCAGACGAGAGGCTGATGGTGGTTGAAGTGCGCAACCCCGTTTCTTTGTCAGCGGCGTGCACGTTGACGATGCCGTTCGAGTCGATTTCAAAAGTGACATCGATTTTGACATCACCGCGGTACCCGATTCGGAAACCTGAGAATTCGAATTCGCCCAGAAGTTCGCAGTCGTCGGAACGATTTGACTCACCTTGGTAAACGCGAATCTTCACCTTGTCTTGGCCATCGCGACTGGTGGTGAAGGCCTTCGATTTTTCAATAGGTATGGGGGTATTTTTATCGATGATTTTTTCAGTGAAGCCGCCCACCGTACCGATTCGCAATGAGAGCGGGGTGACGTCGATGAGGAATGTCTCGGTCGCTTTGTCGAGCAACGCGTGGGCTTGGAGTGCGGCACCGAGAGAGACGACTTGATCTGGGTCAACTCCGGCCATGACTTCTTTTTGAAAGTAATGCTTCACCGAGTTTCGCACGATGGGCAACCGCGTCGGCCCGCCGACCAAAATCACGGCGTCGACGTCGTTGACGGTAATGCGCGCGCTTTGCAGCGCTTCATCAGTCACTTTAAAGGTGCCTTGCACCAGGTCCATCACCATGCGGTTGAATTGATCTGCTACCAGTCGTTGGTTGAGATCGAGCACCTTTCCGCTCGCGTCTTGGCAGATGCCTGGGCACGAAATTTCGGCCACCCCGTTTTGGCCAACGTCGATTTTTGCTTTCTCTGAAGCGTCTTTGAGCACTTGGAGGCAGTAGCGATTTTGACGCAAGTCGAGCTGGGTTCGCGCCAAGAAGTCTTCGGCCAGCCAATTCATGATGCGGTCATCGAAGTCGTCACCGCCCAAATAAGTATCGCCAGCGGTGGAAAGAACTTCGAAAACATCTTTGCCGATTTCCAAAACCGAGACGTCAAACGTGCCGCCGCCCAAGTCGTACACCGCAATACGCTGATTCACATCGCGACCGAACCCGTACGCAAGCGCCGCGGCCGTGGGTTCATTCAAAATACGCAACACATCGAGGCCGGCAATGCGGCCCGCATCTTTGGTGGCTTGACGCTGGTTGTCATTGAAGTAGGCGGGCACGGTAATGACAGCCTTGGTCACCGGTTGAGCCAAGTAGCTTTCAGCAATGGCTTTGAGTTCTTTGAGTACCAAGGCCGAAATTTCAGGCAACGAATAGACTTGCCCGTGCGCCTGTATCCGCACCGAATTGTTAGGTCCTTCCACAATGGTGTACGGCATCACCGAGGTGGCCTTCTTCACTTCGTCAGAGAAGAAGAACCGACCGATCAACCGTTTGGCTGAGTAGACGGTGTTTTCAGCGTTGGTAATGATGTTCTTTTTCGCTGAGTTACCGACCAGCACAGTGCCGTCGGGCAAAAAGGAGACGCACGAGGCGTGAATCGGTTCTCCCCACTCGTTGGGGATAACCGTGGGTTTCCCATCAATGACTGCGGAAACACATGAATACGAGGTGCCCAAGTCAATGCCGACCGCGATTTCGGACATGGGACAAGGGTACCTCGTTTTCCACACTCTGCGCTTACTTCCCGACACAGGGAGTGGCGTTCTTGGTCAGGTGTTGCGACTCTTAAGGTGGTCCGGGAATAGGGGAGTGTTTCGATGTCACAGGTTCTTGCCCTCATCACTTCAGATGCCGCGCTCTTGCGCTGCGAGCTTGATCGCGTTCGTTCGCGTTTTTCTTTCGAAGAAGGTTCCGTGGTGGGCGTGGGCAACTGGCAAGACGGGCAAGTGGTGCAGCGGCGCTACGGCCTTGGTGCTCCCAGTGAAGAGGCGTGGGAAGCGCCCGATTCTGAACTGACAATGCTGGCCAGTCGGGCCTTAGGTGTCGGCCAAGGCATGGAAGAGAGCGCGCAACCCTTTCGATTTCGTCAGTGGCTCTTCGCCGCCGCAGGCACGTTGGAACGTGGTGATGCGGTCAAAGCGCGTTTGCGAGAAGAGTTGCCTGAATTTTTGGCCGCGGCAGTACGCGGCCCCACGTGGGAAGAGGCCGCTTTCGCTCGGTTTTTGGCAGAGCTGCGAGACATCGGTCGCATTGAAGACGGGCAACTCGATTCCGCGACAGCGGCGGCGAAGTTGGGGCTGTGCGCTCAAGCCATTGAGCAGATATCGATGAGCGTGGGTTTGCCGGTTCGACCTGGCTTTGCCTTGGTGGCCAGCAATGGGCGCATGGTGGTGGCGACGCGACGTGGTTCGCAGACATTGTCGTATGCCTTGCTCGAGGGCGTAGCGGAATGTGCACGTCATGAATTGACAGCGCAGTCTCCCGATGCAGAACCGTTGGTGAGAGATCACCGTCGGAGGCGTTCTGTCGTTTTGGCTTCGGGCGTGAGCCCCGGTGATGGTTGGGTGGCCTTGCCTGACGGAGCCACGCTTGCAGTCGATCGCCGGTTGGCGGTGACCATCCGTTAAGAGTGAGCGAAAAAACTCGCGTCGAGCACTTTGATGAGCAGATTCGCCGCTGCGTGAAACAGCGCGGCTCCGACGACAGAATGACTGCGCTCCCTCATCCACCCGAAAATAAGAGCGGGAAAAAAAACGCCCAGGCGCCACACCTGGAAGATGGCCAAATGGCCGAGCGCGAACAAAACGGCGGTGAGCCAAAAAGCCGGGCCCAAACGGGCGCCGAAAACGATGCGACCGCGCGGCCACGCGTCTCGAAAGCGAGTCTGCAAGTAGCCTCGGTAGAAAAATTCTTCGGGCAACGCGACTACGAAAATGTCGTCGATGACCCATTCGACAAAGCGGTCAGGGAGACGGAAGGCGAAGTGAGGGGTGCTCAGATACGGCGTCAGTATTTTTACCCAGCTCGGAGAAACTTGAGGCCACAGCCAGATGAAGCCGACGTAGGCGGCGATGAAGAGAGGAAAGACGATTGCTGAGACGCTTAAGAATTGTTTGAAATCACGGCCCAGCGTCTTGGTGGAAAGACCGTATTCAGGCCAGTCTTCCCCGCGATTGCGGCAAGCGTAGAGGGGCAAGTAGAGAAAGCCCACGGTGGCCACAATTTTTGCGGCTGGCGCTCCGACTTGAAATGCGATGAGCGTGGCTCCAAAACAAACGGCCCATAGTGTCAGGGCTTCCCTCGCGGCGCTGTGGGTGAGCCACCGGTGAATCTGTTGGTCGGTATTTTCAAACACCTCTTGGAGCCGGTTCACGTCAGTTCCGACCGCTGGTTTCTTTGAGTTTGCGTGAAAGGGCCGTGTATCGCTGGTGGAGCTGAAGATTGAGTGGATCTATCTGCAGCGCATTTTCGCAAGCATCGAGTGCTTCTTTAAGCTGACTGTTTTGCTCATACGCCTTCGACGCCAAAAATTTCACGTGCCCAGAACCGGCCGCGCTGGGGTGGTCGACCAAAAATTCTTGGCGGTAGCGCTCGAGATCGAGCGGCCCCAAACCTCCAGCAACGCAGCGGGCGATGCCCTTCCAATTGCCTCGGTTGGCGTCGTAGCGAGCTCGCGCTCCCGCATTCCCCAGGGTGTCGCGTGCGGCTTTGATTCGGGTGAGGGCGGCATCGAGTTGGGCCAGTTCTGCCGGTTTGAGCGTTTTCGACCTGAACCCTCGGACTTCTGCATCTGAATCACTACACGCCGCGCGCACTTCAGCCATGTCAGCGTTGGAAGGGAGGCCCAACAGAACGTAGTGATCTCCTGCCATTCGTTCGCGGTATTGATTGAGCAGCGAGCCCACGGTTTTGCGGCTCTCGATTTTTTTCCCTTCGAGCATCGAGTCTGATGGTTTGGGCTGCGCGGGCAGGCCTTGAACCAATCGATTGACGTCATCACGGAGCGAGGGAGTGACGTCGAGAAACTGCACTCCGAAACCGGGCGACATGCCCCACGCCTTCGCTTGATCTGCAGGCACGTGGCGAACCACTTCGGCCAGCAATTCTAAATTGTCAGACGAAGGAATGGTGATTTTCAGCTTTGAATAGATGGGTGGCAGCTCGCCTACGGTTGAGAGGAACATGCCCCCTTTTGAAATATCGTTGCACTTGAGCGTGCCCAATTCTGTGCCGTCGAGGCGCGCGACGATGGCTTCGAATTGCGCCGTATGTCGCTGCTGAGAAGGAGGAGGCTTTGCTCCTGAGCCGGGCTTGCTTTCAGCTGGAGCAGCGTGACCCGAAGTGGTGAGGGCGGCTTCCATCGCCGCGCCAAATTCGCGAGCGGTTTGAAAGCGCTCGAGCGGCGGCTTGGCCATCGCTTTCATGATGGCGTCGCTCCACCCTTTGGGCACGCTGGGTACGACTTGATGGGGAGGTTTGGGCATCAGGCCCCGATGCGCGACCAACAAATCGGTCAGCCCTCGTTGGGGAAAAGGGAGCTGGGCCGTTGCTAAGAGCCATGCGATGCAACCCAAAGAATAGATGTCGCTGCGACCATCGACGGGGGCAGAATTCGCCTGCTCTGGCGACATGAATTCAGGCGTACCGACGATGAGACCGATGGCGGTTTGCGTCGATGAGCGCTCTGCATCGAGGAGCTTGGCCAACCCGAAGTCGAGCACTTTGACGACGTTTTCGTTGCGCCCTCTTTTGACGAGAAAGATGTTTTCGGGTTTGAGATCTCGATGAACGATGCCCGCGTCGTGCGCCGCCTGGAGCGCTTCACAGACTTGAACCAAGATGGGAATGGCGACGTCAGCTGGCACCGGTTGGGTGAGGAGCGCGTTGAGCGGTTGCCCATCTAAGTATTCCATCACCAGGTAGTAGCGGTTCGGCGGAACCACGTTCATGTCGAAGATGTTGACGATGTTCTCGTGGCCAATCAGGTTGACCGCGCGAGCTTCAGCATAAAACCGCGCGACCAAGCCTTCATCTGAGGCGAGACTGTCAAGAAGCACCTTGATGGCCACGCGGCTTCCGATGACAGAATGCTCGCCGAGGTACACGGTCCCCATCCCGCCTTGGCCGAGCACCTTGGTGATGCGGAATGGCCCGAGTGTTGAACCGACCAGTGGGTCGCCCGTCGTCGTCATCGTTCCCCACGGACTGTAGACGACTGACAGGCCTGAAGAGCCATAGAAACGTTAGTTCTTTTTCAAAGCCTCCCGAAAACCCCTGACGTCGCGGGTATTGAGCACATCTGTTTTTCGAGCCCAGCCGCGGCGGGCCGCAGCAACCGCATAGGGCAAATGACTTTTGAGTTCCCCGACAGAATGGGCATCGGTACTGACGACCAGCTTTAAGCCCCTTTGGAGTGCTTTGCGCACATTCTCGCCTGAGAAGTCCATACGATCGGGGCAACCGTTGACTTCGATGATGATGCCTTTTTTCGCTGCCTTATCGAGTATCTCGTCGATGCGCATGGGGGCGGGGTCGCGCTTCAGCAACAGCCGACCGGTGGGGTGCCCCCAGATGTGAAAATGAGGGTTGTCAAAAGCGTTGAGCACCCGGCGAGTCATGGCGTCTTCGTCTTGCGAATAGCGTTGATGAATGGACCCAATCACCACATCGAATTTTTCGAGGAACGAGTCAGGGTAGTCGAGGGAACCGTCTTCGAGAATGTCGCTCTCGATGCCTTTGAGCAGGGTGAGACCTTTGACCTTTTCTTGAACGGCGTCGATTTCGTCCCACTGCGCTTTGATGCGGTCGATAGAAAGACCCCCGGCATAATTTGAAGTTTGCGAATGCTCGGTAACGGTGAAGTAAGTGTAGCCGAGCGCGAGAGCGGCTTTGGCCATCGCTTCGAGGCTGTCGCGGCCATCGCTCCAAGTGCTGTGGGCGTGCACGTTGCCTGCAATGTCTTCGGCCACCAGTAAGTCTTCGGGCAACTGTTGGGCGAGCGCCGCTTCGATTTCGCCCCAGTCTTCTCGAAGCTCGGGCGGCACGAATTGCATGCCCAAGAGGGCGTAGAGATCTCGCTCTTCTTTTATCGGCAGTTTCTCTTCTGCTCCCTCGTGCTTGGCGGTGCCTTTTTTCGGCGCCGCTGCGTCGGCTCCCATGCGGAAAACACCCCATTCTGAGATGGTGAGCCCTTTTTCTAAGGCAAGGCCGCGCAGATGAATGTGGTGGGCTTTTGAGCCTGTGAAATGGTGCAGCGCAGAAGCAAAATCTTCATCGGGCAACACACGGAGATCGACCTGCAAGTCTGTTTCTTTCAGACGCACCGAAGCCTTCGATTCACCCGAGCCCAAAGTCTGCGCAACTTGAGGGTGAGCCAAAAAGTGTGCGAACACGGGCTCCGCGTGGGCGGCGCTGGCGATGATGTCGACGTCGGCCACCGTCTCTCGCATGCGCCGTACTGAGCCGGCCAGGCTGGCGCGTTCAACTCCAGGCGCTTTTTGAACCCAGTCGAGCAATGCCGCCGCTTGTTTCTGAACGTCGGCCAGGCGCTTTCGACTTCCAGAAGCCAGAGTACGCCTTGCCATGGCCAGACCTGCCAACAGCTTGTCTTGCGTTTTTTGCCCAAAGCCCTTGAGCGTTGCCACTTCGCCGGAAAGACACGCTTTTTCCAGCTCGTCGACGGAACCCACTTTGAGGGTGTCGTAGAGAATTTTTGCTTTTTTCGGGCCTAAGTCGGGCACCTGCAAAAGGTCGAGAATCTGAGCAGGCCAGGCGGCCTTCATGTCGTCGAGCGCGCTCAATTTGCCAGTGAGCACCAACTCTTCGATTTTCTGCCCGATGCTCTCGCCGATGCCGGGCAAGGCCGTGAGGCGGTGCTGCTCGACCAAGGTTTGGAGATCTTCATTGAGGCCAGCGATTCGCTCTGCGGCCATTTCATAAGCCCGCGTTTTGAACGCGTTTTCACCCTTGAGTTGAAGGTAGAGGCCCATGTCCTTCAGGGCTTTTACGACGGTGCTCTTGTCAACGTTCGCCATAGCTCTCTCATAGCGACAGATTTGAGGTAGTGCAGTCTTCGTGACTCATTCGAAGCAAATCAACTTGGGCCCTGCCAATTTGGTCGAGGGAGAACTGCGGGGGTACACGGTTGGAAAGCAGAATGTGCTGGTGGCGCGGGTGGCGGGGAAAATCAAAGCTTTAGATGATTGGTGCAATCATGCCGGCTGCTTGCTCTCGGGCGGGCATCTGGAAGGCAACACGGTGGTTTGCCCTTGTCATGAAATTGGGTTCGATCTCGACACGGGGAAAAATGTCACTTCACCGGGAGTGGCAGATGATCAACCTGCGTACCAAACCCACGTCGAAGACGGGCAGTTACTCGTCGACGGCGTGCCCACGGAGTAGCCATGGCACACGACGGCCCTGACCATCATCATCACGAGCACCCTCATCACCATCATTCCGACGTGGCGGTCGGGTGTTGGGTGGTGACGTGTTCCGACACGCGCACTGAAAAAACAGACGAAGGAGGCCCTGCCGCGGCGCGGCTGCTTTCTGCAGCGGGGCACACCATCTTAGGCAGCGCGCTTTCGAAAGATGACGGGCTCGCCATTGTGCAGGCGCTTGAACATGCCTTGGCGCATGGCGCTCGGTGCATCATTTTTACTGGAGGTACTGGAGTAGGTCGTCGTGATGTCACCGTCGAAACGCTTGAAGCGAAATTCGAGAAGCGACTCGATGGGTTTGGGGAAATGTTTCGCTCGTTGTCGGTGCAGCAAGTGGGTTCGGCAGCTTGGCTCTCGCGAGCGACGGCAGGCGTCGTTCAAGGTGCGTTGGTCTTCGTGCTCCCCGGAAGCCCGAAAGCGGTTGAATTGGCCGTGGGACAATTGATTGTGCCTCAGCTGGCTCACGCGGTCAGAGAGATGCTGCGCTGAAGGCGTTATTGTCAGAGAAGCGGGTCGCGCGTTTGCGGCCATTGCTTGATGGGTTTGTGGAACAGCGATCTTGGTCTGAGCGCATCAAGGCAGACCCCATCGAGTTTCCCCATCGCTACCGCGACCCTCGTGACATTGAAACGGTGGCACTTTTGTCGGCGTCGCTCGCGTATGGGCGCGCAGAGCTTTTTAAACCCAAGATTGCTTCCATTCTTGAAGGGCTCGGCGCTCACCCCGCACTCGCATTGGCCAATCTCAAGGTGAGCACTGCCAAAGCATTGCTCGACGGTTTTGTTTACCGATTCAATCTGCCTTCAGATGTAGCGGTTTTGTTGTTGGGCATGGGCCGCACGTTGGAACGTGAGGGGTCGCTCGAAGCTGCGTTTTTGCGCGGGCAGGGCCTTTCTTGGCAAAGCATGTTGGCTCGATTTGCAAAGAGTTTGCGTGCAGCGGCTCCAGAAGCAGAAATCGTTCGACGGTTAGGCCCTTTGCGCGGGCTGCATCATCTCTTGCCCTTCGCTGAAGCAGGCGCTGCGAAGAGACTCAACCTGTATCTACGGTGGATGGTGCGCGGGCCTGACGACATTGATTTTGGGGTGTGGAAGCAGCTGTCTCCCGCACAGCTCGTCATTCCGCTCGATACGCACGTGATGCGCATCTCACGATGGCTGGGCCTCACCCGAAGAAACAGCATTGGCTGGGCAACTGCGGAAGAAGTGACGGCGTCACTGCAGTTGCTCGACCCGGTTGACCCTGTTCGTTATGACTTCGCGCTGTGTCACTACGGCATGAGTGGGGCGTGCCCCGCACTTCCAATTACCGCTCACTGTGTGCGCTGTGCGCTCAAGACTGAATGTCAGGTGGGACGACGTCTTTAGGGCGCAGGTTCTATCAGTGCCGACAGCCCCGGACATTTGTCGAAGACGGCTTTCATGGCCGCGAGAAGAGGGGTCTGATTCTCTGGCGCCGCTCGATGGAGCGCTAAATGAAAATCTGCAACCGCCTGGCGAACGGCTTCTTTTTTATTGTCTTTGGGTTGCATCGCGAGGGCCGCAGATTCAAGGCTTTTGGCGAGGTCTTTGACTGAGTCGGGAAGGCGAATTTTGCTCAGGTCAACCTTGGCCAACGATTTGTCGAGAAATTTTGAAATCTGGGCGCCGCTCATGAACGGCATGTTGGTGTGGTAACTCTCCGGGCCAGGGTTTTTGCCGACTGACTTGGGTTGTTTTGGCACGTCTAAGTAGATTGGAAGTCCCATGTGCATCTCCTGGATCCACCTCGAATGAACTGGACCGTATTCAGAAGTGGGATGGGCTTTGGAATGTCGCAAAGAAAATGAGAAAAAGTGAGGGGAGGGCAGAGGGGAATGAGTTGTCTAAAGCCCCAGTGAGAGGCTACGGCAGTCAAATGACTGCTGTTTTCGTCTCTTACCGAGGTGTCCATGTCGCTGGCTGAAGTTGAGGCGCAGGGGCGCGCTGTCGACGCACTCCGCGCGGCGTTGAGCAACCAGAAGGTTCACCACGCTTGGCTCTTTTGCGGCCCAGAAGGGGTCGGCAAGGAGCTCGCGGCCAATGGTTTTGCTCAGGCTTTGGTCTGCCGAGAGAAACCTTGGGTTGGGTGTGGCACCTGCGCTGCGTGTAGGCGAGTCACCAAGCAGAACCACCCCGACGTGACGTGGGTGATGCCTGAGGCTGAGCAGGTAGATCGAGGTATTGCCGGCCGCAGCGATTTTACGCATACGCCTTCGCGAGACATTCGCATTGACCAAGTGCGTGCGCTGCAAGAGCGCTTGGCATTTCGGGCCCTCGAGGCACCGCACAAGGTTGCAATTTTGGTGAACGCGCATGCGATGAATGCGCCGGCTCAAAACGCATTGCTGAAGACCCTTGAGGAGCCGCCTCGCGACACCGTATTGATTCTGATTTCTGCGGCCCCAGACAAGTTGTTGCCCACCATTCGCAGTCGGTGTGCCAAGGCTCCCTTCGGGCCGCTGCCGATGGAATTCATTGCGACCAAAGTGAAAGCTTCGACAAAAAAGGGCATCGATGAGGCTTTGGCCCGGCAAATCGCCGCCATGTCAGGCGGGAGTTTAGCCCGAGCTTTGGCGCTCAACCCTGCTGCGCTCGAACATCGGAAAGAGGTGATTGAGGGCTTTGAAAAACTGACCGTCGAAGACGCAGGGGGGTGGCTTTCGTTTGCCGAAGTGATGGGAGAAAGTCGCGAGTCAGCTGAAAGCGCGCTCGAAGTATTGCAGATTTGGTTTCGTGATGTTGCGGTCGCGCAAGTCACCCCTGAGGGCCTGGTGAACAGTGATTTGCAGGCATTGGCCATAGCAGCTACAGCACGTGTTTCTCAACCTCGACTGATGCGGCGAGCGGGCCTTTTGGAAGAAGCCAAGAATGCCATCACTCAGCGCAATGGTTCGGTTCGTTTGCAACTTGAGCGCATGCTGATTGAAATGTTCAGCGTATGACTGAGCCGCGCAAAGTTCCGGCGGCGTGGAAGATTGGTATTCTTTCCACGCTCTACTTTGCGCAAGGGCTTCCATTTGGTTTTCAGGCGAACGCGCTCCCGTTGTATTTGACAGAGCTTGGGCTGACGATGCGCGAGGTGTCTTTTGCTCGCATTTTGGCGCTGCCCTGGGCACTCAAAGCGCTGTGGGCTCCTTTGGTTGACCGCTACGGTTGGGCACGCTTCGGGCGACGCAAGTCGTGGATTGTTCCCATGCAAGCGCTCTTGGCGGGTTCTTTTTTGGCCGCTTCGTTTTTCCCGCTTTCAAAAGACACGCTCACTTCCTTCTTGATGTGTGTGTTGCTGATGAATTTCTTTGCGGCAACTCAAGACATCGCGGTCGATGGGTTGGCGGTCGATGTCCTCAATGAGAATGAGCTCGGCGCAGGCAACGCGGCTCAGGTCGTAGGCTACAAAGTGGGCATTCTCAGCGGTGGAGGGCTATTGGTCGCGTTGTTCGCCGGCACGTGGAATTCGCTGTTTCTGTCGATGTCTGGGTTGTGCGTTTTGGTGATGCTGTTGGTGTTGGCGGTAAAAGAACCTGCTCCCACGGGTTCGCTTTCTAACCCGAAAGGAGTGAACTGGAATGAGCTTTGGAGTCGCATTCGTTTGGTGATGGCGCGGCCTGGAGCGGGGTGGCTGTTGCTGGCGGTAGCGACCTACAAGATGGGCGAGACGCTGGCCGATGCCATGTTCGGCGCGTGGATGGTGCGAGTACACCAGCTTCCCAAAGAAGACATTGCGCTTTGGTTGGGCTCGTGGGGCATCGCCGCCTCTCTCTCCGGTTCATTTCTGGGAGGCGTGTTGGCCAGCCGGATGCGCCTGAAGAAGGCGGTCTTCGTGACGGCCTTGCTCCGAATCATACCCCTCGTTGCTCAATGGGCCGTGGTGGCGGGTTTTGCGTACCCGACCCAGAGCATCATCGTTCCGTTGACGTGTGCAGAGCACTTCTTCGGCGGGCTACTGACGACCTCAATGTTTGCATTGATGATGTCGTCGGTCGATCGCCGAATTGGAGCCACGCATTTCACGCTGCTGGCGTCGGTCGAAGTGCTGGGGAAGGGTCTCCCTGGGCTGCTCAGTGGGGTCTTCGTTGACGCGGCCGGCTTTCAACCGGTGTTCGCCGCTTCAGTCGTGCTTTCGGTGCTTTTTTTGGCGGTGATGCCCAAAGTACCTGGTCACTTTTCCCAAAGGGAAACGACTTAGGGCAACGTCATCCCAGAGTACGTTGCTGGAGACCCTCACTCCGGGATCACTCTTGGCCGTCACCGCGAGTTTTCTTCATGGGTGCCAGACCATCAGCCACACCAGAAATTCTGAACACCTTGGTGCCCTTGAGGCCCAATGAAGTAGCATCTTCCCCGCTGCATTGCGGCTGCTGAGATCGTCGCGGCCCAGTCGTGGGAATCAAACCCCTCACTCCTGCATGGCGATTGGCTGGGCGTGCCGCCTGAAATCTATTTGTACAGATTGCCGCAGCCTTCCGCGAAATATGAATCAACTACACCGTCCACGGAGGCGAAAAGGGCTCCCCTGCAGTCATCGACGCCCGGCCACCGACGGGCAGGGCAGCGATGGCTTCAAAGGGCTCCGTGCTTCGATTGGCCAGAGAGAACGAGACGTGAGCAGGCACGATTAAGGCGTCACCGGCTCGTACGTCGTGACTCTGCCCGTCGAGGGTCGCAACGGCTTGGCCGTGGAGCACGACAAAAATCTCTTCGCGATCCACCGAATGCTCAACTCCTGGTGTCCCAGGTGCAATCGAAAGGCGCCAAACAGAGGTCTCTTTCGCTCCACGGCTTGGCGAGGCCAGGCCGGTCACTCTGAGGCCCGGAAGTTCAAAGGAGGGGGCGGTTGTTTGCTTGATAACAGGCATGTGTAAATAGTAAACCTTGGTTTACTATATGGCAAGTCCTATCGATCTCGGCGTGTTGCTCGGGCTGGCGTACCAAGGTTTTGTTGAGCAGCTTCATGCGCATTTGGCGGAACACGGTTTCAAGAGAATTGGCCCCGCAGATGGGTATGTGGTGCGTGCGTTGGCCGAGGAGCCGCTCAATCAGCGGGAGTTGGCTCGGCGTCTGGGTATTACCGACCAGGGGGCGGGAAAGATCGTTCGTGATCTGCTGCGGCGAAAGTTGATTGTGCGTGGGTCAGACCCGCGCGATTCCCGGGCCTGGCTGCTTCAGCTGGCGCCTCGAGGCGAGCTGCTCCTTTCGCAAGCGCGCGGGTTTCATCAGCGGTTTGAAGCTGAGCTTGCGGTGGCACTAAGCCACGACGCAAATGCCATTCGCCTGGCATTGGGGTGGATCGTGGATCGCTCAGCAGATGACACGTCGCAGGGCCGACTGCGGATGATGTGAAACAAACACGCGCTTTTCACTTCGTTTTTTTTTGGTCTCCCAGAATTCGCAGCAAGAGTGCGGTGTAGGCCGGTGGTTCGGGAACCTTGTTCTGTGCATCGTGGTCGATGGCGCCAGGATGAAACAACCTCGAGGACAGCAGTGCAATGACTCACAGAAACGACCGACCATTCTCAAAACTTCTAGTCCGCTAGGAAAAGCGGACATCTTTAAGTGTCAATGCAGTGGACATCTTCAGTGCTGCCTACATTTTTTTTGGTTGCTCCTTGAGGAGGTGAATTGCTTTCTCTTAAGCAGTCGATGACGTGATTTCATTCGTACTGGCGCAGCTACATTCGAAAACGATGTCTGATGAACGGCTCGTGGGTGCTCACGCAGAG
>JAYUVR010000318.1:0-12928 GCA_043753955.1 Archangium sp. | reverse complement strand
CTTTCGTGGTTGGTGGAGCCCAGTTGTATGAGCACGCGCTCCCGATGGTGACGCACTTGTTTTTGACTCAAATCGATCGGGAAGTAGACGCTGACGCCTTTTTTCCAGAGCTCGATGCTTCATCGTGGAAAGAAGTAAGTCGCGAGGTTGGCTCGAGCGCAGATGTTGTCTTCATCGATTTGGTGCGTAACGTCAGGTGACCTCAATTTCCACGTACAATCGGGACTCAACGCCGCAATAAAGCAATACCGACGAACCACAGCCCATCAAAGAGACCAGTGCGCTTTGGGAACCTCAGGGTTCCAAGGCGATGTTGCGATAGACTTCGTCGACTCCGAATTGCAGTGGCGGCTCAGTCAAACTTACCATTTGACCGGCCATCAATTCGCTGGTCTTCCAATCGCTTTCATTCCGTACCCAAAGCGTGATGCGTCGTTCTCGATGTGAAATGAACAGCACTGCGCGCAGCGAAAGTATTCGTTGGTAGTGCAGAAGTTTTTCTCCACGGTCGTAGTCTTCGGTTGACCGGCTGGTCACTTCAACCACGAGCGTAGGGTTGGTGAGCGCATGAGAGTCGATGCGAGCGGTTTGCTTTTCTCCGCACACCACTGAGGCATCAGGAAAGCCTGCGAAGTCGCTGGTTTCGACTCGGATCTTGGCATCTGAACTCAAGACACTACACGTCGCGGGCAACCTCGCTCGAAGTACCGAGATAGTAGATGCGGTGAGTTCCGCGTGGATCAGGGTACCACCCGCCATGGCGTAGATGACGCCAGCACAGTATTCGAGCTTGAGGGCCGAATCGTCGAGGGCACGAAGGTAGTCTTCGTATGAGAAGCGAAGTTGGCGCTCCGTCGACATGATTCGAACTTAGCGCAATGCGGTCTTTGTGCCCAACGCGCTCATCCTCAGATTGGGAGCAGGTACTTTCGTAAGGCCGAAACAACCACTTCGATTTCGCCCATGTGCTGCGAATGCAACGGCCTCCGGCGAACTGCATAGAGCGTTTGCGTGCCGGCAGTCGAAATACGAACGAGCGAGCCACCAACGAGGCGGGCACCGACACTGTCGGGAAGGCAGGTCAGCAGTTCCCGGGCAGAACAATACGCCAGCACACCTTCAAGCGAACTTGACGTCTCTGCGACGTTTCGCGGTCGTTCGATGGGCCACCCGTCATCTCCCTCTCGAACTACGAAGGCGCACGTAGATACGTCGATAGACCCTGGTGATGAGCTCGCGGCCGCGCGAGCAAGCGGGTGGTTGGGTGCGGCGTAGACACCAATTGTCGCGTCGCCCACGCGTTCAACCGTGAGATCCGCGGACGTTGCCGCTACGGGCGTAACGACGAGATCGACATCTCCGCGGAGGAGCTCAGGCAGCGCGTGGTCATCCACTTCTACGATGGTCGAGCGCCCCATTTCTCGCATGGAAGATTCTGCTAAAGCGAGTGCGACCATCGCCGATGCGGTTGGTGAGACCACTCCAACCCACAGATACGTCGATTGCGATTTTTTCGAACCGCATTCGGTAAGTGCATCATCCATGAGGCGCATCGCATTTCGCGTCGCGGAAAGAATGCGTGCTCCATTTTCCGTTAGGGTCATCCCTGCGCCTCGACGAGTGAAGAGAGCAAAGCCGGCCGAATCTTCCAGGAGTTTCACCGTCCGCGAGAGTGCCGATGCACTGGTGGCCAAAGCCGCGGATGCCTTGTGAATGCTCTCATGCTCCGCTACCCCGCGAAATGCGGGGAGCCAATTCCACAGCTGGGCCACACGGCGGAAGCGTTCCATCGTCATCGCGCTTAAAGCGTAAACGATTGCGGTCTGCGCCAAGGTACCAATCGCAGCTTGGACATCAAAACCGATGGACAAGCTGCGATGAAGACCAAAAGCGATTACTGGCCAATCGGTGAGCAGACGATGGACTCAAACGAGATGCGATTGGGTGCGAGGTTGCAACCGGTCGGGCCTCCAGTACTCAAGCAGGGTGCAGTCTTACCTCTGAACGCGCAACTGTACGGCGTGTTCTGAGAAAGCCCTGCAACGTACGCCTTTGCTTCTTCGCTTTTGGCGGTCAATCGAGTCAGACCGCCATATTCCGTTCCGAAAAAAATCGTGTTGCTTGCTGTTGGGTGGACCCAGTACGTGTCTCGCGCCAATGGAAGGAGAGCATCGGCTTTATCCTCCATATGAAGGCGGTCGATTTCAGCTTGGAAGACCGCTGGGTCATACCCCGCTGGTGCTGGCTCGCTAAAGGCAACGCAGGTCGCGGACTCAAACAAGATGCGGTTGGGTGTGACGGCGCAACCGGTCGCGGCTCCGGAGCTCATGCAGGGTGTCGATTTGCCAAAGAAGATACAATGGCCCGGCACATTTTGGGGAAGACTCGCCACATAGTCCCGCGCTGCTGCGGTGTCTGCAGTCAGCCGGTTCATACCCCCGTACTCGCTTCCAAAAAAGATTGTATAACTCACCTTCGGGTGAACCCAGTACCGGTCACGTGCCAGCGGCAGTTGACGGTCGGCTTCGTCTTCCATCTGAAGCCGATACGCATCGTACTCATTCGATTCAAGCGCAGATTCAGAAATGAAGGCGCTCTCGTCGTCAGATGGAGATGCACACGCACTTGAAATAATGATGATTGTGAGCGCAGGTAACGTGGCTAAGAGTGATTGAGAATGACTGTTATGAAACGACATAAAAGCCTCCTGTGACTTGGGTGAGACCAGCGACTGCTTGGTCAAGTTTCGTCTACGGGAGTTTTCGCGATTAGCCCATGCGAGGTTCTCGACCAATACGTTGCAAATACCTGCATGATGAGTTGGGCTGTCGAGCGCATCTGTGCAACTTGGAAATCAATCAATGGCGTACCGTTTGCCCCCATTTTCGGTTCCTTGACATGGAGAAAGGCGCACGCCATAGCCCGCGTCAATGCCTGGTCCAGTCAGTCGAAGAGACAATGTCAGAGGTGGCGTCAGCCCAGAGCTGCAGCAGCCCGTTGCCACTTCCAACTCGGTTCCGGCGAATTTGGGGTGGGTTCAAACTGGAGAACCTGTTCCACGGCCCCAGCCGCGTGTTTCACAGGTCGATAGCGTTGCGGCTCTGCCGAGAGCGCCTGTGCGAGTGTCGACGGTGCACGCAGAAGGCCCCAGCGTTTTCGAAGGGCCGAAGCTGACAGACAAAGCGCTGCAGGCATTGAACGGCATCAAGATGGAAGATTTGGGCACGACTCAAATCTCGGTGCCTTTGCCTGATGGAACGACCAAGTCGTACACCGTTCGCGATATGCAATACGCGTTGGGCGACGGCAAAGTGGGCATGCGCCTTGTTCCCGTCGAAGACAATTACCCAGCCGGCAACAAAGAAATGGATGATTTGATTCGCAAAGAATCAGGTCTTCAGTTCGGCGACTCGATTTATGCGCTCATCGCATACATTCACCCTGAAGAGCACAAAGCGACATTAAAAGATGCCGCCACCCAGATGCTGAAGCCTGAAATGGGCAATACACATTTGGGGGCTTATCTCGGCGACGGGACAGCGACCAACGCTGAAGAGAACTACCACAATAAAACGTGGGAGCTCGAAGACGAAGGAAGGCCTTACCCAGCGAACGTTCAAATCATTTCGATGAAGGGCGTCAGCCAAGCGGAACTCAATCGCAATCTGGTGGTGGTTGACGCCGTGCTCAATAAGGGCGTCGTTTTTCCGATTGATTATAAAAATGATGCGTTTCGAACCGAAGATCTCAATTCTACCTTGATGTTCTATCGAGATTGGCTTTACCAAGAGCCCTATCTCAGAGACGACCCCAGCTGGGCGACGTACTGCTCAGAACACAAAACGATTGTGTTGAACGTGGGCCTCAATCTGCCGCTCAATGAAGAAGCATACAAAGAGGCTTATGGCGCGGAAGAAGGGGCCAAGCTGTTTGCGGTGTTCAAAGAACAATTCGCCAAGGCTCGAGGTCGCCCTTTCGATGTTTCTGATGAGACGCACTTTGAGCCGTTGTGGAAAAAAGAGGGGCTCACCGCAGAACAAATTCGGCCTCCGACGAAGAAAGAATTCGATGCCTACCAGCGAGCTCGGTTTGACGGCAGCTTGGCCAACGGCCACTACCAAGGGTACAAGCCGCTCCCCAGTGGGAAAGGCATGGCGTGGCGGCCGGAAAAAATGGCCGACTTGACCAAAAATTTTATCGAAACCTATGCCCCGTTTCGTCAAGTCGGTGGGTTCATCGGTGTGGCTTCGCTGATGGGTTTTGAAGAGGTCATCACCAAGCGCATGGGCATCGGAGACGACGTCTATATGCGCAACGCGCTGCCCATCATGAACAAGATGATGGTGGCTGAAGGTATGGCTCGAGCTCCCAATGACCCAGTTGCCTTAAAGCAATGGGTGGCTCAAACCACTGCAGGTCTCTACGTGGCCTTCGGTGGAAACAGTGCTGACGTGAGCGAACCTTCAAAAAGGCAGTCAGCGCTCTGGGAACTGGCGACTCAATGCATGAAGGGTGTTGATGAATCGCTTGGGCAAATCGTGAAAGCGGCCGCGCTGCCCAATGAGCAGAGGAATGATTTCGCTTCTGGTTGGCTCCAAGGGGCCATCAGCGCAGACATCGAACGCGCTCGCGCTGTCATGGTGGGCGACCCCAAGTTGCCCGAATCATTTTCACCACCAGCGATAACCCACCGTGCCGCGAATGGAACCGTTGAAAAAAGCCAGTACGTCGATATTCGGGTCATCGCTACGGCTTTTTCGTATCGACATCTGGTTACGGCTGACGAATAGATTTTCAATTGCTTTCTTGAAGCCTTCGTTGCTCTCGAGGTGAGGCAGGGCTAGGCCTCAAGCCCATGAAGATTTACACCAAGACGGGCGATGGCGGAGACACAGGTCTGTTCGGCGGGGGCAGAGTAGGGAAGGACGACGTTCGAGTTGAAGCCTACGGCCAGGTTGACGAGCTCAATTCGGTGTTGGGTTTGGCCCGCGCTGAAGGCTTAGGTTCCCTCGATGCTCTGGCGCAGGCGCTTCAAAACCAACTCTTCACCATCGGCTCAATCTTAGCCACGCCGCACGAGAGCAAAGCGGCCTCACACATTCCTCAAATACAGCCTGAGTGGGTGACGGCGATGGAAAATGCCATTGACAGTTATGACCAAGAATTGGCTCCATTAACGGCGTTTATTCTTCCCGGCGGCTCAAAGGCTGCTTGCGTATTGCATTTAGCTCGCACAGTGTGTCGCCGCGCTGAACGCCACGTGGTGCCCTTGGTGCGCTCGGGGGTGGTCGAAGTGGGCGTCGTCGTGTATTTAAATCGGCTGTCTGATTTGTTTTTTGCCATGGCGCGATATGCGAATCATCAAGCGGGCATTAAAGATGTCGTCTGGGTGGTGGGAAACTAAAGACGCATTGCTTTGCTCACTATAGAAGGCTCGGCATGGACAAACTCAGCAAACTGCTCGACCAGAACAAAGCGTGGGCCGCAGAGCGCATCAAAGAAGACCCGAATTTTTTTATCCGACTTGCGCATTTACAACAGCCTGAGTTTTTGTGGATCGGGTGCAGCGATTCACGAGTCGCAGCCAATTCAATCACTGGAACTTTGCCCGGCGAGATTTTTGTGCACCGCAACATTGCCAACATGGTGGTGCACACAGACCTCAATTTGCTTTCAGTGCTGGAATACGCGGTCAATTTTCTGCATGTCAAACACATCATTGTCTGTGGACATTATGGCTGCGGAGGCGTGCGTGCGGCTGCAGGTCAGCAGAGTATGGGAATCATCAACAACTGGCTGAGAAACATCGAAGATGTCTTTCATGCGCATCGAGATGAATTGAAAGCGATATCGAATGAGGACCAGCGCATTGATCGACTGGTTGAACTCAACGTTGAAGAGCAAGTCTCGAATCTGGCCAAGACCTCAATCGTTCAGAAATCATGGAAACACCATCAGCGACCAACATTGCATGGCTGGGTCTATGGGCTCGACACCGGCATCTTAAAAGCATTGACGCAAATCGATTCAGTCGAAGCCATCGACCCCGTATACCGCTACGACAATCTTTAAGAAATTGAGCCGTCAGTAATTCCGTAAGTCTTCGTGGTCTTGTTCCTTCTTTTTCGGAGAAGCATCGTCTTTGACTGTTGGCGTTGGGGGTGGCTCGCTTGGGAGAGGAGCCATCTCTTGCGGCTTGGTATTTTGCCTTTTCGTGGTTCGAACGTCGGAATCATCGGGTGCTGAGGCGTCGCCATTAAGCCGATTGTTTTTCGTTTCGGAAGTGCGTTCCTGACATTGCCCTGCGGTTTTCGAGCACTTTTTGACGCAACTCTCATAGCGCTTTTTGATTTCCACCCGAATCGAACCACCAAACTCAATCAGGCAGTCTTCTTTGCATTCCACCAACGTCGACAGGCAATCAGGTTGAGCGTGGCTCGCGATGGAAAAGACGAATACGGAAAAAATAAGAAATCGGAACACAGTCAGGGGAGCCTATACGGCAACGGGTGAGTTTGTCTTATAAGGTCAAACGGGTAGCGGCGCTTCGGTGACTTTCGGCTATGGTTTCTCGCTCATGAAACATGTGCTCGCTGTGTTGATGCTGATGTTTGCCACTACTGCGCGCGCGCATTTCAAGCTGATGGCTCCAGAGAGTTGGTCCGCTCAAAATCTATTCGGTGACCCGCAAAAGAGCGCGCCCTGTGGGCAAGCTGACCCGGGCAATGCGGTAGAGCCATCGGGCCAGGTGAAAGTGCTGCGCGAAGGCTCGGTGTTGACCGTCACCATTGACGAAACAATCTTTCACCCGGGACACTATCGAATTTCACTGGCAGCCAATCAGGCATCGCTTCCGCCAGACCCTGCAGTGACGCCGGGGTCTTCTGCTTGTGGCTCAACTTCGATTGAGATGAACCCCACGCTGCCTTTGCTGGCCGATGGACAGCTCATTCACACGGCCGCGTTCGGCGAGCCCAAATCAATACAGATACAACTGCCGGCGGGTCTGACCTGTACCAATTGCGTACTTCAGGTCGCTGAATTCATGTCGAATCATGGGCTGAACAACCCAGGCGGTTGCTTTTATCACCACTGCGCGAATGTCACGATTGAAGCGGCTGATGCGGGAACGCTCGCAGCCGATGGCGGTGCCAAGGTCGACACGGTTGAAAGCCCAGGGTGCGGGTGCATCACGGCCGTCGACATGCGCATTGGGGTAGCGGCACTGGCGGGGTTCTGGCTGCTCCGCAAACGCAACCACAATGTCCAAGGTCTGATTTGAGTGTCCATGGGCAACGCGCGCTTGGTTTCCTGGCCGCACTCTTCGTGGCGAGCTGCCAGCTTCAAGCCTGCCCTTCGCCCGCTGGAGGTGCTTGCGATGTGCGCAACGCGAACTGTCCTGTGGGTTACGCCTGTACGCTTGCAGAAGTCTGTACCCGGTCTTGTGAGCAGACGAGTGACTGTTGGGTGAAAGTCGAAGACGGGTGTCGAGGCGCTGAGTTACCCGGGCAAAGGCTCCCCGATGGCGGAACCTTTATGGAAACGAGGGACGATGGGTTTTGCCCTGAAACCAAAGTGATGGAATGCCTGCAAGGCTATTGTCAGCGGTTTGAATGCGTCGATGGTGGCTGTGATTATGACCTGTATGGTCCCTCACCTTTTAAAGGCAATCGCAGCCAAGGCCCCTCGGAATGAGGTGGCGCATTGCACTGCTGTTGTGTGTGTGTGGGTGTTCTCCAACAGCCGTTCCTGGGCTGTCATGTGAAAAACATGAAGAATGTAAAGGTTTAGCTGACGGGTATTGTGCACGCGCTGAGATTTGCACCCGAGATTGCAGCCAAGACAATTTCTGCCCTGAACATTCAAGCTGCAGTGTTCAGGGTAAGCGCAGCGTCTGTTTGCCCCAATGCCACGTTGATGAAGACTGTTTGAGCATCTTTCAATGTGTCTTCGAGGTGTGCGTGGTGAAGGCTCCGTTGGCTCCCTTACCGCAGTAAATCTGTGTTCGATGTGGGGCAAGGTGGGGAGCTCGCTCACTTGTAAAGAGGTCAGTAGAGCAGAGACGATGCACCTCTCATGAGAGTGGAAAGCAGTTCGCCTTTTAGTTTGAGGGCGATTGGAACGGCGATTCGGCCGAAGGCCCAGGCGCCTGTCGATTCGACCGAGGGTACTGCTGAGGCCACAGCGCCTGTCGATCGCGTCACCACGTCGTCTGAAGACGCTGAACTTGAAAAGCCTGGGGAGCTCTCGGAAGGCGAGCTGCAGTTGGTTGATGCCTTGCGAAAGCGCGATGTTGAAGTACGCGCGCATGAAGCCGCCCACGCTGCTGCTGGAGGCGCATTGGCAGGCGCGGCCTCATTCTCATATCAGCGAGGCCCAGACGGGAAGAGTTACGCCGTTGGAGGCGAGGTGTCGGTCGACCTTTCACCGGGGCGTACGCCTGCTGAGACCATCGCGCGAGCGCAAAGGGTTCGAGCGGCTGCGACGGCTCCGGCTCAGCCTTCTGCGCAAGACCTTCAAGTTGCTTCAAAGGCCATGGCCATGGAAATGGAAGCTCGTTTAGAGCAGCTGCAGACCGCGCTCCCGAGCCGTGAAACCAGCGACCTGTCTTCTACGCATTTTCATTTGGCGGATGGCTGCCCCGTTTGCGCCGCCAAAACGCAGATGTATGCATCGTCGTCGCAGCCTGCCGCGGCGGCTCGCATCAACGTCGCGACGTAGAGCTTGAACGCACGCGCCTAAACTTAAAAAAAATGGGGAGGCCTTGGTGGAAAGTTGACGGGAGTCAGCTTCAGGCTAGGTGCTACCTTCACTGCTGTTGCCGCAGTAATTTTCCGCAACAGGGAGCGAATAAACCGTGAGTGAAACCATTGCGCAGATCTCGCAGATCGCACGACCGCAACTCGGGGAAGACGTCCCCATGTTGATTTTTAGAGCGTTTCGGCATTTCACGGCCAACTACGTCACTCAAATGTTGGGCCGCAGCGCTCAAGTGGTCTTTCAAAATGCAGGTCGAGATTTGGGCCGCGATGTGGGTGACATGCTCAAGAAGCCCACGCTCGACGAGTATCTGAAAGAAGTCGTTACCTTTACCCGAGACATGCGTATCGGAATTCTCAGTGCGTCTGAAATTTCTGACAAACGAATGGTGCTTGGCCTCGATGAGTGCATCACCTGCGTGGGTATGCCCAACATTGGGAAACGCATTTGCCATTTCGAAGTTGGGTTCGTCGCAGGCATCGTGGAAACGTTCACCGGTCGTCGCGTGCGAGCCCATGAAAGCAAGTGCGGCGCGAATGGCGAAGGCATTTGTGAAGTCACGCTCGACCTGACCACGCACGAATAACGGGTCATTTCCCTTTTTTTTCCGGAGAAGAAGATGAGTACGGCAACACGTGTAGAAAAAATGCAGGAAGTTTTAAGGACGATACAAAAAACGTCTGTCGATATTGTCGGTTCAGCCATTCTTACCTCTGATGGTTTTGTGGTGGCTTCGAAACTGCCGCCTGAAGTCGATGAAGAAATGGTGACGGCTATGGCCTCGACGCTGCTGGGCGTCGGCGAACAAATCACTCGAGAGATGATGGGTTCTGAACTCGAGCAGGTCTACGTCAAAGCCAAAACGGGTTACGTCATCGTCAATTCCATCACCAATGATGAAGTGTTGATCATCGTGACGACGAAAGACGTCAAATTGGGTTTGGTGTTTAACGAAGTGCGCAAACGCGTCGCTGAGTTGTCTAAACTGCTGTGAGCTCAATTATGGTCAAAGCGACGTCGGTCGCTACTGCTCTCGTCGGCCTCGCCGCCCTTGGCTTTGTGGTCGCGGTACTCGTGCCTCGTGCGATTCAAGAAGCACGGCCACCTCCACCAGCGCCCAGTGCGAGCCTTGTCAAAACTGAGCCGCTCCCGGCATGCCCTGCCGTTCCTCTTTGTCCGGCCTGTCCCGCGCCTTGCCCTGAAATCAAGGTGGCACAGGTCAGCCCTCCGCCCATGGTGGGTGAATTGTTTTTCGCGAATGCCTCAGCCCGTCTGACGGCGAGGGCAGAATCGCGGCTCCAGGAACTGGCGGTGTGGTTGCAGCGCGAGGAAGGTAAAATTCGCGTCGAAGGCCACACGGACCCTCGAGGGAGCAATGAAGAAAATAGGCGCTTGGCAGATTTGCGAGCGCGGAGTGTGGCCTCTTACCTCCAACGCAAAGGAGTCGACGCAACGCGTATCGACATTGCACCGGGCGTAGTCGAGACACCGGGTGACGCGAATACCGAAGCCTCGTGGGCAGTACATCGACGAGTACAACTGACTTGGAAACCGTGATGGAAACAACGACGCTCATCACCGTATGCGCTGGGCTGGGGGCAGTGCTCTTCTTCATCAGCGGTTACGCTGCTCGGGCGGGCCGCTCAGGTTTGATTTCGGCACCTGCGATGTCTGCTTCAGTTGAAGCGGCGCACGCGATGCAAGAACAACGAACTGTTCTCGAAGAACGCGTGTCGGCCGCAGTCGTCGCCGAGGCTTCGGCTCACCGTGGCATCGAGGTGCTGCGGGCGCAGTTGACCGAACTTCGTCAGTCCGCTGCAGCCGCGCAAGAACAGCTTCGCGCGCAAGAGCTTTCTACTGCGCGGGCAACGACTGAATTGGCTGCGGCGCAGGCTCGAGTTTCCGAACTCGAAGGTGCAATGAGACAGGCCGAAACAACGAAGGGTGAGCTGACTGCGCAGCTGGCTTCTCGCGCAGCGCAATTCGAAGCGCTGGGCCAAGACAATGAAGCCTTGCGAGAGCAGGTGAAAACCCAAAAGGAAACGGTTGAAGAGCTCGAAGCCATTCGTTCGCAACATCGAGAGCTGCTGCTGCGCGCGCGTCTTGCTCAACAACGGGTGGAAGAACTTGAGCACCATGCGCAAGACAATGCTGACCTGAGGCAGCGCATTCTCGATTACGAAGATTTGCTCGTTGAGAGAAACAAGCTTCGAGAAGAAGTGCAGGCTCTTTCGGCGAAAGTGTTTGTGGGCGGCTCGACAACACCTCCGCCGGTCGATGAGTTGCTCCTGCCTGAAGGGGAGTTGGGGGGCGTACTTGATCAAGTCTTGGCCGCAGTGGTTCAACGGGGTTTTGCGCATACCGCAGTGGTTGCCGATGGGCACGGCTTGCTGCTGGCAGCCGCCGGTGAACACGCTCAGCAAGAGCCATTGGCTGTCTTTTCAGGGCTGATTGCTCAATTGGGTGAGCGCGCGGGTTATGAGTTGCCTTTAGGCGAGCTGCGAAGTGCCGAGTTGGTCGGTGTTGAAGGGGCTGGAATTAGCATTCAATTTTTTCGACCCGCTGGCCAAACCACGTTGGCCGTAACCGTGTTGAGGCGGAGCGCTCGTGCTCCCGAAGCGACGCTGGCGCGGGTGGCGGTGGCCGTCGAGCAAGTCTTGGCATCGGAGGACCACCCTTCATGACCGCTCGCCGCGTGTTGATCGCTGAAGACCAAGCGATTTTCAGTCAGCTGCTCGAAAAGTGGCTGACCAGCGCGGGTTTGACGGTGCGAACGGTGGTCAACGGCGAAGAAGCAGTCGCTGCATGTAAACAATGGCGGCCCGACTTGGTGTCGATGGTCTTGCGGATGATTTCGATGTCAGGAATGCTGCCATGACGTCTCGGCCACGTGTGCTCATCGTTGATGATGACCCGGCGGTGGTGCTCACCTTGGTCAGGGCATTGTACAAAGACAATGAGCGCTACGACGTGTTGATGGCCAGCACCGGTGAAATTGCGCAGCAGATTATGCGTGAAATTTCCGTTCGGGTGTTGGTGACAGACATCGGCCTGCCCGGCCTCTCGGGAATGGACCTCATTTACTGGGTCGCTTCAGAGCACCCCAATACGCACGTGGCTGTCATCACCGCTCAAGACTTGTCTCAACTCAAAGAAAAGGCGTACCGCCAAGGCGTGTTGCACATCGTGAAGAAGCCGGTGCACGTCGAACAAATGCGCAGTCTGGTGCAGTCGCTTTTGTCTGACCAGGGGCTCAGCGGCGACCTTTCGATGTTGTCTGTAGTGGACGTGATTCAGATGTTATGTCTGGGAAAAAAGACAACCGGTTTGCAATTGGTACAAGACGCCATTTCGGGTCTGGTCGTCATCGAAATGGGAAACATCATTCATGCGCAATGGGGTGAAAAGCAGGGGACAGCGGCTCTTTTTGCGCTCATGCGCGCGCGGCAAGGCATCTTTCAAACAGTGCAGTTTTCTTCACCCACCTTGCGCACCATCGATGACGACTGGCAGCGGCTTCTGAACGAGGCCGCTCGACTCGAAGAAGAAGAGCGGGTTGCCGCAGGCATCGTGCGCCAAGGCGTGCCTGCTGATTTGCTCAAATCGTCGGTTGGTTCAACGCCCGCATTTTTTCGTTCCCAGGGAACTCCGAAGCCTTCGCTGGAGTCTTCAAGGGCAACCAAAATAACCGACCTCGAGCGCGCCGAAGTCGAAAAGTTGGTGCAAAAAGGCTTCGAGCAGTTGCGTCGCGCTGACTACCCAGGAGCAAGGAGTACTTGGCTTGAGGCAGGACGAATGGACCCTCAAAATCAGTTGGTCAAAATGAACCTCAAAAAGTTGGAACGACTCGCTTCGAAGGCGTAATGAAAACTGGGGAAACCATCGGCAGGTACGAGATTTTGGTTCCGCTCGCGCGCGGCGGCATGGCCGAGGTGTGGCTGGCGAGAAGCAAAGGCGAGAATGGTTTCACCAAAAATTTGGTGGTGAAGACGATTCTGCCGCACCTGGCTGACGATGCTCAATTTGAGAAGATGTTCGTCAACGAAGCGTTGCTCGCTTCGCGGCTGAACCACCCCAATGTGGTACAGATTCTCGATTTAGGAAAAGACGGTGGCCGCTACTTCATCGTGATGGAATATGTGCACGGCGTTTCATTGCGTCAGGTCGC
>JAYUVR010000317.1:0-13350 GCA_043753955.1 Archangium sp. | reverse complement strand
GCCTGAGCTCGCTCAGAGGCGGCAGAAGAAATGAGGGCACTGATGGCCGCTGCGTCGGCGGCTTGGGTTTGGGGCTTCATCAAAAGCCATTGCCCGTCTTTTTGGTGCTCGAGTGAATACGTGTTGTTTATTGAGACGACTGCGATCTTCCCTATTTTCGATTCTTCGAGAGCAAAAAGCTGCTTGTCGCGAAGCCCAAAGGTGTCTTTGGCCATTGAAAACCGCACTCCACCTTCAGCGGTGTAGACCGTTTTTTCATCGTTACGCTGAATGAAAACCGAACCATCAAAGGTATTCTCGATACCGCCCTTAATCTTTACTGAGCGAGGCTCTCCATTAACCTGTGCGGTCGCTTCCACCACGAATGTTGGTTTGGCGAGCCCGTACTTTTCAAGCGTGGCCGCGTCGGGGTTCTCATCGAGTGTCGCCTTGAATTTGGAACTTTGCAGTTGGCTCAAAATGGCGTCGACCACCAGCTTGTCAGCCTTGGCCTTCACCGGGCTCACCACTGACCACCCTTTGTCTGCCGAGCGTACAACAACAGTGGTGTTGCCCTGAAAGGTGACAGAAAGGGTGGTGAAATCTGCGGGAGCTGAGCCTCCATCAGGCGCTCGTTCTCCGAGCTTTTGGGGGGCGAAAAGCCTGAGGTCGTGATCTGTTTTTTGCGCGAGTGCTTGGTCGCCTTTCAAGACGCCGAAGTATGCGTAACCGCCAATGGTTCCCGCGAGAGCAATGAGCAACACCAACAGGGCAACGGTCTTTTGAGTTTGACTCATGTGCGGCTCACCGAGCTCGTCGAGTGCGCCAGATGGTGAGGCCGACAGCCATCAGCAGGGTAGGGAAGATGTCCATCGACAAGAGTCGAATGAGACTCATCGTTTCAGCGGTGAGATCGAGAGTAGAAATGTCGCGATCAGGCGGCCGAATGGTAATTTTTTTGAGCTGCTCAGTAGCCCAGGCAAAACCATTCATCACCAAATTGCGATTGGGCTCGTAACCAAAAGTTCCGGTGAGGAGATCGCTGTCTCCAAAGATCAACACCCGAGCTTCATCAGCGCGACGTGAAGCGGCTTGGGCGGTCGGCCGAGTGATGGCCAATGCGAGAGTGAGTTGCCCTGTGCGTTCTCCTGAATCAAAAATCGGGTCTTCACCCAAATGTGTTTCGATCCACGCATACGGGGTGGTCAATACCAGAGGCTGCACCGTGAGGTCGCTCAGCGTGCCCTGCTTAAGAGAAGTGATGGCGCGCGCGGTGGCAAAAACGACATTTTGCTGCGACTGCTTCAGCAGCTTGGTGATTTCGTGGTCGCCTAAAAATGGCGTGTAGACGATGTAAGGCTGCTTGGGGTTCACCTTGGCGTCAGCGACAATGCCTGGTTCAATTTGGGCCCCATAGCGAGCCAACAATTCGTTTAATTCACTCTCTGCCTGCGCCTCAGCGAAGAAAATGACTCTTCCCCCTTGGTCTAAATAGGCTTCCAGCAATTTCTTTTCGTTGTCGGAAAAATGGCTGCGGGCTCCGGCAATGACGACTGCTGAGGCATCGAGCGGAATTTCCCCCTTCTCAACCAAATTGAGCGATTCGGGGGCATAGCCTTCGTCTTGAAGTACTCGTTTGAGCACCATCAACGAGCCCATCTGAGCCTCTTCACTCTGGGCTACCGGATCGAGCGGAAATTCCCCGTGACCGACCAAGAAGTACAACTTTTGGTCACCCACTTTCTCTAACTTGATGAGCCCATTGGTGAGCTCCTGTTCAGCGATTTGTGCATTGGCCAGTCGCTGAAGATTGAGGAGCGTGTGGTTTTCTTGAGGGCCATTCGAGATGAGTACCGCGGCCGGTTGCCCCTGACGAATTTGATATCGAAGCGTGAGTTCAGGTGTCTTTCGGGGGTCTTTGAACTCAAATGTAAATTGCCCATTCAAGGCTGCGTAGCGAGCGAACAGGGCCTCGATTTGTTCGGGCACCGGGCCCTCTACAAAGGCCACCGCTTTGACCGGGTGCTTTAGTTCTCGCAGCGTGCTCTGCGTTTGGGGTGACAACGAATAGATTTTTTTCGCAGTCAGATCCCACGTGGGTGCGCGCTTGAGCACGATGAAGTTCGCAGCCACCAATAAGGCGACAAAGGCCACGCTCAGGCCGACAGAAGAAGAATAGAAGAAAGCCGATTTTGCCCACGTGCCAGTGTGCTCAGCAGTGAACGCCCACAGCCCTAAAAGCAACAGGCCAGCGCCCAACTTGATGAAGAAAAGGGTGAGCGAACCGACGGTGACGAAAAAGGTGATGAGTGAAGTGAGGGTCAACAACAAACCAATGCCACCGGCGACGCTCCCGAGCGTTTTTTTCATGGAAGTGCCTTCATCCTTAAGTCCAACGTTGAGCTTCAATGGACCGATGGGTCAACAGCAGAAAGAACGCAATCACCGAGCAAAAAAAGACGATCGGTTTGAGATCGAACACGCCTTTAATCAGATTCTGAAGCTGCGAATCGAAGGCCAGATAGTTCAAAATCGAACGAGCTGGCTCATCAGCTCCTGGAGCAACAGATTTGATGAGCATCCACACCAGCGCGACGGCGAAAGAGACGAAAGCCGCTACCATTTGTGACTCGGTGAGCGAACTAATGAACATGCCAATGGCCATGTTGGTCGCGCCCCAGAGCAGCATCGCTCCATAGCCCAGCAGCACGGTGCGCCATTCCAAGGCCGAACCCGACTCCGAACTGCCTAACACCGAAAGAATGATGGGAAAGACGATGGTCACACCCAAGGTGCACACCACGATGCACAAGGCGCCTAGATATTTGCCCAGCACGATTTCGATGGGGCGAATAGGAGTGGTCATCAGCAGTTCGAACGTCTTGTTTCGTCGCTCTTCAGCAAACAATCGCATCGACAGAAACGGAGCAATGAAGAGGGTCAACACCAGTACCGTGCTCCACAAATTCACCACCACGCCGTCAGTGAGATTGCGAAACGCCAAGTAGTCTGGAGGCAGTTGAGACCAACCTCCAGGCGCCTCGCGTGCAGCGTCATGAACCTGTTTGAAATTCCCGATGAGGGCGAGGAAGAAGACCGAACTTACCAAGGCCATAGCGGTAAACACGATCCACGCCCATGGGGTGGTGAGATACGAGGTGAGTTCTTTTTTGGTGATGGCAAAAATGGTTCTCATCGTCATTCCGCAGTCAATTGAATGAAGGTGTCTTCGAGGCCGGTCTCACGCCCGCCGGTAATGGCTTTCATGGTTTCGTCTGCCACTATTTTGCCCCGGTGAATGATGAGCACCTTCTCGCAGATGGCTTTCACCTCAGAAAGAATATGCGTGGAAAGCACCACCGTATGTTGGCCTGACAAAGACTTCATCAGGTCCAACACCTCTTTGCGTTGGCGGGGGTCTAAACCTTCAGTCGGCTCATCAAGAATGAGAAGCGCAGGGTTTCCGAGCATGGCTTGAGCAATGCCCACACGCTGACGAAAACCCTTCGAGAGCGTGCCTGTCAGCCGGTTGAGTTCGGGCACGATGCCAGTACCTGCCGCCACGCGATCGATCTCGCTCTTCACTTTCGAAGAAGTGACCCCTTTGAGCTCCGAAACAAACTTGAGGTATTCGCGAACCGTGAGCTCTGGGTAGAGCGGGGGCGTTTCTGGCAAATAGCCGATGCGGCGCTTGGCCTCGAGTGGCTGCTCAAAAATATCGAAACCTGCGACGCGCGCTTTCCCTGAAGTCGCTGGCATAAAACCGGTGAGAATTTTCATGGTGGTCGACTTGCCGGCACCATTGGGCCCCAGGAAACCGACGATTTCACCGGCGTTGATACTGAAGTTGAGTGCGTCAATTGCGACGCGATCGCGGTACAACTTGGTGAGGTTTTCGACCTCGATCATCGGCATAGTCGGTCGATTCCTTTAAGAGGCATGCAGTTGAAACGCGCCGAATACAGGGGACATTTCGGAGTGTCAACGCGAGCGACTGAAAGCCTGCTGTGATTTGGCGGGAATTGTGCAGATACGCTAAGGCAGCCAGTTTGGAGTGCACATGTCTCGAATTGTGGTGCAGAAATTTGGAGGTTCATCAGTCTCAGACCCACAGAAAATTCGAAAAGTCGCCACCCGGGTAAAAGCGCGGCGCGACGAAGGCTGGCGGGTGCTGGTGGTGGTTTCGGCCATGGGAGACACCACTGACGAATTGCTGGCTCTGGCCAAACAATTGAGTGCAGACCCACCTCGTCGCGAACTCGACATGTTGCTCACCTGCGGCGAGAGAATTTCGATGGCGCTGTTGTCGATGGCGCTTCAAGAGCTCGAGGTGCCCGCCATCAGTTTCACCGGCAGTCAAAGTGGCATCATCACCGATGACACGCACGCACAGGCCCGAATCATTGAAGTGAAGCCTGAGCGCATCGAAGCTGAATTGGCTCGCAACAAAGTGGTGATTGTCGCGGGGTACCAAGGCGTTTCGAGAAACCGAGAAGTCACCACCCTCGGTCGCGGCGGCTCAGACACCACCGCGGTGGCGCTTGCAGCGGCCCTAGGGGCAGACTGCGAAATCTATTCAGACGTCGATGGCGTCTTCTCTGCTGACCCGCGCATCGTGCCTGACGCAGTGAAACTCGATTCGTTGTCCTTTGACGAAATGCAAGAGCTCGCCGTCGCGGGAGCCAAAGTACTCAATGCGCAAGCGGTAGAATTCGCTCGAGAAAAGGGCATTGTCATCCACGCGAAGTCGACTCATGGCGGCGGTTCAGGCACGTCGATTCGGTCGAGCAGCGAGGGGAGCCGCGTCAAAGGCATCACCAGCGAATCAGACGTGTGGATCTTTTTTACCTTGGCACCGCCGCATGCGTTGCTTGAATTGCTCGACGCGCAACACATCAAAGCGCGCCATGTGTCGTGGGACGAGCGGCGGGGAACAGTGCTCATCGTACCGCTCCATGACGTGCACGCCCCGCAGCGACTACGTGCGCTGCTCCCCCCCGAAGTCTCTGTGCTTGATGATTGCGCGACCGTGACCTGTGTCGGCACCGGTCTCAACGCAGACTTTTCAGTGTTGCGACGAGCGCTTTCCCTGGCTCAATCGCTCAATGTGCAGGTGCTCAGTAGTTATGGCTCTGGGCTTCAGTTGACGTTTGTTGTCCAGCGAGATGGGGCGAAAAGTCTCACTGTGGCATTGCACCAGATGTTGATTGGCGGGCTGCAGGGCCCAACCAGCTGATGTTGCTTGAGCGCGAACGTCTTTACCTTTCTCAACGAAACGGAATGGCTCTCGCAAGCATCTGTGTTCGTGACGGCGAAGAGTCGACTCCTTGCTTGTGGTCCAACCTGCTTTATCTGTGAGGTAACTATGAAAGGCCTTCCCCCTAAGACGTTGCCGCTCCGTGTTGCTGTTCAAGGTGATTTTTCTCTCGTCGAAGCGTTGTCAGAGCATGCAGAGCAGATGATTTTAAGCCCTGTCGAAACAAACCTCGAGATTTCAGCTCGAGTGACTCAAGCAGACGTGATGGTGATCGACACTTCAACCAACAGCGTCAATGCATTCCAAACCATTCATCAATTGACCTACAAGCGGCCGGTGTTGGCGCTCATTGGTCCCGGACAGAGTGCCGAAGCATTCAAGGCAGGGGCGAAAGGGGCCATTCGCAAAGACAGCGAACCTCGCGCGATTGCCGCTGCGATACAGGCTCTTCACGAAGGGTTGGCGGTCGCTGAACCGTCGTACCTTGCGGCCCTAACCACTGCCAAACCGTTGATGGTTTCCGACCTGTTGACACCAGGGCGTTCTGTTGAAAATGACACCCTCACCAAACGAGAAAACGAAGTTCTCGTGTTGATGGCAGACGGGTTGTCGAACAAAGAAATCGCCGCTCGACTTACCATCAGCGAACACACCGCGAAATTTCACGTCAATTCGATTCTGCAAAAAATGAATGCGCAGAAACGTGTTGAGGCGGTGGTTCGCGCCGCCAAGATGGGTTTGATCGATCTCTGACGGTTACAAAAAAAGTCCGACCCTCTAGCCCTCGTTAGGGCCCTGAGGGAGTGGGCTGGTTTGATGCCGGCTTGCAGGAGTGGCCTCAAGGTTTTTGGCGGCCATGTAAATGATGTTTCGAGTGCTCTTTTTTCCCCGGTACATCGCGCGATCAGCAAAGTCGACCAGCGTCTCTTGATCTTGCGCGTGCTCAGGAAACGAAGCGATGCCGATGCACGTGCTGATGCTGAGGCTAAAGCCTTCGCGGGCTAAGAATCGATGCACTTCGATCGATCGACGAATGCGCTCGGCGACTTTGAGAGCACCACCGGAGTCTGTGCCTCGCAGCAAAACGACATATTCATCACCGCCCCAGCGGCAAACAATATCGTTGTCGCGCACGCAGTTTTTAACCACCCGGCCAACCTCGACCAACAACTTCGAGCCCACCAGGTGACCATGGGTGTCGTTGATGCTCTTGAAGTAATCAAGGTCGAGAAAGAGAAGTGAAAACGGCTTTTCGGTGATGGCGACGCTTTTGAATTCTTTGTCGAGCACCAACTGGAGATAGCGGCTGTTGAAGAGGTGCGTGAGATCGTCGAGATAGACGAGGTCTTCAACCGCTGCGAACTTGCCCAAATTCTTGAGCGCCATGCCCAAATGACGCGCGAGAAAAGCGGCCGCGGCCACGTTGATTTCGGCCATGGGCGTTCGAGAAAACAACAGGACCGCACCGTGAAGGTTTTCACCTTCATAAGCGGGGACCAAAAAGGCCGCTTCGAAGCCGAGCCCTTCGATTTGCACCGGGCGACCTGAGCGTTCCATCGACGCGACTTGATCTCGAACCAGTGCGAGGGTCTGCTCTTGCACCGTTGAGTACGCGATCTCATCGAAGCCATCGGCTCTGACCAGTTCAAGTTGCTGCTGTGCCGATTCTTTGGTGAACACCGCCACAGCTTGCGCTGCACACATTGAGCGAAACGCGGCCACCGCGGCTTCAGCCAATTGTTCTCGCTCAAGCACGGTGACGATGCGCTGACCTGCCTCCAGGAGCGCCACGTGTTGGCGCAGGGCTTCATTTTCTTTCAACAGCGTGCGCTGCGTGAGGGCGCGGTTGACGGCATGAGCCAAAACCTCAGGCTGCACGGGTTTGATCAAATAGTCAGTCGCACCGCTTTTGATGGCTCGCACTGCAGGTTCGACTTTGTCGAGAGCGGTGATCACCAAGACCTCAACCTCAGGTTGTGTGGCGCGGACGAATTGGAGAAGTGCCATCCCATCTGTCTGCGGAAGGATGAGATCTGTCACCACCAGCGAAAATTTCGTCTTCGCGAGGGCTTCTTTGGCTTCGACAGCCGAACCGACTGAGGTCACCTCATGACCCGCACCGGCCAGGAAATCGCTGTAGAGCGAGCGTGCCACCTTCTCATCGTCGACCAAGAGTATCTGCGCCATTGCCAAGTTGATGAACTAGCAGAGGCGCCGCAGCCGTGCGAGCTTCGTGGCTCGTGGTCAATCGAGAAGAACGCCGATTGTGTGTGTTTTTTAGTGCAGGGGCGACCCGGTATGCCCTTGATGCGGTGCGTGTGCTTGAAGTGGCTCGAACGTCGGTGTTGGGCGTATTGAAGGTCTCTGAAGAGCTCCCCATACGAGATTTATCGTTACTTCTCGGCGGCGAAGCCGAAGGTACCCGTGGAGCGGCGGTGGTCATCGACACTTCGCCGCGGCTGGCTGTAGGTGTAAAGGAGGTCGAGGGGGTATTTGACATCGCAGGTGTGCAACGTTGGTCAATTCACGGCCGACTTATTCCGCTCTTGTCGCCGGCCATCGTAGGAGCGCTCGAATACGAAAACCGATTGGTCTTCGAACTCGATGCTGACGGCGCAGCTCGCGGTTTGCCGAAGCAAATGAAGCCCCTCGAACGGCACCTGCGTAGCGCTCAGAGTGGGTTGGTGTTTTCGCTTTTAGGTGAACGTTTAGCCATTCCTCTTCATCACGTGGTTCAGGTCGTTGAAACGGGAGCGTTTTTCAATCGCAGCCCCAATGCTGGCAGCTTTTTGGGCGCTGTCATTCATCGCGCTCAACTCTGCCCCGTTTTTACGGTGGGCCCGATGGGGCGAGTCGAGCCCTTTTTGGTTCTTTTCGAGGTCGGAGGCGATTTGTTCGGTCTGTGCGCCAGTCAAGTAGAAGGTGTCCGCTCTGGGGCCGCGTTAGAAAGTTCGGCAATCCTCGACGTGGGAAGGATGTTTTCTTGAGAGCCTTCGTCACTTGCTCATAAGCTTTGGTCCGCTTCCTTAAAACCAGTTCACTTACCCCCGGAACCCGCGATGCCCAAATCAGTATTGGTCGCCGACGACTCACTTACGATTCGAAAAGTCGTGGGAATGCTCTTCGCTCTCGAAGACTTCGCGCTCACTGCAGTCGACAACGGCCTTGATGCCGTCGCTCGAGCCAAAGAAATGAAACCAGATCTGGTGCTCGCTGATTGCACCATGCCCGGGAAAAATGGCTACGACGTCTGCCAAGAGCTCAAAGCTGACCCTTCGACGGCGCACATTCCGGTATTGCTCCTCGCTGGAACTTTTGAGCCCTTCGACCCCGCGCGCGCACAAGCGGTGGGTGCCAATGGCCATATTCCCAAACCGTTTGACAGCACGTCCTTCCTCGATCGCGTCAGGGCCTCCGTCGGCATGCCTGCAGCCGCGGCTCAGCCAAACCCACTGTCTCATTTGGGTCCATCGACGACAGCGCCTGCTCCGGTCAGCTCGGCGCCTGTGCCCGCTCCATCGCAGCCGCGGCCGGCGAGCTCTTCGCCCGCTTTGCAAGGCATTCAAAAGCCAAGGCCAATGCCTGGCGTTCAAGGCATGCCTCAGGCGCCTCAGCCGGGCACGCCACGGCCGATGCAACCGATGCCGATGGGCACTCAGCCAGGCATGCCACGGCCGATGCAACCGATGCCGATGGGCACGCAGCCAGGCATGCCTCGCCCCATGGGCGTGCCGATGGGCACCCAACCCGGCATGCCTCGAGCGCCGATGCCCGGAATGCCGATGGGCCAACCGGGGATGCCTCCGCAGGGAATGCAACCTCGACCGATGGCCATGCAGCCCGGCATGCCGCGACCTCCAAACCCGATGGGTCAGCCGCCCATGGCTCGGCCGATGGCGCCTCCGATGGGCATGCAGCCGGGCATGCCTCGGCCGCCCGCGCCGGGAATGCCGGGCGCCTTTCCGCGTGCTCCGGGGGCGGCGCCTTTGCCAGGAGTAGGGGGGCCTCCTCGTCGAGACCCCTATGGTTTGGGTGTGCAGGTGCAAGCTCCACCTCAGCGTGTCGAGTCGCTAGATCTCGACAGCCATCGCGATGGCGGTGAGGCCGTGTTGCGAGAGGCGTTGTCGAAAGCGTCTCGAGAGGTCATCGAAAAAATCGCTTGGGAAGTCGTGCCTCAATTGGCAGAGAGCATCATTCGCCAAGAATTAGACCGCTTGATTAAAGATCGTGAAGCCAAAGGGCTTTCTTAAGTTCTCTTTTAGAACTTGAATTTGTCGAAGGCGGCTCTCTTTCATGCTTGAGGGGCCGCCTCTTGTGTTTCTTGTGAGAAGGGTTTTGTGATGACGATTGAAACTGAGCTTTCTTCTGGGTGGGAACCTGGCCTCGTGGAATCGAAGTGGTACCCGTTGTGGAATGAACGCGGCTACTTCAAAGGCGATGCGCATTCGACCAAGCCTGCTTTTTGTATCGTCCTTCCGCCTCCAAATGTGACGGGCTCGCTTCACTTGGGCCACGCGCTTACGGCAACCATTCAAGACATTCTCATTCGATGGAAGAAGATGAGTGGTTTTAATGTGCTCTGGGTACCGGGTACGGATCACGCCGGCATCGCCACTCAAATGGTGGTCGAGCGAGAGCTTCTGAAGACGGAAAAGAAGTCGCGCCATGATTACGGGCGTGAAGAATTTTTAAAGCGTGTTTGGGAATGGAAAGAGAAATACGGCGCTCGCATTGAGAGCAGCACAAAGTGCTGGGTGCGTCTCTCGACTGGTCTCGCGAGCGCTTCACCATGGATGCAGGCGTCTCTGATGCGGTGAAAGAAGTTTTTGTTCGTCTGCATGAAGAGGGTTTGATCTATCGAGCACGCAAGCTCATCAATTGGGACCCACAGCTGCGCACAGCGCTCTCAGATCTCGAAGTCGACAATGAAGAACGCGCAGGCTCGATGTGGAGCATCGCCTACCCAGTTGAGGGCACCGACGAGAAGTTGATAGTCGCTACCACCCGGCCTGAGACGATGTTGGGTGACACCGCAGTCGCAGTGCACTCTGAAGATGCTCGATACAAACATCTGATCGGCAAAAAAGTGTTGCTCCCGTTGATAAATCGTCAGATCCCCATCATCGCTGACGATGTGCTGGTCGACCCGACGTTCGGTACCGGCGTCGTCAAGGTGACACCTGCGCATGATCACAATGACTACGCTACCGGGCAGCGGCATCAATTGCCGATCATCAACATCTTCACCGACACCGCTCACGTCAACGAAAACGGAGGGCCATATCAAGGGCTTGAACGTTTCGCTGCGCGGAAGAAGATACTTGAAGATCTGACAGCGCTTGGGCTGCTCGTTGAAGAGAAGCCGCACAAATTGCCCTTGGCTGTCAGTCAGCGCACGGGCGTTCCGGTAGAGCCGCGGTTGTCTTGGCAGTGGTACGTGAAAATCAAGCCCCTCGCCGACGAAGCCATCGCTGCGGTCGAACAAGGCAAAACTCGATTCGTGCCCGAATCGTGGGCCAATACCTACTTCGCGTGGATGCGTAACATTCACGACTGGTGCATCAGCCGCCAGCTGTGGTGGGGCCATCAAATTCCCGCGTGGTACGAGCAGAATGCCGATGGTTCAGTCGATTTTGAGAGCAGTAAATTCGTCGTCTCGCGAACCAAGCCTGAAGGCAATTGGGTGCAAGACCCTGACGTACTCGACACCTGGTTCAGCTCGGCTCTATGGCCTTTTTCGACCTTAGGTTGGCCCAATACGCAGGCTGCTGACCTCAAAACATTTTACCCGAATGCGGTGATGGAAACGGGTCACGACATCATCTTCTTCTGGGTCGCCAGAATGATGATGATGGGCATTCACTTCATGGGCGAAGTCCCGTTTCGCACGGTGTACCTCCACGCGATGGTGCGCGATGAGAAGGGCGAGAAGATGTCGAAGACGAAGGGGAACGTCATCGACCCCCTCGACATCATCAGGGGTGCCCCCGCGACGGCTTTGCCGGCTTCAGTGCGCAATAAGTACCCTCAAGGGCTGCAACCGATGGGTGCCGATGCGCTGCGCTTCACGCTGGCCGCGCTGACGCAGCAGGGACGAGACATCAAGCTGAGCATCGAGCGCATCGAGGGCTACCGTGCGTTTTGTAACAAGCTGTGGAACGCGGCCCGCTTTGCATTGATGAACATGGGCGATTTTCAGCTCGACCCCAATGTGTTCGTCAAAGACAGAACCCTGTCTCTAGCCGACAGGTGGATTCTTTCGCGACTCAACGTGTGCTTAGCCGGGGCGGCTGATGCTTTGGCCGCGTTTCAATTCGGTGAAGCGTCTTCAGTGCTCTATCAGTTTCTTTGGCGAGAATTTTGTGACTGGTACATCGAGCTCTCTAAAGGAGCGCTTCGCGGTGAAGATGCACAAGCTCGAGACGCCTCGCGTGCGGTGCTTGTCTTTTGTTTGGACCAAGTGCTCAGGGCGCTGCACCCCTTCATGCCGTTCATCACCGAAGAAATTTGGCAAAAGCTGCCCATGGAGCGCCCGGTCGAGTCAATTTGTTTGGCCAATTACCCAGCACCAGATTCACGTTTGGCTGATGCAGCCGCTGAAGCTGAAATGCAACCCGTCATCGAAGTGATTGAAGGGCTTCGTACCATTCGGGGTGAGTCGATGCTGTCGCCTGCGCTTCGCCTTGAAGCGTATGTTCAATCGGCAAACCCGGCTCTTCGAGAAACGCTCAACCGTTGTGCTGACTATGTCGTGCAATTGGCCAGACTCTCGTCGTTGCACATCAGCGATCTGGGCCCGAAGCCGGCTCAGGCTGCGGCTGACGTTCGCGCAGAGATTGAGATGTATGTGCCTCTCGCAGGCATTGTGGATCTCGGTGAAGAAAAGGAACGGCTGAAGAAGGAAATTGAAAAGGCAGAGAAAGAAATTTCCGGCCTCGAAAGTCGTTTGAGTAAGCCTGATTTTGTGGCGCGGGCGCCTGCTGAAGTAGTGGCTAAAGACAGAGCTCGCGTCGATGAGTTGAAGGCTCGAATCGTGAAGGTCACCGACAATTTGAGCCGTCTCGATGCAGGCGGGGTGGAGATTGCAGCGCCGGCACCAAACAGCTCGGTCAATCTTGGCGACGGATTAAAGGAGCAACTCTTAGAGATCGACGTTGCGGGTCCTAAGTTCGATGCGGCAAAGGCACGAGCACGGGCGTCTCAGAAAAAGATTCCTTCATCAAAGAAGACCGCGGGAAAGAAGAAACCTGCCGCGGTGAAACAGTCGCGAGGTACCCCAAGGAAGGTTGCAGCTACGAAGTCGGCCCGAGGCCCCAAAAAGAAGACTGCGGCCGTGAAGCCGACTCGAGTGCCGAAGAAGAAACCAGTTCTCAAAAAGACAAAAGTAAAAGTGAAACCAAAGGCTCAAGCTCCCAAGACGAAACGTCGCGCGCCGAAGAAGGCGTCTTCGGTCAAAAAAAGAAAGAGCTAAAGCCGCTTGATTTGAGAGAAGAGCGTTCAATGAATTCGTATCTCGATCGGCTCATCGATTTGGCGCTCGACGAAGATCTCGGCAGCGCAGGTGATGTCACCACGGCAGCCTTGGTTCCAGCTCAAGCAAAAGGGCGAGGCGAGCTCTGGGCCAAAGAGCCGATGGTGCTCTCAGGCTTGAATGCCTTCGTGCGCACTTTTGAACGTGTCGACCCCGCAGTAAAAATCAAGCTCGAAGCGAACGATGGTGCGAAGACAAAATCAAAGCAGCGCGTGGCTACCCTGAGTGGCTCGTTACGGAGCCTGCTCATCGCCGAGAGAACCGCACTCAACCTCGTTCAACGGTGTGCGGGCATGGCCACTGCCGCCGCTCAAGCCGTGGCCCTCATCGATGGGGTGAAGGGCTCGAAGCTTAAGATTCTCGATACGCGAAAGACGCCTCCCGGAATGCGCGGTTTGGCCAAACAAGCGATGCGTGACGGTGGTGCACACAATCATCGCTTCGGGCTTTTTGATGGCGTGTTGATCAAAGACAACCACATCGCCGCTGTCGGAGGTTCCATTGCCAAGGCCCTTTCGCGGGCCAAAGCCAACGCTCCTCGATTGGTGAAAATTGAAATCGAAGTCACCTCACTCAAACAACT
>JAYUVR010000316.1:0-8452 GCA_043753955.1 Archangium sp. | reverse complement strand
GTGGCGGGGTCGAGATTCCCCGTGGGTTCATCGGCCAGCAACAGGTCGGGCTTGAGCATGAGTGCGCGAGCCAAGGCCACGCGTTGCGATTCACCACCTGAGAGCTCACCCGGTCGGTGCTCAGCACGTTCTTCCAGGCCCACCCGCCCGAGCAATTCACGGGCTCTCTTCATGACCGCGCGCTTCTCTTGCCTCCGAATGAGGGCGGGCATGGCGACGTTTTCAACGGCGGTGAATTCGGGCAACAGGTAGTGAGATTGAAAGACAAAACCAATCGTCTGATTTCGAAATTCGGCCACTTCGGCGTCATTCATGTCGAACACCGACTTGCCGCGAAAAAACATCTTTCCTGAAGCAGGGAGATCGAGAGTCCCCACCACGTGAAGAAAGGTGCTCTTGCCCGAACCTGAAGCGCCCACCAGGGAAACCAATTCGCCTTGATGAATCTGAACGGTGACGTCTCGCAACACATCGATGCGTTTGCCGTTGAGAAAATACGATTTTGAAACTTCGACGACGTCGAGAAAGGGCTCGCTCATAACCATTATTCCGACTTGAGCCCATCGACAGGTTCGACCTGCGAAGCCTTGAGCGCGGGGTAGATGCTGGCCAAAAACGTCACCAAGATTGCAATGACGACAGAAAGAGCCGTCTGAAATGGCTCGATGCGAACGGGCAACGAGGGAATGTAATACACCTGGGGGTCAAGCTTGATGCCCACCCGCTCAATGAAGAGGCACCAGGCCAAGCCTGAAATGAGCCCCAAGATTCCACCTGCAATTCCGATTTGGAGACCCGCGGCGAGGAAAATTTTCACCACTCCGCCATCGGGAACGCCGAGCGCTTTGAGCACTGCTATTTCTTTGCGCTTCTCAAGCACCAGCATGATGACGGTGGCGACAATCAACCCCGCAGCCACGATGACGATGATGGACAAGATGATGCCCATCACCAACTTTTCCAAGCGCAAGGCAGCGAAGAGATTGCGATTCATTTCGCCCCAATCTTTGGTCCGATAGGGGTAACCCTCGAGGGTGTCGTAGACCGCCTTCATCGTACCGCGGGCGTTGTCGACGTCGGTCACTTTGACTTCGATGCCGGTGGCGCCCTTGATGTTGAAGAAGGTCTGCGCCTCGCTCAGGTGAATGTAGACAAATTTCGAGTCGTACTCGTACATGCCCGAATAGAAAATGCCGGCCAGGCGGAAGGGCCTCATCTTCGCCATGGGACCTTGGGGACCTAATTCGCCTCCGATGGGTGAAATCACATTGACGCGATCGCCCACGACCACCTTGAGCGATGCAGCGAGTTCTCGGCCCATCAAGATGCCCGGCAACAACACCGGCTCTTCTTCTTTTTTGTCGGGGAGATCCAACAGCGGGTCGCGCTCGATGTCTTCGATTTCCTTCTTCTTTTGCGGCTCAACAGTGGCGGGGCGATCATCAAACGCAGGTTCACCAAAAGGAGCCAGGTGCTTGACGGTAATTTGGGTGGGATCTTTGAGCCATTCAAGCTTCCCACCAGGCAACAAGTATTCAGGTAAGTCAGTAACCCGACCGATTGTGTCTGGGTCGATACCCTTAATCATCGAACCCGAAACATTGCCCTCAGATGAAATCATCACTTCATTCAAGATGAAGGGTGTGGCTCCAGCGATACCGCGCACCTTCTCTACCTTCGCCAATACTTCGTCGTACTCGGGCATCTCTGGCGAGTACTTCATGACCACTCCGTGGGCATTGGTGCCGAGAATCTTCTTCTGCAAGTCAGCCTCGAAACCACTCATCACTGACAGTACGATGATCAACGCCATCACCCCGACACCAACGCCGCCCACAGAGAGTGCCGTCATCATCGCCGTCGGCGTTTGCGCTCTGACTTTGAGCTCATTCAGAGCCGCGGCGGCATCGAGTGGGTCTTTCATGCCCAACTTGCGAATTCGCGTGCGTTCCACCACCGCTTCAGCGGCAGAAATGATGCCCCACAAAATGAGTGGAGGCACGATGCCCAACAGCAGCACCGCAAACGCGCCCAAAAGCAAACGGGGGCGGAACACAGAAACGTGTCTCGAAGCAATGAACAATTCGTACGATGCTCGGAGATCAAACCGCCCCGACGAGGTCGAGACAAAACCTAAGTTTATGCCCAGAAAGAAACTCAGACCCAAAGTCAGAGTCACCAGCCAATAGCCGAGCTCAGGTCTGTTCTCACCGAGCAACGATGAGAGGTAGATGACTTCTTTTAGCTTGATGCCGAAGTCGGCCATCAGGATGGGCACCGAATGCATCACCGTCATCAGCACCGGCAGCGGTAACCCAAAGTAGAGAAACGCCAACGTGGCTTCTGGGGTCGACAGGCGTTTGGAATTTGCGGCTCCGATGAAACCGCCGCCGAAGGCGATGAACATGGCCACCGCAAATGAAACCAAGAAAGCAACGACCGGAGACAGGCCGCTTTGGGCCACCCCGCCCTGCACGGTGCCTTTGCCCACAATGGCGATGTACAGAAAAAGAAAAACCAGTTCCGAAAGGAACAAGCCAAACCCATACGCGGCCAATGTGCCCCAATGAAAATCGACGTAGTTGGCAAGCCTGGGGTGCAACACCTTTTCAGAGACAATACTTTGAGTCTGCTTTTGGTCTTGAGGGCTGCGAATGGTCAGCGCCAGCATCAACCAGCCGACGACCCAGAGGGTGGCTCCAACGAGCACGTTGGCTTGACCAAAACCTTCCAAAATTTGAGGAGCCGCTGCGGAATGAAATCGCGCGATACCCACCACGGACGCTATGGCTTTGACGAAGACGCCCCACCCCACGGCTAAGGCGCCGAGGTCGCCTACCGCGGCCCCAATGAGCTCAAGGCGCACCAACCCCACCCCCAGCTCGATGAAGCCAAGCAGCAGGAAAATCACCGCCACCACCGAGGCGCGTTTTCGATTCACTTCTGAGGTTTCAGCTGAGGAAAGAGAATGACATCGCGAATGGACTGAGCGTCGGTCAGCAGCATCGCCAAGCGATCAATACCGATGCCTTCGCCCGCCGTCGGAGGCAGCCCATGTTCCAACGCGCGAATGTAGTCGTGATCGTAGTCCATCGTTTCTTGCTGACCTCGACCCTTGGCCTCGAGTTGGGCTTGAAAGCGTTGCGCTTGGTCGACGGGGTCATTGAGCTCACTGAAGGCGTTGGCGATTTCACGGCCCACGCAAAAGAGCTCAAAACGATCTGTCACTTTGGGGTTCGCATCATTGCGCCGCGCGAGCGGGCTCGTTTCCACCGGGAACTGGGTGATGAACGTAGGTTGTATCAATTCACCTTCGACGTACTGCTCAAACAGAGCCCCGATGAGCTCGCCCGCATTCATGGTACCCAGCACGGCCTTTTCTTTTTCGTCAGCACGACGCTGAGCCACTGCTCTCAACTTATCCAAGTCGGTGAAGTCTTTTTCACTCACGTCTTTGACCCGCTGACAGATGGATTCCGTCATGGGGATGCGCGGCCAACCCTTTTTGAAATCGATGGTGTGCTCGCCGTACTTCACGCTCGTGCTTCCGCACACAGCGACCGCGGCTTGGGCCAACATGTCTTCGGTGAGATCCATCAAGTCTTCGTAAGTGGCGTAGGCCTGGTAAAATTCCAGCATCGTAAATTCAGGGTTGTGGCGAGTGCTGATGCCTTCATTCCGAAAGTTACGGTTGATTTCGTAGACCCGGTCAAACCCTCCGACTACCAGACGCTTTAAATGGAGTTCCGGCGCAATGCGCATGAACAAGCCCATATCGAGCGCATTGTGGTGCGTCTTAAAAGGCCGCGCCGTCGCCCCAGACACCAGTGAATGCATCATCGGAGTCTCGACTTCGAGGAAGTCACGAGCGTCGAGATAATTGCGAAGAAACTGCACCAACTTGGTGCGCTTCTTAAACGTCTCTTTCACTTGTGGGTTCGAGAGCAGGTCGACATATCGACGTCGATAGCGCTCTTCAACATCTTGAAGCGCTTGTTTCTCGGCCCACGCCTTGGCTTCAGCGTCATCACCTTTGCTGAATTTCCCAGGTAGCGGACGAAGGGCTTTGCCTAAGAAATGAAACTGAGCCGCAGAAATCGTCAATTCACCTGTCTTCGACTTGAAGAGTGTTCCTTGAACGCCGACGAAGTCAGCCAGGTCGACCAGCTTCCACACTTTGAATGCGTCTTCGCCCAGCGCATCTTTTTTAATGTGTACTTGCAGCGTACCGGTTCTGTCTTGCACCACGATAAACGCGGCCTTGCCGAAGTCGCGCACTGAGACCACTCGGCCGGCAATGCTGAAGGGCCCGGGTTTAGTGGCTTCAAGGTGCTCGGGGGTTTCAGCGCCATATTTGGAGGACAGCTCAATGGCTGTCGATTCAGGTCTGAAGCCATTGCCGTAAGGGTTGACTCCGAGCTCAAGCAATTGCTTGGCCTTGGAAGCGCGCTCATCGTACAGCTTTTGTTCGGTGCTGACTTCTTCTGACATGGGCCAACGCACTCACCACGCCGTGCCAGAGTCGCGCAAGAGAGAACTGCGAAGGCCTCGAATTTGATTTTCAGCGTTTAGGCGCCAACCCGTGTCGATCGAACATTCGATACAACTGACTTCGAGCCACATTCGCGGCTTTAGCGGCTTGGGCCACGTTGCCTCCGAATTGCTCCATCAGCGCTACCAGGTAGTCACGTTCAAACTTGTCGAGCAGTTGAGTTCGAGCCGCAAAATATTCAGGAACCGCAGTCTCTGGTTCCGGCGAATGGGGGTCTGTTGAACCCAGGGCCAATACGCGTTGGACTGCATGTTTCAGCTCTCGCACGTTGCCAGGCCAGGGATCGCACTGAAAAGCGGCCAGCGTGACCGGGCTCAATGAGAGGGCCAGCCCAGATGCTTCTTGGCAAAACTGCGCCACCAAGCTGGCAATGTCTTCTGCGCGTTCACGCAAAGGCGGCACGAACAATGTCGCGCCTGCAATGCGGTAGTAAAGGTCAGAGCGAAATTGACCTTTTCGAGCAGCCTTGGCCAAGTCAGCCCGCGCAGACGAGACAAAGGCAGCATTGACTCGCCGCGTTTTCCCTTCTCCTACGCGATGAAATTCACGGGCTTCGATGGCCCTGAGCAATTTCGGCTGGAGATCCAACGGAAGTTCGTCGACTCCATCAAGAAATAAGATGCCTTGATTCGCGAGCTCAATCGCTCCTTCGCGATCGCTCTGTGCGCCAGTGAAGGCACCACGAACATGACCGAAGAGCTCACTCTCGACCAATTCACGACTCACTGAAGCACAATCAAAAGAGACAAAAGGCGCGCTCGAACGAGCGGACAATGCATGCAGCGCCTTCGCCACTCGCTCTTTCCCGACCCCCGTCTCACCTTGAATGAGCACTGGTGCTGTCAACTGAGCCAGTCGTTGCATTTGAGCGAACAAGGCTCTCATCACCGCTGATTTCCCAATCATCCCCTGCAGCTCTGTGACCTCGCTGAGGGGCATGCTCATTTCACCCGCCGTAAACTGAAGCTTCGTCTTGCCCACCTGAATGCTTGCTCCGATGGGAATGCGGGCCTCGGTGATGCGAGCGCCGAGATAACGAGTGCCGTTTCTGCTTTGGAGATCGCGCACTTTCACCCCATCGCGCAGCAATTCAAGCGAGGCGTGGCAACGCGAAACCGTCGTATCGCGAATCACCAAGTCGCATGTTGAACCACTGCCGATGGTGAAGATGCCCGGAGACAATTTTATGGTGGCACCCCGCCCTGGGCCGTCGATGGCTTCTACGGACACATGCGCAGGTAACCCCGTACCGGCTTCGCTCACTTGCGCGGTTTCAGGCGTCACACTCGAATTGCTCATCACGGACGAAGGTCCTCTTTCACCTGCAGATTTTGACCAGACACAATTGATACCGTGCGTTTGGTTCGCGCCTGGTTCACCGGGTTAAAAAATTCCAACACATGAGGGCCCGCACTGAGGCTGATGTTGGCCAAAGGTGTCTCGCCGATCAGCTTGCCGTCGAGCTTTACTTGCGCCCAAGGCGTTGCATCAACGGTGAGCTGACCATTGAGTTTGGGCGGCGCTTTTCGTCGCGGCGCAAGCTCGGTCACATTCACAGGAATTGGCGCCGCAGTTTGAGTTTGTATTGAAGGCTTAAGAGGTGCGGGGGGTTCAATTCGCTGAGCTTGCGCCTGAGGCGACATGGGGGCGGGTACTGCCACAGCAGGCGGTTGGGTCAAGTGGCCGTTCCACCAGGTGAGCGCAAAGATTAGGGAAGCGCCTCCAAGAATAAGGAGTGCGACTCGCTTCTTCCCAAACCTTTCTCCGGCAGTCGCTCCAACAGTTTCAGGGTGCGCCTCGGCGAGATCATCAACCTTAGCCACTGTTTCAGCGCACACTTCTCGTAGAAGATTGGCGAGCTCTTCTCTGCAATCGGCCGAGAGCGGCGGAAGCGCGTTTCGAAAAGCGATGGCGTCGGGAAAGCGACTCTCGCGATCTGCAGCGGTGGCTTTTTCAATCGCCGCATTGAGTTCGGGAGGAAAGTCGGGTCTCAGTGCACTGAGGTGAGGCAATCGTTCGTTTTGAATCGCATCAAGCGTTTGGGCCCGTTCTTCTTTTTGAAAAGGGTTGATGGCTGCAGCGAGTTGGAAAAGCGTGACGCCAGCGCTGAAGAGATCTGACCGCCCATCGAGACGTTCTCCTTTCGTTTGCTCTGGCGACATGTATGCATATTTGCCTTTGATTTCGCCCGGCCGCGTAGAACTCGAAGCAGAGTGCACTTTGGCAATGCCGAAGTCGGTCAACTTCACTTCACCATTGACCGAGAGCAAAAGATTTTGAGGTGAGACGTCACGGTGAACGACACCTAAGCGAGTGCCTGCAGCGTCCGTGAGTTCGTGCGCGTGATGGAGCGCCTCACACAAACACCGGCCAATGTAAGTCACTACCGACGGCGAGACTTTTTTGCCTCGTTTTTCAAGGCCGCGAATGAGCGCGGTGAGAGAGACTCCGCGAACAAGTTCCATGGCGATGAAGTAGTGACCTTCAGCTTCACCCACGTCGAATATCTGAACGATGTTGGGGTGGCTCATCTGAGCCGCAAGACGGGCTTCGTGCAGAAATTGCTCTACACATTTTGGAATTTCCGCAAGGTGCGGGAGCAACACTTTGATGGCGAGGGGCTTTTCAAACGCTCCCAAGCCAGTGCGATACCCCAGAAAAACTTCGCCCATGCCTCCAGTGGCGAGGCGCGCACCCAACCGATAGGGGCCTAAATAGAGTTGATACCCAACGCGCTTCATCTCCAGGACCAAAATAGATACGCAGAAGGCAGCCCCGTCGCGGCGGCCGCCCCGTAAAAAGCGTTTGCCCAAGGCGCTTTTTGAGCAGCCGCTGCATCAAAAGCACGTGTTTCACGCGCCGAGGGCGAAGCTTCTGCTTTTTTCGAATCGGTCTGAGAAGAAACGCCAAAGGCGATGCCCGTACCTAGGGCAACTACAGACAAACCTGCCAATGCCCAAGGTACCCATTTGGGGCGAAACGCAGGCTGCGGTACAGGTGGTTGTTGTTCAATGTTTGGCATGACCAAGAGGGGTTGATTTGATTTGCCGAGCGAGGCCACCGAAGTGCCCTCGAGGTCGCGAGCTTCCACATAATATTTTCGACTGAATTTCCCATTTCCTAAAGAGAGCCTGTTCAACCCTACGTGCGCGGGCGAGGTGAGTTCCTCGTAGGTGCCTGAATCAGCAGTGACCAATACTGCGAAGGTCTTGACCCGATTCCATGGGTCTTTCAAATCGACCTCTATAGAATCTTCTGCGTAACCGATGAGACGAAGGTCGACAAAATCGAGAGGGTACAGCGCACGCTTGGCGCGCTCGAACGATTCCCTTATTTTGGGAGCGACTTCGCCTTCGCCGGGAATGGGCGTGTTGGGTTCGAGCCGAAGCAATTCTTCCCATGCTCTTTGTGCCTCTTCGGTACGGCCCAAAGCGGTGTAGGCACTCACTAATGAAATCACCGCCTGACGACGGTCTTCGACAGTGACGTTCTTCGAGCGAATGGCCTCTTGAAGATAGGGGATTGCGTCTTGATACCGCATGGTGTCGTACAAACGACGACCCTCGACGAGAGGAGGCGCCATCGTTAGAGTGAGAAGAGTTGCCGCCAGCCCCCAAACGCTTCCAGCCATCATTTTACGATAGTCGACTTCTTCTTTCCTGACAGAGACAGGTCGAGTGCCTAAGGCCTCTCTATGGAGCGCGTCGTGTCGCACACCAGACCACCCTTGAAAATCGCTGGGGTGAGCCTCATCTTTATTTTTATGGGGTGCATTCCTTCTCCCCATGATGTTCGAGGCAAGTCGTGTGAAGTTGACGACGATTGCGGGGAAGAATACCGCTGCGTTGCCAAAAAATGCGACGTGCCGGGGTCACCCACCACCATTTGGAAGCCGAGCCC
>JAYUVR010000315.1:0-14796 GCA_043753955.1 Archangium sp. | reverse complement strand
AATTCATCGCGGTGCAAAAAACCGTGCGCTGCACTTACGACCGCGCGCAGTTTTACACCTTCACTCTGGCTGCGCGGTCACAATTGCCGGAACAGTAGGAGCCAACTGGATTGAAGCCAAGCCGTCGTTGTCACCACCGAAAAGATTGGGGCATGGGATGGTCTACGACACGGTACACCAACGCGTAGTGCTCTATGGAGGGCAAGGCGACCTAAGTTCTAGCTACCCAGCTTTATCTGACACTTGGGAATGGGATGGCTCCACCTGGAGGGAAATTGTGACGACGACGACGCCACGTTCCAAAAGTTTTTATAGACCATCAATGGCTTACGATGCGGCGCGCGAGCAAACGGTGCTTTTTGATGGTGACACCCTCTGGTTTCTTCGTCGTTAGGCAAGCTGATCGCGTCCCGTGATTCGGGGTGAATGAGCTCGGCCGGGCCGGTGAGGAGCCAGATCGAATCGCCTATCAACGGCAACCCGTCGCGCTGCGCCAGGTGCACGTCAATCGAGAAGCGCTCGGTGACTGAAGTCTCAAAGGCACGGGTGCCTCGCACCCAGTAGCGCTTCTCGTCCCCGCATTCCCCGTACCCGCCGGCGAGCATCAGCGGGTCCCCGTCGAGTACGGTCTCCTGGAAGTCCCCACTCACATCGAAGCGCTCGTCGCCTGCTGAGAGGCGGAACACTGCGCGCCCGGTGAGGGTGTGCGCCCGGAAACTGCACTCGGGCCCGAAGGAAAAAATCAACGCGTCGGCCTCCAGCTCACTCACGAGCGTTACCTCAGCGCAAGGGAGCGCCAAACGCGCATCGGCGGCGAGGCGGGCGAGCCCCACCGAGCGCGGCTGGCCACAAGTGTAGCTTGGCATCAAGCCGAGCAGTTCGACACCCGCGGCGCGCGTCCCGCGGCGCTCAACGCCGAGCCGACCCGAACCTTCGCCGCGCTGACCTCGGCCTTGCTCGGAGGCCGTGATGTTTCACAGGCCCCAAACACCCACGTCGCCGCGACGCACAGCCCTCGATGCGTTCTCGTCATGCGCTGACCTTTCTGGCCATCAATGACTATCGGCTCTTGGTCTCAACTTCATAGATGCCCCGACCATAAGTCGCCGCACGCACGCCCGCTCTTTTCGCATTGGAGTCAGTGGTGATTTGAAGGTCGCTAACGGAAACGAACGGCATGTTCTTGCCAAGTCTTGCCCAGGTCATGCCTGCGTCGAGCGAGCGATAAACGCCAAAGACATTTCCCACGTACACACTTTGGGGGTTGTCAGGGTCTACTTTGACGACTGTGGCCGGAACCTTAGGAAGTGCTCCCGCCCCATCGCCTGTGCCGATGGGCTGAAACGTCGTTCCACCGTCGTTGGTTTTAAACACATACGTCGAAGCTTTTCCCGGGGCTTCCGAGTAGCCAAAGGTGCCGCCTGTGGCAATGTAGTAGGTTTTGCCTGAGGCATCAGACGGATCAAAGTCAATGCTGACAGCTTGATTGTTACCTTCAGAAGTGACTGGTTTGCTTTGCACCCAGTTCGCCCCACCATCCGTAGTGACATACACCCGATTCTGACTCATGCCGTTTGCATCGATGCTTCGAGCGATGACGCCCCAGGTATTGGGGTGCCGAGAATTCGACGACACCTCAATCATTTCTCCGGGGATTTTTTCGGTCACTGTCCCGCCCTCGAGGTGTACTTTTCCCACTGCCTTGACCCAATTCTTCCCGCCATCTCGGGTGAGATAGGCAGCGCCTTTGGGAGCAGCTTGCGGATTGGCCTCGTCAAACGCATCGTCTACGACGGTTAAAAACGAGAGACCACCAGGGTTCAGCACAGCATCCTGAGGAAGAGTTGCAAACTGCACGTCAAATGGTGCACCGCTGTCGGGCAAACCCGACTTCGGGTCTTCCTGAATGAACTGCCAATTTTGGCCCGCGTCTTCAGAACGCAAATGGTAGCCGTTCATAGAAGCCAACATAATCTTGTCATTGACTGGGCTGACGGCGACTTCCCATCCATCTCCGCCCAGTTTTTGGTCAAACTCGGAACTGCCTTTGAGCGCGACGACCGTACCGTTGTCCTGCAGCCCACCGACGACATGGGCATCGCGCATTCGATTCGAGCCTGCAACGCTCGAGAAGAGGAAGCTGTTGATGGTTTGGCCTGATTCGGCCCCGTTCCAAGAATCTGACCATTTCCAATTTTTGCTCCACAAGCCGTAACTGCCGTCTGCTTTTCGGTCGGGGTCCGCGGTGAAAATTCGTTCGTCGGTGGCAAAAACCCCTCCATCAGTGCCCGCCAACACAACCTTTTTCCCATTCACGCGACCGATGAAAGCGTTGTGCATGTCTGCGTGAACGTAGATGTCTGGGTTGGCGGTGCCATTCTTTTCTCCCGACGCAAGCGGGCGCCAATCACTCACCAATGCCCATGTCTTGCCCCCATCATTGCTACGCGCCGCGGCCAGGTTGCCTCCCACCAAGACGAAATCGGGGTTTTCGGGGTCAACTGCAATCATGTGATTGTAGAACCCTTGCCCTCCCATGAGTTCCAAATTTGGCTTGGTCGTGTTCGCGTTGATCGCCGCGTGCTCAGCGTTGACGCCGAGCCCATAAAAGGTTCGCCCGCCGTCATCTGAACGGAGCACGTCAACCTGCTTGTTGCCGTCAACGTCAGCGGCTTGAACATAGACGCGCGGGTTTTTTGTTCCGACAGTGCTTTCTGCTATCGCAAGCGTCATGCGCCCGACCTTGCCTTTTGCTGCACCAAGGTCGATTTCTTGCCACGTCTTACCATTGTCTTCCGAACGCATGATGGTCCCGCCGGGCCTGGCACCCGGTGCGGTGGGTACCGTACGAACGGTTGCCAACCATGTATTGGGGCCAATTCTACCTACGCTCCAGGTACTGCCTATTCCAGCAAGGGGGTCGGTGGGCGATACGTTTACAGGAGGGAGAACCTGAATGAACGAAGCGCCCGAATCTTCGGAACGAAAGAGCCCAACCTCAGTAGCGGCCAACAAAACGTGAGGGGCATCTGGCGAAACTTTGAGATCGCGCGTTTGAGTGGCGATCATTTCAACCTGCTTTCCAGCGACCAGGCGGCTCCCTTTGAGCATCGTCACCTCGCTCCACGTTTTGCCGCCATTGGTTGACCGCGCAAAGCCAGGCATTGCAGCCGAAAATGGGTCTCCGAAACCGACGTAGAGGTTTTGAGAACTGTTGGGGTCTACCGCCAGGGCACCTATCGACTGCGAGGGCAGGGCGTCAGAAATAGGTTCCCAATTCTTACCTAAATTGTTGGTCTTCCAAATACCGCCTTGGCCGGTCGCCACATAGAAGCTGTTGGGATGCGTGGGGTCGTGGAAAATCTGGCGTACTCGCCCTGAATTGTATTTCGACAGGTCGACATTTGGAGTGGTGGGTACGTCAATAGCGAATTGAGAACGCTTCGGCCCCACCGACTGCCAGACGTCGCCGGTATCACGAGAGGAGCCTCCGTCGAGTCGACGTTTCTCACGCTGAGCCTCTTGCATCACTTGGAGCGCCAACTTGGGATCCGCTCCATTGAGGACACCCCAACGCACTGATTTCGTCCCTGGCGATACGCCGTCGGGGTCAAGCTTGGGCCGCTCTGACAATTCGCCGCCCCGGGCTTCCAACTTGGCCTTCATCTGGCCCTTCGTCATGGTGACAGTCATGTGCGCTCCGTAAGAGGGACAGAAAAAGCCGACCGTAGCGATAGAAGGCGCTGCAAATCAACCCGGGCCGGGCAATCTCACTCACCCGGCCCGCTCATCATCGATGAATGTCAAAGCTCCGTGCTTAGCCCCGAGCAGGCAAAGCCGCGCGACTTCGAGGGTGACGAATATCTGTACCCTTCACCAAATAGATGACCATTTCAGCGACATTCATGGCGTGATCTCCAATGCGCTCAAGATGTTTGGCCACGAATAAAAGACTGGTCGCCCTTCGAATATTTTTCGAATCTTCCATCATCAGTTGCAACAGGTCGTTGAGAAGTTTGACAAAAAGAGCGTCGAGCAGCTCATCGCTCTTCATCACCTGTTCTGCTTTGTCGACGTCGGCTTTGACGAAGGCTTCGAGCGCATCTTTGAGCTGCCCTTGCGCCAATTCAGCCAATTTAGGCAAATCACCATAGATGGGCATCGGCGGCGCCTTGTTGAGGTCGGCTGCGCGCTCGGCGATATTGACGGCCAAGTCACCCACGCGCTCGAGGTCAGTCACGATTTTTAGGGCGGTGGTAATGAGCCGAAGGTCGCTCGCCGCAGGTTGCCGCAGCGCGATAATTTTTCGGCAGAGGTCGTCAATTTGCAGCTCTAGTTGGTTGACCTCAACGTCACATTTCATCACGTGCTCAGCCAGCTTCGAATCGCGCTCTGCCAAAGCCAACACACATTCAGCAATCATCGCTTCGACGCGCGAGCCCATCACCAAGAGTCGTTCGCGAAGTGCTTTGAGGTCGCGTTCATATGCTTTGTCGGTATGTGTGGTCATGGCTTAGCCAAACTTTCCGGTGACATAGTCTTCGGTGCGCTTCACGCTGGGGTTGGTGAAAATGTGCGCGGTGGGGCCCACTTCGATGAGTTCTCCCATGTAAAAAAAGGCCGTGTGGTCTGACACCCGGGCCGCCTGCTGCATATTATGCGTCACAATTACAATCGTGTAACGCGTCTTGAGCTCGTTCATCAGCTCTTCAATCTTTGCAGTGGAAATGGGGTCGAGCGCGCTGGCAGGCTCATCCATCAGCACCACTTCGGGTTCCACCGCCAACGCTCGGGCAATGCACAGCCGCTGCTGTTGGCCTCCCGACAGGGCCAAAGCCGAATCGCCGAGCCTGTCTTTCACTTCGTCCCACAAGGCGGCCTGTCTCAGACTGGTTTCCACTCGGGCAGCGAGGTCGGCTTTATTGTTAAGCCCCGTTACCCTGAGGCCATACGCCACATTTTCGAAGACCGATTTTGGAAAAGGGTTTGATTTCTGAAAGACCATGCCGATGCGGCGACGGAGTTCAACCACATCGATTTTTCGGGCGTGAATGTCTTGCCCGTCGAGCAAAATTTCACCCTCATGACGAGTTCCAATAATGAGCTCATTCATGCGATTCATACTGCGCAGAAAAGTTGATTTGCCACAGCCAGAAGGGCCAATCAGGGCCAGCACTTGATGTTCAATAATATCGAGAGAGAGGTCTTTCACTGCGCACTTGTCGCCGTAGTGAATAGAGAGATTTTTGATTTGTAACTTTGGGCTCTGGACCATGGTTTTGAATTAGCGCTGTGCTCGGCGGCGCGAGCGAGAACGAATAATCAGCGCCACCGCGTTGAGCGTAAAAGTGAGCATAAGCAACACCAGCACCGTCGCGTACAGCAGCGGTTTGGTGGCATCGACATCGGGCGACTGTGTGGCCATCACATAGGTGTGATACCCCAAATGCATAAATTGTGATGACAGCGATTGAGGCAAGTCAGGCAGATAGTAGGCGGCCCCGGTGAGCAAAATAGGCGCGACTTCGCCGGCTCCTCGAGACACGGCCAAGATGGCGCCGGTGAGAATGCCCGGCAGCGCCCCCGGGAGAACCACGCGCCCCAGTGTCTGTGACTTCGTCGCTCCCAAAGCCAGACTTGCCGTCCGCAATTCCAAAGGGACTGTGCGCAAGGCCTCTTCTGTCGCCACGATGACCACGGGCAGCGTCAGTACTGCCAAGGTCAATGCGGCCCATAAGATGCCTGGTTGGCCCCAGGTCAATTCGAGGCCCAAGGTGTGGTCGATTCGTTCGCCCAGGAAGCGAATGAAGAACCCCAGGCCAAAGAGCCCGAAAACGACCGAGGGCACTCCGGCCAAATTTTGTACTGCAATTCGAACCACGGCAGCGAGCCTAGAACCTTCGGGTGCGTACTCTGACAGATAGATGGCGGTGATAACCCCAATGGGCATCACCGCCATCGTCATTAAAAGCGTCAAGACGGCAGTGCCCCAAATCGCAGGGAAGACACCCCCACTGGTCATTCCATCTGTTGGCGCTGAAGTGAGAAAGTTCCATGAAAGGTGACTCCAGCCGCCCGAGACGGCGTCACCGATGATGAGCAGCAGAATGGCAACCAATAAGCCCGCGGCCAGACCCGTCAACCCAGAAAAAAGGCCTGAAGTGACTCGGCGTGTGGCCGGAGAATGTCTCACGACGTGCCCCCCATTTTTCTGACAGCACGGCGCACGAAGCCCGCGGCCACCAGGTTGAGGGCGAGCGTCATCACGAAGAGCTGAACACCGATGAAGAAGAGCACCGACCAGTGCGCTCCACCAAAGACAACTTCACCCATTTCGGCAGCGATGGTGGCCGACATGGTTCTGGTCGAATCGGTGATTGATGATGAGACGATGGCCGCATTCCCCGAGGCCATCAGCACAATCATGGTTTCACCCACGGCTCGGCCCAAACCAAGCACGCAGGCGGCAAGCACGCCGGGCGCCGCAGCGGGAAGAATGACTCGCCAAGCGGTTTCCCAACGCGTTGCTCCCAACGCGAGCGATGCTTCTCGGTACCCTTTGGGGACAGCGGTGAGGGCATCTTCGGCAACGGTGAAAATGACCGGCACGATGGCGATGGCCATGGCAAGCCCCGCCACCAATGCGTTGAGACGCGAAGTGAGGCCTAAACTCGATTGCGCATAGCTGGCGAGCGTCATCAAGGCAAAGAAACCCAAGACAACCGAAGGAATACCGGCAAGCAATTCAATGAGCGGTTTGAGAATTTCTCGAATTCGACGAGGCGCAAACTCAGCCGTGAAAAGGGCAGCGCCCACCGCCAAAGGCGTAGCGACGAGCATCGCCACCCAAGTCACCTTGAGCGTTCCTATCAACAAAGGAATCATCGAAACTTTGGGGATGTCTCCTACCGGCTGCCAGACAAATGCTGCGGGCCGCCCTACACGCACCACCTGCGCCAAGAAGAGTTTCGAAAGACTCGCTTCGTGCTGAACCTCGGCATCAAAAAAGAGAGGCAACGCTTCTTTGCCTACGAAGACGACAATGAGAAATAGAATGGCAATGCCAGACAAACCCACCGCCGTCACCCCCACGGCGATGGCTTTTTCTTTGAACTGGCGCGCGTGCATCATGATTTCGTTACTTCACTGGAAAGTAGCCGATTTGGCTCACCAGTTTCTGCCCTGCTTCAGACAGACAGAAATCGATAAAGCTTTTCGCTTCTCCTGCGGGGCGATTGCGCAGGTAAAAGTAGAGATCTCGTGAAAGGGGGTACTTCCCGCTCTTGATGTTCTCTGCGGTAGGCCCAATGGCCTCGTTGCCGACTTGAATCTTGAGCTCTTTCACCCCGGCGGCATAGGCAGCACCTCCATACCCAATACCGAACTTGTCTTTGGCGACCGCGTTTACCACCGCTGCGGTGCCGGGCAATGTCTGTGCTGTCGCGGCGAAATCTTCCCCTTTGAGAAGATTGTCTTTGACGAAGACGTACGTGCCCGATGAATTTTCACGCGAATACAAGACGATTGAAGCATCAGGGCCACCTACGTCTTTCCAGTTGGTGATGTCGCCCTGGTATATTTTCTTGAGCTGTTCTGTAGTGAGGGCAGTCAATGTACTTGACTCATTGACGTAGAAAGTGACCCCATCTTTCGCCACGGCGATTTCAGTCCCCAGGCTCTTGTGTCTATTTCTAAGTTTGTTTTGTTCTGCCTCTTTCATCGGTCGACTCGACGTGGCGATGTCTGTTGTGCCATTGATGAGCGCTGACAAACCTGTGCCAGACCCGCCCCCGGTCACTTGCACTTTCGATTCAGCGTGGCTCTTCATGTATTCTTCAGCCCAGCGCTGAGTAAGCACCACCATGGTGTCTGAGCCCTTGACCGTGACTGCACCGGCGCTGGCGACAAAGGGAGCGAGGAAAGCGATGAGCGAGCAGAATCGTTTCATGGGGTAAATTTCCTTTTCATAGAATGACGAAATACCAGCGCGATTAGAATCGAGCTTGAAACTGAACCGTTAATAAATTTTGGCGAGGGGCGACATCACCCTGTCCAGAGGTAAATACCATGGGCATCTCATAGGAAACAGACGCCTTAAATACGTCGTCGAAATAGTGCGTGAGCGCAATGCCGAATGTCTGTATTTGATTGAGCGGTGCTGGTTTTGTTGATTTCGTCGGGTCTGGTTGATTGCGAGTGCCGGTCGCGGGGTCAAAAAAATCGTAGCGGAACGAAACTTGTTCGTGCTCAAAAATATTTTGGGTCAACAAGAGATACCAGCCCAAAGCCGATTGACCGGCTCGCTCGATGCCACTGGCCCAGTATGAGGTACCCGCAACGAATTCTCCGATGAGTGACGTGCCTCCGAAGGAAAAGAGGTCAAGGTAGAGCTGGGCGTCAAACCCAAGCCGGTTGCGCGGTACATAATGTGCACCTTGTTCCTGCACTGCGTCGGCTGGTTTGAGGGTTCTTCCGATGACTCCAGAAGTGCCAATGACGAACCATTTGAAGTCAGCCATCACTCGCAAGGTGACATCTTTTTCCGTGTCATTGTCTTTGGTGGTGAACCCCGGCATCTGGGTGAAGTTGCCGTCGTAAACGCCGGCGTACGCCCAAAGAAATCGAGAATGAAATGTCAGTTTGACGCCGCGATCGCGCTCACCGGGGAAGAAAGAGCGAGTCATCAAGGTGCGTTCAGGAAACTCGCGGTCGACCGATGAATACGGACCTTCAAACCCAAAGGGCACCTTGTGCAAGCCGGCAGTCAGCGACAGGTATTGTTTTCCCGACCACGGTTCAGACAGGGTTGCCTCAGCGTCTCGAATGAAGTCGCTTCCCCCCATGGCATCGATTTGAAGCATGAAGCGCGCCCAGTCGCCTTGGTACTCAGTCTTCAGACGTGCTCGTCGAACTGAGAACTGCGACAACGGCGGTTGCGCGTCGAGATATGCGTATCGAGCTTGGACGTAGCCCGAAATTTTCAGCTTCTTAAAAGTGAAGACGTCATTTTTTGTTTCTGCATATTGCTCTTCAAGCGATTCCAACTTGCCTTGCAGCCAGTCGACTCTCTCGGCGTCGGGCCGCAAAGCGTTGGGTGGAGCTGGGTCTTCACTCGCCTGAGCGAAACTGAGCTGTGACCCGGCAGCGAAGACAACTAGAATGGAGACCGCGTGAATGCGCACATGCCGCAGATACTCAGCGACGGTGACGTGCGAAGGTCGCGGCCACAACACGACGGAAACGTCTTGGTGACAACGCGGTGACGGCTACATCTTTTGGCAGAGTGCAGCGGTGTCGGTGTCCCAATCAATCATGTCGTTGAGCAAGGCGTTGAAGAAGCCATCTTCTTCAATACCGATATCAAAAGAGCCATCTTTGATGTCACGCCAGCCGCCGTAGCCGTGAAAAATACGCCCCGGCGATTGTTCCCAAAAGACCTCAACTTCGTAGTCATGCAAAATGTGGCTGTTACTGCTGGGGGAAAAGGTGGCCGGCGTCGTGAGATAGCGTTTTTCCACCAAAAAATGGCCCTTGGTCGGCCCGTCAGCGGGCGCGCGCACTCGACGCAGGGTGCCTTTGCGGACTGCTCCGTACACGTCATCAATAGGCAACGTGGCTGTCTCTTCGCTGTCCCACGAGAGCCTGTCTTTGTCTCTTCGGGCATAGGCATCGAAGTCGCTCGTAAACGTGCGCGTATAGGTACCGTAAGCATCAGGGTAGTAATGCATTTGGTCCGCGGCGATGTGAATGGCTTCGAGCTTGTCGAGGGTGCAATCGAAGAGATTCACCACCAAAACGCCGCGCGCCGTCGAGGGGTCGTTGCCATCAAGCCCGATGGAAGCAAGGTCAGCAGGCTGAAGTCGCTGCCGCATTTGCCCCTTGATGGGCTTGATGCGAGTTTCTGACTCGGTGGCGACCGCCAGCTTGTTCGCCGCATCAATCAAGGTCGCTTCATCAGCCGTCTCACTGTGCTGCCAAAACCAACGCAAATTAGCGTCGATGGGCTCAGGCGCCAATTCAGGAGAAGAACACCCCGCAAGGAGCAACGAAAGCACTACGAGCGCGCGGAACATGGCCCTCTGTGTACCAACTTTGAGCCCGAGTGGTTAAGGAGTGGTGCCTCACTAGCAAAAAAGGCGATGCGACCGTTTCGTTGGCCGCATCGCCCTTCAATGTACATCAGCGCTTTTGAGGCTGATTAATTCGCAGAAACCGTGATGTCGTCGATGTAGACCTGGTCACTGTTGTCAGATGCGTCGCAGTGGAAACGAATCTTGACCGCTGCCTTGTTCGCAATGGTGCTCAAATCGACCGTGATTGAATCGGTCAAGTGGGTGTTGTTGCTGAAGGACGAACCACTCACCTGGGCAGAAACCTGCTTCCAGCTGGAGCCATCGAGCACTTCAACGAAGAAGTCTTCGCCGGCTTCCATGCCTACTGCGTAGAACGCGTAGTCAATTTTCATCTTGCTGTAGGCGCTCAAATTCATGTTCATCGAGGTCGAGAACGAAGAAGCGTCCCCGCTGTTGTCACGAATTTGCAATGAGAAGCTGCCCGTGGCGGCGTAGTTGGGGTTGTAGACGCGCGTCGTATCATTGCCGCCGTCTTTGTAGGGGAGCCAGCCCGTTTCGAAACCGTGCTTCGAGATTTCAACCCAGACCGGGGTACACACTGGGGCTGCGTTGCAATCGGTGTCAGCACAGTCAATCTGACCGTCTGCATCGTTGTCGATGCCGTCGGTGCATGAAGTCTCGGTAGTGGGTGTCACGCACGCCGGGTCTGTGGCGCAGTCCGAGTCTTCACAGTCAATCTTGCCGTCGGCGTCATTGTCGATGCCGTCAACACACGACATTTCAGTGGCGGGGCCACAGAAGGGGCTGGCGCTGCAATCGCTGTCATCACAGTCGATTTTGCCGTCGTTGTCGTTGTCGATACCGTCGTTGCACGACGCTTCGCTCGCAGGTGCACACGCGGGGTCGGCAGCGCACTCGCTGTCATCGCAGTCGACTTTGCCGTCTGCATCGTTGTCGATGCCGTCGGTGCATGACGTCTCGCCAACGACGGTACACGCCGGGTCAGCGTTGCAGTCCGTGTCATCGCAATCGACCTTGCCGTCGTCGTCGTTGTCGATGCCATCGGTGCAAATTTCGGTATCAGCGCCGTCAGCGGCGTAGGTGGTCAGCTTCACGCCCGAGTAAGCCGCATACCCTTGGAGCATCAGGTAGTAGGTGCCGCTCTTGGCAGGGTTGAATTCGCAGGTTTCTGCGTTTCCATCGACGTACGGACGACAGTCGTACGACGTGAGGGTGGGGGCGCTGCCGAATTTGACGTAGAGGTCAACGTCGCCCGTGCCGCCCGAGGTGACGAACTTCATCGCCGTCGCTCCGTTGGTGGGGAAGTTGAATTGGAGGTTGGCATTCAGCGCGGCGCTCAAGTCGGTCTTGGTGTCGATGATTTTGTAATTCGGAGGAGCAGCAACGCCGACCGCCAACCACGCATTCGCTGCTTGAACGGCTTCAGCTGAAGTGGGACCAAACAGGTCGCCGGCGGCCTTGACGCTGGCTTCGCGGGCATCAGCGAAGCTGCTGCTGGGGGTCAAATACACGGTATTGATGCGGTAGAAGATGCGAGCCGCCGCATGAATGCCGACGCCAGTGACGACGGTGGTGGACTTGCCCTTGGGGTGCGTACCGCCGTGAGCCAAGAGGTAGAAGGCCAGGTTGGCGATACCCGAGCTGTAGTGCACATCGACATTGCCAGAGGTCGACGTGTAGTAGTCGAGCGATGCACCGTCTTTAGACGGGTCGTCCATGTAGCGGAGCGCTGGGTCTGCCAGCCAGATGTCCTCGCCAACCATCCAGTTATTCGCGCTGGTGGGGCCGTTGACGTCGCCGCTGTTGTCGCGATGCCACTCGCAGACGTTGCCGAAGATGTCGCTCATCGCTTCATTCAAGCCGCCTGATTCACCGTCATAGATGAGGTCAGAGGTGGCGGAAGTCACTGCGTGCGTCAGCTCGTGAGCCGTGACGTCCATCGAAATGGCCAAGCTCTTCGAGTTGACGTTGTCGCCATCGCCGTACACCATTTGCGTGCCGTTCCAATAAGCGTTCACGTAGTTGTTGCTGTAGTGAACAGAGCTGATCAGCTTGGCTCCGGCATTGTCGAAGGAATCGCGCCCGAACAGCGCGCTGTAACAGTCATACGTCGAACCCAAGCGGGTGTAGTTGGTGTCGACATCAGTTTCACCGACCGTCGCTTGGCCTTCGGTGCGAGCGACCGCGCCTGGCAAGCTGGTGCCGTGATTGAGGTTATGAACTTCGCGATTCTTTGCGGTCTGCAGGTTGTTGTACGACCAGGCAACCCCGCCCTTGTGCGCGTTGATGAACACCACGGGCATCGAAGGCTCATCGCTGTGCGTGTTGAAAAGCTGAACTCGCCAGGTGAGTTGCGGGCCGCTGCGGCCTGCCTTCAAAATCTGCAGGTCGACTTTCGGAGCCTCGCTCATGAGGTTCCAGCCGCCAACGCCTTGCACGGCCAATTCAACGGCCTGCTGGCTGGTCAAGGTGGGCTTGGTGTCAACCGCAATACCTCTGAGCGCAGCTTCGGTATAACCCTTGAGTGCTCCGTCGGCCTTGAGATGCACAATCACCTGCGCGCCAAAGACGGGCACGCCATTAAAAGTCTGGGAGACGCGGGTGTGGGCTTCGCCTCTTTCGTCGATGTGCACGCCGCGCACCGTCTGCAATTCGCCCGCAGAGGTATCACCGAGCGCCGCACGCTTCGCCAAGAGGTCGAGGCTCAGACGTTTCGCCACGTCGGGGGAAATGCGCTTGCGACCGAGGTCTGTCGAGTCAGTGACAGAGCCCTCAGTTTGTTCAAGCGAAGGAGTACAGGCGACAAAGGTGAGACAACTCATCAAGATCAACCGACTTAATTTCATGCATTCTCCCAAGGAAATTGCGTTTGACTGTCTTGTGACATGCTCAAAACGAAAAGCCGGCGGAACCTAGGGGCGGGTCATCGCCAAACGCAAGAGGGGTGCTTTCAATAAATACTAATCTGAAGACACTACTCTTCAAGCAGACCCTTGAGCGTGCTTGCGCCAGAGGGCAGGGTCAGTGCCTGCGAGTAGTGCAATAACAGCGAACGATTGTCGGCCACGTTGAGATTTTGTAATTCCAAAGCGCCGATGCGGTCTTCGGGCGAAAAAGCACCCTCGGTCTTCTCCATGGAAAGTTTTTCAGGGTCGTACGCAGATTGCGTGGCATCTGTTCTCAAAATAGAGACATCGTCGCCGCGACGCAGTTCGAGAGTGACCTCGCCGCTGATGCCTGTCGCCACCCAACGCACCAACGCTTCTTTCAAAAGCATCGCTTCGGGGTCGAACCAACGACCTTCGTATAACAAGCGGCCTAAGCGGCGGCCCAAAGTGAAGTACAAGTCGGTCGTATTTTCATTGTGAACGGCAGACAAGATGCGCTCGTAGCTCAAATGCAACAGCGCCATGGCGGGCGCTTCGTAAATACCGCGGCTTTTTGCATCGATGACTCGATTTTCAATTTGGTCGCTCATGCCGAAGCCGTGGCGACCACCGATGCGATTGGCTTCTAAAAACAGCGAAACCAAAGAATCATAACGCTTGCCATTGAGGGCTACGGGTACGCCATGTTCCCAGCTGATGGTGACTGGCTCGGCCTCAATTTTGATTTCGGGCTTCCAATGCGCCACGCCCATGATGGGGTTGACCACCTTCATTGACTTGTCGAGGTGCTCTAAGTCTTTGGCCTCATGGGTCGCGCCCAGCATGTTCGAATCGGTGCTGTATGCCTTTTCGGCCGACATGCTGTAAGGCAAACCACTGGCCTCAAGAAAACGAGACATTTCAAGGCGACCGCCCAATTCCGCAACGAAGGTGGAATCGAGCCAAGGTTTGTAAATGCGCAACTGCGGGTCGACCAGCAAGCCGTAGCGATAGAAACGTTGAATGTCGTTTCCACGGTGCGTGCTGCCATCGCCAAAGACGTGAACATCGTCTTGTTTCATGGCGCGCACGATGGACGTGCCCGTCACTGCTCGGCCCAGTGGGGTCGTGTTGAAATATTTCTTCCCGCCGACATGCAAGTGAAAGGCGCCGCACTGAATGGCGGTCAAGCCTTCGCGCGCCAAAGACTCGCGAGCGTCGATCAACCGAGCCACTTTTGCGCCGTGTCGCAGGGCCACCGGGGGTATGTCGTTGACGTCTTTTTCGTCGGGCTGCGCCAGGTCAGCCGTGTACGCGTAGACGTCCATGCCTTTTTTCGTCATCCACGCGACCGCTGCCCGGGTGTCTAGCCCTCCTGAAAAGGCGAGGCCGATGCGCGTATTCTTGGGAGGAAGCTGTCGGTAAATGCGGCTCATGAGATTGAACCACATGGTTCTTCTCTGGCGCGCTTGCAAGTCCTTCTGACAGGCTGGGAGCCCCAATGCTCTTTCTTGTCACCAGTGACGCTTCGAAGGTTCCTCCTTTGGTGTTCAACGCGACCAAAGAAAACGCCGGCATGCTCGCCGCGGCCGTGGTGGTGCTGGTGGCCTGGCTGGCCTTTCGGCGCATTCTCGAGGCCCCAGAGCGGAAAGCCAAAGACGAAGCGGCTGCCCCTAAGAAGGCTGACCAATCGCAGCCTCCCGACCCCTAAACTCGAGCCGCAGCGTCTCAAACTGTGGCAATTGAGAAGGCATGAAGCCCTGGAAGACCTTGGCCACCGAGGGCCGGTTTACGCTGCGTCAACGCGAACGCGAATACATGGTGTTGCAAGAAGG
>JAYUVR010000314.1:0-4268 GCA_043753955.1 Archangium sp. | reverse complement strand
CTACGCGGGCCGTAAATGGTCGCTGGCCTCAGCACCGTCACAGGGAGGCCCTGTTCTCGGTGCGCTTCCCAGCACAGTTGTTCGGCGCGAATTTTGGACCGATTGTAGGGCAGCCCCACGTCGCGAAGCGGGTGCGACTCATCGCAAGAAGTCGACGGGTAACCGTAGACATCGGTGGTACTCACGTGGACAAAACGCCGTAAGCCTTTTGCCTTGCATGCAACCTGAACGATATTCCGCGTGCCGATGATGTTTGTTTCCTCGAAATCTCGCCAACGCCCCCAGTCGCTGCACAGCGCTGCGCAATGATAGACGGTGTCTATTCCGTCGAGGGCTCGCTTGAGGCTCTCAACGTCTTGCAGCGAGCCTAAAGCCATTGAGACGTCTACTCCTGCCAGGTGGCTGAGGTCACTCGACGGGCGTACGAGCGCTCGAACTGTATCTCCACGGGCCACAAGCGCCTTGACCAGCGCGCCGCCCAGAAAGCCACTTGCTCCGGTTACCAATGCGTTCACGCGACCTCACCCTGAGCTCTGACGCGCAGCGTGCGGCAGAAAATCGACCTGCTTCTGATGACAATCATGAGCACGGTCGCGCATGTAACGTGAGTGCTCGGGGATGGTGCGTAAAATCGGAAACAGACGTCTGCGAGGCCCTCAACGCGGCGGAAGATCGATGCTGCTGAACGCGTCGAGCAACTCGACTTTGATGTTTTTTTTGCGTGCATGCGCCACGACAGCGTCAAAAGCAGCGGGGATGTTGTCGACCACCTTTCGTTGCAAAGGCAGGTGCTCTTTGACGGGGCTGAAGAAATCGTTCCAATGGGTGGGGACTATCAGCTTCGGTTTGACCGTATCGATGGTGGCGGCAAAGAAATTTTCTCGAAATGTGTCACTGGCATTCCCGAGGCCGGTCACGCCGAGGAACAGCGCATCGACATGTGTTCCATCGAGTGCGCCCGCGACCCAATTGACCGAGCCCTTAAACAGCATGCTGGTCTGCGAGGTGGTCAGAAGAAAATCGTAGGTTCCACCTTCTTTGAATTGCCAGATGCCTGCAGGTTGGGTCAGCGGTTCATCAAGGGTTGCAGCCTCGCCTCCGAAAGGGTTGGCCAGGTGCTTCGAGCCGATGGCGCGTATTTCGAAACCCCCGACCTGAACTCGAGCCCGCGTGTCGAGCCGCACGAGTCGGTTCTCAGGTACAGCGCCGCCTCGAGCGATGTTCAGACTCGAAGATGAACCGTACACCGTGGCGCCGGTGCGCTTGGCGATGTAGGCGACATCGAAAGCGTGATCATGGTGCGAATGAGAAATAAAAATGGCGCGTACCCGGTCAGCTCCAGCCTTGTTGAGCGCTGCGTCAACCACGTCGGTATCGGTTGAGACAGGCCGGTTCAGCATTGAGTTCACCAGGCTCACTGGGGTCAAGAAGGCGTCGATGAGAATCTGATCAGTGCCGTCGTCGATCAACATCATCGTGGTGCCCAGTGAGGTGACCTTGACGGTGCCAACACGAGGTAACCCGCCGCTCTTGACCAGCAGGTTGCGGTAGTCGTCGAGCTCACCCGAGTGACGAATTTTCGTCTGCCACCCGAGGCCGACGCTTCCAACGAGCACCGCGCTCAAGGCGATGAAACGGAAACCCCGCGAACGTTTGCTGGCGGTTTTCGTCTCAAGACCCGACATTCTACCCCGCTTACTGCCAATTCAGATTGGTTTGAACTGCGGCAAAGAGAAACTCTTTTCGACCGTAGACTGCTCGCTCCGGAAGCCAACACATCCTCCGGGGCGAGTGCACACAATTTTTCAAAACAACAATCAGATCATCTTCACAATCTTCCCTACGCTGGGTACTCCCGCGGCGTTCCAGGTGAAAATCATGTAGTAGCCCGGAGGCGCAACCTTCGCTGACGCCGGAGCCCTCACCGTCACCGTCACAGCCGCCCCTGTCGTGAGGGCCAAGTTATAGAACCGCGTCTCGTTGTTGTAGTCATGCGTTGCACCGCCAATGCGTATCAACGTCACTTTGGTGATTTTTTCACTGCCGGTGATTGAGAACAATTGGTTCCATACGAGGGCATCAGGAGCAGTCATCGTGGGCTGCGTTGCCAAAACACCGCTGCCGTCTTTCTTGAAGAGATACGGGGGGTAGAAAATTTCCCCATTGAGATTGTTCAGAGGCCCTGGAGCGCCGCCACCTCCGGTAAAAACGGTGCCATCTGGCATCAACATCGACGTGGAATGGTACAAGCGAATGGTCGATGCACGCGCCATGATCTTCCACTCGCCGGTTGCAGGGTTCCACATTTCAGACTCGAAGACCCCGCCATCGAGCGAGTTGCCGTTGGGCGACCCACCGTTGACCCAAACCTTGCCGTCGGCGAGGACGGTTGCTGAACCGTATTGCCGGTCATAAGCCAAAACGCCTGCGTCAGTGACGGTGGGCTCAGGAGTGCTATTGATATTGATGACGACGGCTTGCTTCTTCTTTCTGATCGAAAGAATGCGACCTGGGGCAAACATCACGCTGCTCAACAGAGGACTGCTGCCCGACGTTTTGGCGACCGTATATGGCTTCAATGTACCGGTGCCCAGGGTGTCCAACTGGTACATTTTTCCCTCGTAGTTGACGATGAACACTTTGCCCTGTGGGTCTACCCATGCTCGCGGGTAGTTCCACGCGGAAAAGGAGCTGCCATAAACAGCGTCGTCGGTTGCAGTGGTCAACGAACTCCACGTTCCATTGGCGGCACGAACCTCGGGCGTCGAAGCGTAGCTCGCTACAGTGGGGGGAATCCCTGCGCCTCCGTCAAACGCTTTGCTAATTCGCCCGCCCAGCACGACGTGTGAGGCATCGGGTAACGTCACCAGCGTGGCGTACCAGCGCTTGAACACCATGCTTTGGTCGGTCACCAAGGTATCAGCTGACCGGTCGAAGACGGTGACGTTGGCATTCCCGTAATTGATTTCGCCGTTGATATGTTCCTCGCCTCCAACCAAGAGCGTGTCGCCCGTCGAAGGAATGAGCGCCTGACCGGCACAGAAAATGTCTTGATGAACGCCGTTATCCCAGGTCTTAAACGCGTCGAGGCCGGTGCCCATCGAAGGGGTCCAGATGACGTAAGAGAGCAAAGCCCCTTGATTGCCTACCCCATCAGTGCCGTAAGCGAGCACGCGCCCATCGGGCAACAACATCGTCGCAATCGGAATGATTGGCCAGTCGTGCGAAGGAGCAAACTCTCCATCGAGGTGAGCCCGGGGGCCGCCAACGAGGCTGGCCGTCTGCGTATGATGGTGCCCCGCTGACGGAACCGTCACGTTGTTATCAAAGGCACTCACATCGTCTTCTGGCACCTCAAATTCGGTCGGGGCACTTTCCTCTCCACAACCCGCAAGAAGGAGCGCAAGGGCACTCAAAGAAACCAAGTTGACGCGCAAACTGCATCGCATCGAGAAACCATTCTTCAATTCCATAACAAACCTCAGGGTGAGCTCCGTGTTTTTGCAGGGCTCGTGCCTGACTTTTTTGAAACGAAAATCGTGCAACTGCTGGAGGTTGAGACGTGGAGCCCTCGAGGGCACGCAAAGATGAACCTTCAAAACAGCAAGAGACCTTTCAAATGTGCACGACGGTTGAGAGAGAGTGAAAGGGTCGGCGATCATGTTTGCGCAGACCGCTGCTCACTGCGTCTGAGTCAATTTCTGCGCTCGGCTGGTAGAGCACACGTGGGTGAATAGAAAAGACGCGCTCGAAACCACTCGAAATTTCGGTGGAACGAGTGACTTATCCCTGTCCGTTAGGGCTTACTTCGCGCGCCTCAGCGTCAATGTGAAATCTTGTTGGAAAACGCCCTCCTGCCATGGGGCGATTCTCCAGTGTGCCGCTTAAAGACTCGACGGAATGCAGCCGAATCAGCATACCCCACCCGCGCAGCCACTTCTTCTACCGGCTCACGCGTCGTCTCGAGCAGCTGCGCTGCATGGGCCACGCGAATGCGCTGAACGAAACGCTGCGGTGTTGTGCCAGCGGCTGCTTCGACTCGCCGAGCCAGCGTACGCGGCGAGGTGCCCACCGCACCTGAGAGCTCTTCGAGGGACAGTTGCCTCTCGATGTTGGAAGTGACGAACTCTTCAAGCGTCTGCAGCAACGGGTCAAAGCTGCGCAGGTGATCCATCACCATGTACCGCGACTGCGAAGCGCGCGCGTCGAGCACGAGGTAACGGGCGGTGAGATTTGAGAGCGAGGGGGTCGTCAAACGCGCCACCACA
>JAYUVR010000313.1:0-6435 GCA_043753955.1 Archangium sp. | reverse complement strand
GGCGTAGGAGCGCCACGGGCGAAATGATTCAGCTCGAGCGACGGCCGCTTTTGCAGTCTTGACACCCAGCGCCTTGAGCACCCAGAGGTCGGCCGCGGGAAAGGCATCTGGCCAAGACAAGGCTCGCATGGCGACGTATTCGGTCGTCCAAGCGCCAAAGCCAGGCAATTGGCTCAATTGAGCGTGAGTGTCTGCACTGGAAGCCCCGGGTTCCAATTCAAAACCTGAAGCGACTGCACGCGCGAGCGAGAGCACCGCATGTGCACGAGCTCTCGGCATACCCAATGCGGCCACATCATCGAGGGAAGCGGCCGCCAATTCTTCCGAGGAAGGAAAGACGCTGTGAAGCGCCGCATATGGCGTTTCGATTTTGCTTCCGAAACCCTCGACCAATCGCCCAGCCAAAGTGGTTGCACCCTTCACCGTCACCTGTTGGCCCAAGATGATGCGCGTGGCCGTTTCGAAGCCATCAAAAGCTCCGGGTACGCGAAGCCCTGGTTTGCGATGCACCAACGGTGCAAGCGTGGCATCTCGCCGAAGCTGGGCGTCGATGCGTGCAGGTTGCGCATCTAAGTCAAACAGCCGACGAAGCCGAACGACGACAGGCATCAAAACGCTCAGCAAAGACGGCGATACCGTAGCGATGAGTGCCGAACGATTTTCAGCAGGAGCAATCGAAACCCAGCCGCGCTTCCCTTCAAGACGAATGGTGCGTTGATAACTGTCGTCCCCCACATGTTCGATGCCAGGAATGGCCCGTGCTTTCAAAAAGTCGAGCAACGCCTTCCACGCAAACGGAGGTCGGTAGTCCAACCGAAGTCGCGGTGCTCCGGCATCGAAGGTTTGAGCACTCGCGCCCAAGTCACGGCGCACTGCTGATGGCGAGCGACTAAACCGTTGCAGAAAAGCAGCATTGAAACGGCGCAGACTTTGAAAGCCAGAGGCGAAAGCCAAGTCAGACAAACTCAATGACGTGTCCTGAAGCAGTCTCTTGGCGAGGGCGAGGCGCTGAGTCTGGGCGAGTTCAATCGGAGAAACACCAAGATGTTCGACCATCGCTCGTCGCAGATGTCTGTCGGTGACGCCCAGTGATGCGGCCAGCGCTTCAACGGAAGCCTCATTCAATGCACCCGCTTCGATGCGTCTGACCGCCCGAGCGACGAGTTGAGAAACTGCATCGACAGAAGCATTGCCTGGAGCCAATTCAGGCCGACAGCGGAAACAGGCTCGAAGCCCCGCCGCCTCTGCCTCGGCAGCACTGCGGAAAAAGAGACAACGAGCCTTTCCAGGCGTTCTGGCTGGACATACCGGCCGGCAATAAATACCCGTGCTCGTGACTCCAACGAAGAAAAGCCCGTCAAAGCGAGAATCACGCGCGCTCAGTGCTTGGTAGCAGGTCTCAGGTTCCAGCTGCATTGAGGCCTTCACCTAACGCGCTTTAGGAAGCTGTGTCTGGCCGTTTTCGGACCTCACCTCACGAGGCGGTGGTCATGCGCACCACTTCCTCGAAGGTCGTTTCGCCCTCGGCGAGTTTGCGCACGGCCGCTTCTCGCAATGTTCTTAAACCGGTGCTCCGAGCAGCGGCGGCCATTTCTTCAGTCGAAGCCTTGCGAGCAATCAACTGCTTCATTTCGCCTGTGGCAGAGAAGATTTCGAACACGGCGGTGCGCCCCAAATAGCCAGTGCCGCGGCATTTCACACACCCCAGACCTTTTTGAAACCGAGGCCCTCCGGGGAGAAGGGGAATGGGCACTCCGAGGCCAGCAACTTGCTCAGCAGTCAGCGTCGTTGGCTGACTGCAGGCTCCGCACACCTTGCGAACCAGCCGCTGCGCCATTACGCCCAACAAAGCCGAACTTAAGAGAAAGGAAGGTACTTCGAGATCTTCGAGCCGATTGATGGCGCCCAACGCGTCATTGGTGTGCAACGTCGACAGCACCAGATGCCCCGTGAGCGCTGATTGCACTGCATTCTCAGCGGTCTGCGCATCGCGAATTTCCCCCACCATGATGATGTCTGGGTCTTGCCGGAGGATGTGGCGCAGGGCATTGGCAAAATCGAGCCCGACTTTGGGCTGCACTTGCACTTGATTGAAGGCTTCCCACACCATTTCGATGGGATCTTCGATGGTGGTGACATTCACCTCAGGGCCCGCCAGTGCCTTAAGGGCGGAATAGAGCGTGGTCGTCTTGCCGCTCCCGGTAGGGCCAGTCACGAGAATGAGGCCGTGAGGCTCTGCTATCCAAGACTCGAAAATGTCTTGCTCCATCGCATCAAAGCCCAAACGCGTGACATCGACGGCCAGCGTTTCGGGGTCAAAAATACGCAAAACTACCTTTTCGCCAAACGCAGTCGGGAGCGTAGAGACTCGAATTTCAACTTCCCTTCCCTCGCGATCGACTTTGATACGACCGTCTTGGGGCTTGCGTCGCTCAGAAATATCGAGCCGAGAAATGGTCTTGATGCGCGCGACGATGGGCAGATGAAGCTGGCCGGGCAAAGTGTAAACGCCGTGCAGAACACCGTCGATGCGCAGGCGCACCACCGAAGAATCGCGCTTCGGTTCGAGATGCACATCGCTCGCCCGGTTGTCGAAGGCGTAGCGCAGCAAATAGTCGACTGCTTGAATGACCGGGCGGTCTGACGCATCGAGTTCTCGGCCCGTCGAAAGTGAAACCAACTGCTCGAAGTTGGTAATGCTCGATGCACCTTCAGCATGTTCGACCGCTGCGGCGGCGAGGGTTTTCTTAAAACCGTAAACGTCAGCGATGCCTTTGAGAATATCGGCCTTGGCACACAGCACCGGCACGATTGAGGTCCCCACCAGGCGCTGCAAATTTTCGAACAGCTCGCGGTCGAAGGGGTTGGCGACGGCGACTACCAAGGGCACGCTGGGCCCGGTGCCTCCTTCAAGCGCCAAAATACAATGCTTCTGCGCGTACGGTTTTGAAACCGTTTTCGCGGCCAGATTCATGTCGAGTTTGAGTTGATCAATCTTGCGATAGGTCAAGCCAGCGGCTTTTGCTGCCACCTCACTGACTCGATCTTGATCAAGTGTTTCCCCCGCGCGAACACCGGTGGGTATCTGAAATGCGGCCACAATTTCTACGGGCGAAGCGTGGTAGCGATCTGTGCCCGCAGCCTTGATGACTCGGGCACGAGCCTGCACCTCTTTTGCCGCAATTTCAGAAGCCTGCGTGGGCGTCAGCTTCCCCGCGCTCACCAGGGCTTCGAGAAGCCACGCCAGAGTAAACTCTTGTGCACGACGACGACTTTCTCGAGCGACCGAAGTCATGAACGTCTCCTGCTTCTGAGAGCCACCAGCATCGCCAACAGCACGCTGAATGTAGGGTCGACGGCAGAGCAACCACACCCCGAAGTGCCTCCCGTTCCTGTACCGGCGTCAGGGACCACCACCACGGGACTGCCCGCGTCTGGGCGTTGGCAAAGCAGTCCGCACCCGCCATCGGCATCAGGGGTGTAACACTCGCCGTCAGGAAAGCACTTTTGGCCCACGGCGCAATCGAGGTTGGTTTGACAGGCGCTTTGACAGCCTTTGCCCACTGAAGTCTCAGCGCAGCGAAGACCGACGGGGCAAGTGCCTGGCCCGGTGCAATTGCGAAGACAAAAAAGTTCACCCTGTGGCCCAGGGGTGCATGAAGAGCCGCTGGGGCAGATTCCACAGCCACGAGAACATTGTTGGGTGCACTGCTTTTGGGCACTGCTTTCACTGGTGGCACGGCACAATTGACCTGCCCCACAGGTGGCTTCCGTCACACAGATGTCGCCTATTTGGCCTGAGCTGTTTTGACGAGGCACGCAAAGCCCATCACAGGTGCGACAGCTGTTGAGGGCTGGTTCAGCGCAGTCGACGTCAGCGTAACAACGAGGAAGACAAACGCCCGAGGACCCAGCGCTGTCAATTTGAGCACACGCGTATTCGGGTCTGCAGTCGGCCAAACCAACCCGACAGCTCTGCAAACAGCGCCGCCCATTGTCCATCAACACGCAGGCTGAAGTGGCGGGACATGAAGGTTGGCCCACCTCGCAGCTTTGAGTGCAATACCCATCGAGCCAAAAAACATGACTTCCCGATGCGGGGACGGGTCGTTGACAGAAACCCACTGAGTTACCGCAAACCGAGTCGTCGCCGCATGCACGGCCGACTTGAGTAACGATATTGCCCGGCAACAAGCACGCCCCAGTGAAACCAGAAAACGCATTTGATGCCTCGCAAGACAACGGGAGATCGCACGCCGCATTCGCACCCAAAGTGCACCCTCGAGTGCACAGACTGACCGTCACTCCATTGGTCGTCGGTTGCGGTACGCACTTCAAATCGGGTTGAAGACAGCTTCCATCAGAGAGGCACGGTGAGGCTGATTCACCCGCCGCGGGGTAGCGCGTGCAGAACTTCTGCACATCGAGCGCGGTCAATGCGCGAACACTTTCGCCAGGAGCGACGTTTTGCGCCATCACCGCGTCAAAGGAAGCAAAGTGGCCCAACCCCAAGCAGTGCCCCGCCTCGTGGAGCGCCACCGTTTCCACATCAAGGGCATTGCTGGGCGTGATGGTATCAGTCGACCAGGGCAACGCAGGCCCGTTGAAAAAGATGTCGCAGGTTTGCAAGACGCCGGCGTAGGCGCGAGGCAAGGTGATGGCGGTCACCAATCGACCGTTGCCAAAGATTTCTTCGGCATCAGCATCTTGGGTCAACATCCACACCGGAGTGACTGAGAACTCATCGATGGTCTCGACGGGGTGTGGCACCGTCGCTGCAGTCGGGCCGAACGATTGCACCTTAGGGTAGGCGCACTGCACCGCGTTCCAAGTGGCCCACGCGCGCTCAACTGCATTTTGCATCAAGGTGTAGTCGAGGCCTACGGGCCGGTTACTGCGTGAGTCGACATAGACGGGAAAAGGAAACTCGGCGGAGCTCACCATCTTGTATTCGAGGTAGTCCTCAGCCTGAGCAAGGGCCGCTACGAGCGTAATGGCCATAAGAATGATAACTCTCATTCGTTCACCGGCTGCTCACGAAGAGAAGGCAGCGCCAATTCAGACATCAACGTGCGCACACTTCGGCGGGCCCATTGTCCCGTGAAGAGATCTCTGACGAACACCTCATCACCGGCAACCTCGAGCTTCCCCTCGCCCATCGCCACCAGATGACAGCGCTCGGCGGCCAGGCGGCAGCGAAGAAAGACGATGGCTGTTTCACCAATATGAAACTGGGCGTCTCCAGGCACTTCCATCGAGGTAGAGCCGAGTTTTCCACCTAGTTGAACGATGGTGACTTCATTCGGGCCCGTGCCTCTGATGTCGTGACCGATTGCGATTTGGGTGAGCGTCTTCATCTGTATCTTCGCGCCGTTGGTTTCCTCAACCCGTTGCGAGAGCACTTGAACGATGGCGACTCGGTCTGACTCTTCGGCGCGTTGCAAGAGCGTGTGGGGGATCAAACTGGTCGCCAAAGCAACAGCAGGGAGAGCCAATGCAAATAAGGCACGCATAAGGTGTCGCAACCTTACTGCGAGAGTGAATTCCTTGCGTCATTTCGCAGTGGTTTTGACCATTCTTTGCAGCGGGCCACCTCGGTAGCGGGTGCCAAAATGTATTTATCGATTCAATTCCTCATCAACTCGCAGCCGTAATATCGGCAGAAGCTTCTTCTCAAACCAAACATTTTTCTTCATCCACAGTTTGCTCCGCCAACTCGGGTGCGGGAGTGGAATGCAGTCGGGCAAATAGGATTCAAAGCATTTCACTGTTTCAGTCAAAGAAGACTTGGCGCTTTCGCGGAGGTAGTAAGCCTGTGCGTATTGACCGACGAGCAAGTACAACTTCACGTTCGGCAACAAGGAAAGCAGCCGCTCATGCCACGTGGGGGCACATTCAGGTCGAGGAGGGAGATCTCCCCCGCGTCTTCGACCCGGCCAACAGAAGCCCATTGGCAAAATGCCGAAGAGATCCGGGTTATCAAAGGTGGCTAGATCTACTTGAAGCCACTCTCGAAGATGCGCTCCTGAATCGTCTTGCCAAGGTATGCCTGAATCGTGAACTTTCGCTCCTGGAGCTTGGCCGATGATGACGACGCGAGCTTTGGCGCCAATGCGAAAAACAGGTCTTGGTGAATGCGGGAGAGAGGGCGAACACAGCGTGCACGCTTTGGCCTCATTGATGACGGTCTTGAGTTTGTTTTGAACGCCCACGCGAAACCCCATTTAGTCTTAGTCATCGGGTTTCTTGCGACGAATCATCTGCATTATACAGTCAAGTTGATCGCTTGGTTTCGTTCGCGCAACAAAGCAAATTGCACTCACGCGTTTCAAAAGGGTCTCGTGCACTCTTCATTCAAAATTGCCTTTCTTGGCTCCTTCGTTCTGTTCAGTTGTCCCTCCAACAACTCGGCGGATGCCGGAATTGGTGCCTCCG
>JAYUVR010000312.1:0-27124 GCA_043753955.1 Archangium sp. | reverse complement strand
GTGCGCCTTGACTTGCCAGGGTTTGGTCTCACCGGCCCCGCGGCTGACAAGGACTACTCTGCTGCGCGCTACGCCCGCCTTGTGGCAGCGCTGCTCGATCAACTTGGAATTGGCAGTGCAGACATCGCAGGAAATTCGCTCGGCGGGCGTGTCGCTCTGACGCTTGCGCTCGATTACCCCGCGCATGTACGGCGCCTCGTTCTCGTCGACTCAAGCGGGCTCAGCGGGCAACGGCCGCCCAAGATTTTCCGCCTCGTGCGTACGCCTGGGCTCAATTATCTCGTTCGTTGGGTGACGCCACGGATGGTTTTCCAAAACAACGTTGAAGAGGTCTTCGGAGATCGCTCGCGCGTGAGCGATGCCATCGTGGATCGCTACTACGAGCTGGGGCGTCGCGAGGGCAATCGGCAGGCGATGATCGATCGCCTGAGCCATTTATCGGATCCCGATCTCGATGGGCGGCTCGGCGAGATTCATATTCCAGTGCTTGTCGAATGGGGCGAGAGCGACCGATGGAACCCCGTTGCCACGGCCCACCGACTCAACGACAAAATTGCTGGGTCGACGCTCGTGACCTACGCGAACGCAGGCCACGTGCCGATGGAGGAACTGCCGGAAGCAACTTCGGGCGATGCGGAGCGCTTTCTCGAGGGAGCTCCAGTTTCGATATTTTGAGAGAAACTGAAACGGTGCACGTTCGATTTTAGGAAGGTGATTTTTTAGAAAAAAGTGCATCGACGGAATCGGCACCCCTTAGAAGACCATCGTCGACGTGCAGCTCTTACGGCCCCGGTTAGTTGACAACGACTGCCTCAATTGACGACCACGCTCGTGCCTAGCGCATCGTCTGCGACCCCCACAATTCAGCCCGCTCGCACAGCGTTTCCACAAAGAGGGCCTGTTCGAAACAACTTCTAGAACCCGTCTCCGATAACGAGTGATGGCACTGCAATCATTGACTTCCAAGGCGCTCGAAACCCACTCCAAACGGCAACCGCTCAACGAGTCGCTCCCAGTTCCCAGCGCTACGTGTTCCGTGACGAAGTCCACTCAGCCCGTACAAGATGCCTTCGTGGGGACTTTGCGAAGTGAGGCCCGAAAAGTTCAAGATAATCAGCAGGGTCCAATCACGGTGATCGCGCCCTTTGGTGGCAGTCGAATCGCGCCTTTCGATGAACTGGGCGCTGCCGGTGTGGTGATTTTGGACTGGGATCGGCCCGGCTCACCGGAAAAAGTCGAAGCGGTGTTTCGCGACCCCAAGTCGGTGCTCTGTGCGTCGGTCAAAGCGGGTCTTGAGGGCGGAGGAATGGACACGCGAGACGTGATGGCGAGCCCCGTAGTCGCCCAATTGATGGCCAAATTGGAAATCGAGTTGGGAGTAAAAGAAGTCAACGTGTCGTGGCACGTTCCTCAGGAATCGCAGGAAAAGTCGGTGGCCCTCGACGGGGAGCCTGTGAGTGCCGCGGAAGGTCCTATCGTTACCCGGCTTCAATTCACTTGGAAAGGTACGCCCCGGGAATTGCTTCTGGTTTCTCATCGAGTCACGAGCGATTCAACGTCTGGACGAAGCGCTTTGCCAGAAGCGCTCCTCAAGCAGATTCATCCCCAAGGTTTCTCGTGGGGGTATTTTTCCGCCGACGGTTTGGCCTTCTTTAGCGACGACAAACACAATGGCCTTCACGACGCGTCTCAAAAATTAGCCGACGGTCTTCGCGACGGAGGTGCGATTGTTTTGGATTACCCAAAGGCAGACTTTCGGCACAGTGGCAGCAAGGCTGACGGCATCAACTTCATGGCTGGGCGAGCCGATCTCAAAGAGTTTGGACTCAAGCTCACAAGCAAGATTGACGCTGACGGCCCTGTCTTTGGTTATGCAGGCGGTCATTCCGACGATGAAGTGCGCATCTACCAAAAGCCAGTGAGCGCGCCGAAGCAACACTCAGAGCTCCCTCAACAAGAATCTCAACTCTTCAACCTTTCTGGGCTCAAACAGCTTGGTCCAAGCCGGCATTACACCTTCGAAAATCAAAAAAGCCCGTGAGCACCCGCGTCACTGCTTCAACACGCCCCTCGAAGGCAACCGCACTCCCGGCCCAACCCGAAAGAAGCCAGCACAACTCTGGGGCAAGCCAGGTGCAGGCCAGTGATGGTTTCGATGAAACCAAGCCATCAGGGCTTACGCCGATTGGAAAAGGCCTTCGCTGGGGTCTGACCAAGTTGCATGATTTCGCCGACACCACAGATTCACACCTTGTCGTGGGCCTCAGCCTCGGAGCCTGGGCCGCAGGGGTGGCCGACGCGAACGTCGATTTTCGCTTCACCCTTGAACCCCACGAGCGACTGAAATTGGCCACCGTGGCGACTGCCGCTGCCAACGTTCCCGGACTCCCAATTCACGCGGAAGCGAACTACGCGCCCGACCAGAACCTGAGCGGCGCAATGTCTGTCAGCTCGCCCATTTCAGTCCCGCTGCCCAAGGCGATTGAAAAACTGGGAATCCCTTACCCTTCGTCGGGGAGAGCGCCGGTCGGCTTTTTTGCAGGGCGAGACCCCATTCTGGGCCGCTCAGTGGGTGTCTTTGTCACCGGAATGGGTTTTGTGGCGCTATATGAGCACGGTGGCTTTGGCGCAGGCGTCTACCTTGCTCCTTCATGGCTCAAGTCGCTCCAACGTGGAGGCCTGGGCATTGGCCCCGGCGTTTCCCTTCGCTATTTCACCCCCGCTCTCGAGCCACTCACCTCGATTCCATTTCGCATTCCCGACGTGATGTTTCCCCAGGGTGCGCCGCCTTGGCTCGACGCGGCTGGAAACAAAGCCAGCGAGGCCTACGACAAAACCTGGCAGACATTCGACGATGTGGGTGACGAGATTGCGCGAGCCGTCCCGTATGCTGACCAATTGAAAACTGCGTTGAAAAAACTTGAGAACGCCGTGGGCGAGACATTCGACTCTGCAAAGGGGAACATTGAATCATGGTCGCAGAGCCCCGCTGGCCAAGAAGCGCTGAAGCACCTTCAGATGGTCGGAGCCGCGTTGACCGGGGCCCCGTTGCGTCGAGTGTTGATAGGAGAGGGCGATCTCGAAGCACCTTGATCAACGTGGGCTCGCGGCTCAAGTGTGTTCGCTTGGGTCACCGCCCCCACAAAGGCACTGATGTCTTCTTGGGCGCGACGTGGTGACGTGCATCGCAGACAAGAGTGGTCAAGACCGCCTTATCGCAGAGAGTCAGGGCCTCAAGGAATTGTCGTCACGTTGTTGATAACGGAACCGTCACTGGTGCGGCGTATGAGCTCCATTATCGACACTTCGCCAGGCGTCGAAAACGATGCGAGCTCGATAGTTCCGTTGTCATAGAAAATTGCGCGTTGGCCGGGCGTTCTGAGGGCACCCTCATTCAAGACCCAGAGAACTGAGTCGCTTTGGCTTTGGGCCATGAAGCCCCTCCGAACAAGCTCGGCTTCTACCAGCTCACGCACGACGTGCGCGGACTGCTGTTTGCCGCTTGCTAGTTTGGGTTCTACGAGATCGTTCACATTGAGAACAATTCCTGTACCGGGCACTTCTTCTTCAATCAGATTGTTATACATGCCGAGTTTGATTCGAGAGTCGGTTGTTCTCTCTTCGTCGTTCAGCTGCGCCACATCCATCTCAAAGACGGCGGAATCCCCACACCCAGTTACAAACCAGACACATACGGCCAAGGTACCTGCCAAAAAACGTCGATGCGAAATCACTTTGTGCTGCTCCTGTCAGAGTTTGCGCCACACGTACGCAATCGTTGGACCAATCGTCAGGCCAATAAAAACGCTGAGATTCGCTCTGAAAGATTTGGAAAAGTGGCCCAACGACCACAGAAAACTGATGCCACTTTAGGAGTGAATGCACCGTTCAAATGTGACGCAGAAACCCACTGCGTCGTTCTCAAGCGGCACACTGAGAATGCCCGGCAAACATGGCGCCAGCATCTCGCGGAACGCCGTAACAGGCATCATCAAGGGGCATGGGCTCGGGTAACGAGCATTCGACGAATAATAAGAGTCGTAACTGCAGCCAACACGATGGGTGCAGCATGAAACAGAAGCTGATGCAGCAACCGGTTGTCTCGACAGTGCAGCTCGATGGCGATGACCCCAGGCACGATGGCCACTACGCCTGCCAAGAGCATTCTCGAGGTACTCGGTGTGCATTTGGTCAAAGCCCTGAGCGCCAGCATTCCGGGTACGATGCCAATCAACAATTCGAACACGCCACATGCCGCCGTCGAAGCGCCTGGAATATCGCTCGGGGCAAGCAGGGCCATCAAGACAGACAATACCATTGCTCCGGCGAGCAACACCCAACGCCCGACCCTCATGCCGGGTGCAAGTACTGCCCAGATTCCCGCTCCGCCCCAAAGGCTCCACAACATCACGAAGACACGCTTCACCTCGATCGACTCAGGTGTGCCAGCAGGCGCAAAAATGAATGCGGCGAGCAAGCCCACCGCTGTCACGCCCCAAAGGAGCCGCAGCGAATCGACCCACCAACGCTTGGCCTTTCCGGTCTTCCGGAGCTCCGCGAGCGCCGGGCCCTTGAGGGCCGAGAGCCGCCAGCCGTCGATGGGTGGCGCCGGCTCGAGCGACTGCCCAGCCAAACGACAAGCTGGGCATGATGCTAAATGTGAGGCATCGACGGGTTCGAATACGTGTGGGCACATCATGATTCCAATTCCTTCCACACGGGTGACAACAGTTTGCGCAGCGATTCATAGCCCCGATGGGCGCGCACTTTGACCGCCGACTCTGTGGTGCCTTCCACCTGTGCAATTTCTTTGAAACTCAGACCCTCAAAACGGTGGAGTACGACGGCCGAGCGCTGTGCCGAAGGCAGCTTCGTCAGCGCTTGGCTGACGGACTCAGCGAGTGAATCGTCAGCACTATTATTGGCCTCATCGTTGGAACTCTTGAAGCCCTCTTTTCGCCGTTGGTCGACCACCTGTCGCCGATGGTGGTCTCGTGCCACGTTGGTCGCGATGGCGTAGAGCCATGGCGTAAAGCGCATTGCTGATGCGTACCTGCCGCGAGACCTGACCAACGATAAAAAAGTCACTTGGGTCAAATCGTCTGCCATCTCAGGGCTTGAAGTCAGGCGTGAGAGGTACGCCCGTACCCGCGGTGCGTGACGTGAAAAAAGAGCTTCGAAGGCACTTTCCTCCCCGTTGCAGAAACGGTTCATCAACGACTCGTCGTCGGCATCTTCAGGGCCCACCGAAACTCCAAGGGAAGTGATCCTCAAACCAATCGCTGTTCACTACGCGCCATAACAAATTGAGTTACACAGCACTGGCGCAGCCCTTGTTCCTGCTGACACGCATGCGCAAGCACAATTTATTTCGTGGCACGTTCCAGCCCACCTTCGCGAGCCGATGTAACCGATACCGTCTACGCGGCGTATCACAGGCCGAAGCAAGTCGTGCCCACTCGCCCAGAGGTTACACATGGAACACAAATCTTGGATTCTCGCGGGGTTTTTATTCGCTTCTTCCTGCGGTGATGTCGTCTCTCATTCAGAAACAAAGACGGAGGCCACAGATGGCACTCATGAACTTGGCCAGGAGCTGGGTGGGTTCTGGTTCGCAAGATTCAAGGTGAGGCTCGAGAACGTGGCTCAATTCAAATATCTCAAGAGCGGAGGCTTTAACATGCCAGTGGGCGCGACGAGCGCAGGGCCGATAGGCCCGGGGAACAGCTACGAGTTCACCGTGACGGCAGGTCGCTCGCATCGACTCAGTCTGGTCAGCATGTTGGGCATTTCGAATGACTGGTTTGTCGGTACGGTGCCAGAAGGCATTCCACTCTACGTCGGCGGTCAGCCTATTTCGGGCGATGTGAGCTCTTCGCTGCGCCTGTACGACGTCGGGTCAGAAATCGACCAAGAGCCGGGTGTCGGAGCTGATACCGGCCCGCGTCAGTCATCGCCAGACCAAGGCGAAAATGACCCAAATCCACTGGTGCGAGAAGTCTCGAACCCTGCACATCTCTCTGACGGCCGCTTGTTTCCGATGCCAGCCCTCAGCCAACTCGTAAAGCTCACCATTCAGCCGACGGGGAACCCGACAGAATTCTTAGTTCGCTTCGAGAACATTTCAGCCGCAGGCGCCATCATGACGTCTGCTGGGCCAATCAATGCCGGCTTTTCTCCGGGAGCGTACGTCGTGCACTCGGCCGCAGCGCCGCTTTTCGAAGTTGGCACCCGCGATCGCCAGCAAGGGCTCGCCGACATCGCTGAGTCGGGGAACATTGCATCGCTGCGCACTATCACCACGTTACAGAGCGGTGTCGCAACTGGGTTTTCACCACTGATGGCAGCGCTGCACCTTGAGGATTATCCGCTCTTCAAGGCAGGCCAGGTCGATCGTGGGCTTGGCCTCGAGAAGGTTGCAGAAGAAGGAGACACATCGCAGTTAGCCACGTCGCTGGTGGGTGCTCCAGGCATTGTAGCCAGTGGCGTCATCTCGCGACCCGTGGGGCAAACTCAAGCTGGCCCCATCGCGCCTGGCGCCGCTTATGAGTTCTACGTCGTGGCTCGCCCAAGTGAGCGATTGTCCTTTGTCTCGATGTACGGCGCGTCAAACGACTGGGTCATCAGCACGCCGAGCCTGGGTTTACGTTTATTCGATGAGCAGGGTAAACCCATCGAAGGTGATTTTTCAGATTCATTGGCTCTGTACGACGTGGGCACGGAACTGAGCGAGGAACCCGCGGTGGGTCTCAACGGTGGGGCGCCGGTCGGTGCTGTTGATTCTGACGATAAAGTCCGCTTGGTCAGCCCGGAGCAATACCGCTTTCCGGTTTCTTCCCACCTGAGACTCACGATTTCGCGTCTATGAACCCGTGATGAAATTCCTCACAGTGCTCGAATGGACACCCGCATCACGCGCAATTTCGCTGGCGACAAAGAGGCCGCCGAGTCGACCAGCGATGAGCCGAGTCACTTTCATAAAAGAGTCTGTCTTTTCAATGCCCGAGGTAGAAATGATGTCTTTCTCGAGGGTGGTTCGAATGTAGTCATTGAGAAACTGAATTGGAGGCAATGTCTCATCAGCCCACAATTCAGGCCACCCGCCGCGTTCGAGCATCGATGCGAATGAAGGCTTTTTTCGACGAAGCGAGCGAACTCGTTGGCCGACAGCGGGTAGAAATGAAAATAGCTGGCCTGCCTTGTCAGGGTTCCGCGACTTTTTGGTCGAGCAGAATACGGTTTGAACCGGTCAAAGCTTCCCAGATGGGCGGGGACCAATGATGACAGCGACAGGTTGTGTCGCTGCATTGGGGAAATTGTCTCAAAATCTTTTGAATCCACACGGTTGCCTGCTTTTTCCTATTAGACAAAAGTGGTCAAGACCGCTCTATTGAGAGAACCGCTACGTTTCCTTGAGTTAACTCATTCTTTCTCTCTAATTTGTGGACAAAGTCAAAGAAGGTCAACCGTACCGACAACACAGCGATCGCGAGCGGTCTTTGGGGCGGCTGTAACTACTCGTACCTGCTTGCCTGAAAGCTTTGCGGCAGTAAGAATCGACAGCCAATTTCTAACGCCCTCGGTCGTAGTGCTGCCGTCTCCCGGGAAAATGTCGCCCCAAACTCGCCCTGAAGCGACGACTAGAGAGTCAGTACATAGAGTTTGCGCTACCCCGGATGGGTTGAGAATCTGAACTATGAAGCCGCCACTCGGCTGCGCAGAGATCACACCAACTACTCCTACAGTCGAACCCGCGAATGCCGAACTTCCAAATAATGCAATACAAACGATGGCTGTTTTAATAGAAATGCATTTCATAATTGTTTCCTTGCATGGCTTCATATGGATAAATGAACAACTTATTCTTAAAGAGATGCAAGTCCGCTTTATTGTTAAAGCCAATGAAGGGCTATCAAAAAGACTTGTTGTGGTTTGATTGCAATCGTCAAAATCAAAATTTTAAAAAATGAGTTCGTGCTTCTTCCGCTGGACACCTTTCCGCCCCTCAACCGAGCGCCGCGCCACCGACACCAAGCCCGAATGAAGTACCCATAGTCGATGTTCGGGGAACGCTTTCAGTGCAGCTCGGGGAACTCAGCCCAAAGGGTGAGATGAGGCCCCCTAGAAAAATTCTACTGTTGTTGACGTGCCAGGGGTGCTCGAGCAGAACCTCAACCCCCGTGGCCTTTACAACTCGAATTCATGGCGAACACTTCACTTTCGCCACGCTCAAAGACGTGTTGGCGCGAGCCAACGAAATTCGTTCGGGTGACCGCCAGGCTGGCTTAGCCGCCCGCTCCATGCGCGAGATGGCCGGCGCGAAACAAGTGCTGGCTGAAGTGACGCTCGAGCAGCTCTACAATGCGCCTTCAGTCCCCTATGAAATTGACGAGGTGACCCGAGTCAGCATCGACGAGCTCGACGCGCTTAAGTACTCGCGCATCAAAGGGTGGACCGTTTCTCACTTGAGAGAATGGCTACTCGATGACCGCACCTCAGGCGAAGACATCGCTCAAATTTCTCAGGGCCTGACGCCGGAGATGGTGGCCGCGGTGGCCAAGTTGATGTCGAATATGGACCTGGTCATTGCCGGGCGAAAGAGGCGCGTCGTGGTGCGCTGTAACAACACCCTGGGTTTGGCAGGGCGTATTTCCAGTCGACTCCAGCCCAATCACCCCACTGATGAAGTGGAAGGCGTGCTGGCCGCGGTCAAAGATGGGCTCAGTTTCGGCAATGGCGATGCTGTCATTGGCGTGAACCCTTCAACGGGTGACATTCAAGGCACCGTCGACATTCTCACGGCGGTGAAAGAGTTGATGCGGCGCTATCGAGTGCCGACGCAGAATTGTGTGCTTTCACACATCACCACTCAGATGGCGGCCATACGTCGGGGTGCACCGCTCGATTTGATGTTTCAGTCCATCGCAGGCAGCCAGAAAGCGAATCAAAATTTCGGCATTTCGGTGAGCGTGCTTGATGAGGCGTATGATTTGGCGCGTCGCGAGGGCACAGCGCAAGGGCCGAATGTGATGTATTTCGAAACGGGTCAAGGCACGGCGCTTTCAGCCAATGCACATCACGACACTGACCAAGTCACCATGGAAGCACGGGCCTACGGTTTGGCCCGCCGCTATCAACCTTTTTTAGTGAATTCGGTGGTTGGTTTTATCGGGCCTGAATACCTGCGCGATGCCAAAGAAATTACGAGAGCCGGGCTCGAAGACCACTTCATGGGCAAGCTCACCGGAATCTCGATGGGCTGCGACGCGTGTTACACCAATCACGCCATCGCCGACCAAAACGACCAAGAGAATCTCGAGATGTTACTCACGCTCGCGGGGGTCAATTACTTGATGGGCATCCCCATGGGCGACGACGTGATGCTCAACTACCAAACCACTTCGTTTCATAACAACGCCGCGCTTCGCGAAATTTTCGGGCATCGGCCGGCTCCAGAATTTGAGAGCTGGCTCGAAAAGATGGGGCTCTGGCGAAATGGAAAACTGACGGAACGCGCGGGCGATGCCTCGGTGTTTGAACAGAATTTTCGCTAATTTAAGATTCGCCAAACGCTGGGAATGCTAGGGACTTCAGAAAGAAGCTCTCCTTTTAGTTGGGAGCGCAATGTGTCTCGGAAAACACGAAATGCCATTTTTACATGAAAAATGGCATCGCATGGGTCAAAACGTAGAGGGCGCCAGCATCACATAATCCATGGGTGGTATTGAGACTTGCACCCGCCCATCGCCTTGCACCCACACATCTTGAGTGTGGCCGCTGTAGTCATGCAGTTGTGTTCCACTCCAGAAATTGGTGCTGACCCAACGGGTTTGCCATTCACCTGTTTGGTTGATGCCGGTGAGCAGATGGCCATCGCGTTCGAAAATCAACACTGATGCTTCACTGTCTCGCGAAATGTACGCGCCCTTGGCCAAATAGCTGTGCACCCACACCAGATTTTTCAACTCGCCGTCACCGAGGTTGACGCCATAAAAAATGGGGTACCCCACGTAGGCCGCTAAAAAAGCTTGAGCCAATCTTCGGTTCGGAGGTGGCCCGACATCGTGATTCTCAATGAAAGTAATAGCCCGTGAACCATTGCGTGCCGCGTACCCAGCGCCATCGAGTGACGAGAGGTTTCCGCCGAAACGAAAGGCCGAAGACGTGGCGTCGTAGAGATTGTAATCGGTGACCATCATCCCGATATCGACGTAGCTTTGAAGCATCGAAAAGTCGGCGTCGTACACTTCGCCGATTGACAGTTTCCCCCATGAATTGACGGGACCCACTACGTGGTCTTTCCAATACCACTGAGGCACGTGTTTTGCGGCGTCGAAGCGGTAGCCGTCAAAGCCAAAGTTGTTTGTTTTGACGAGAAAGTTCCACAGCTCGCTTCTGACGTAGCTCGATTCGTGAGCGAGGTCGGCTAAACCAAAGAGGTCACCATTTTCTCGCCACCACCCATCGTTCCAATCTTGAACGCTTCCGTAGTGGTGGAAATCGTTCCAACCAAAACGGGTGTATTCGTACTTTCCCGCACACATGTGATTCATCACCATGTCTGCGTAGATTTGAAAGCCGAATTGGTGCGCCGTATTAACCAACCACCAGAGGTCGTTTTCAGTGCCAAAGCGACTGGTGAAACTTTCCAACTCTGAAGGGTCATAGCCGTCGCTGAAGTCTCCTCCGCAGGTGGCGGTGTGCGGTGAAATCAAGAGTGCGGTAAAACCCATGTCGCGCAGGGCAGACATGTTTCTCATGATGTCTTGCCAATGCCAGCCGCGCAGGTGAGCGACAGAGCCGTTTCTTTCCCCCGAAAGCTGTTTGGGTGAGCTCGTTTGAGCTTCGTCTTGAACGGCAACAGGTTGCTGACAAGCAGTGGACAATGCACACCACAGCAGCGCAAACACCAGCGGCGAACGGTTCATCAATTGCCTCCAGCGGGGCGCGCTAACACAGCGAAGACGCTCAAGGAAATAGGGGAGAGACTGTTTTACAAGAGAGTGGAGCAATGGCGCTCCAATGCGACATGCTCGTCTTTCAGCTTTGAAATGAAGGCACTGGGTCATTCTGAGTTGAAGACCCTCTTTCTCGCTCTTTGGGACTCGGCTGAGCGATGGTTTTGTTCTTGCTCACCTGGTGCGCATGGTCCCCACGCTTGGTTACTTCAGCCCCCGTTTCATCATCCCCGTAATCGACGTGCAGCGCCTCTTCATCGCGCTGATGGCTGGCTTTAACCTCCTTGACGCGTATTTCACCATGAAGTGGATTTCTGCGGGCATTGCCACTGAGGCGAACCCGATGATGGCCTATGCGCTTGAAAAGGGTCCCGAGTGGTTTGTCCTGTCGAAGGTCGTGCTGGTGAGCGGTGGTTGTTTCATTCTCTGGCGTCGGGCTGGTGCGAATGCAAGTCGCTACGTCACTCCGCTTTTCGTTTTGTACTCGGGTGTGATGGGGCTGCATTTGATGCAGTCGGTGGTTGGGCTCTAAAAAAAAGCTGAAGCTTGACCGAAGAGGTGGGGCCGAGCAGAACGTCCACCCGTGACTGATGCCGAGCTCCGAGCGTTGGTGAAGTCCGTCGTCGAAGAGGTGCTGCGTGAGCCTTCGGCTCCTGAGGTTTTGGAGGCGCCAGAAGTTCCTGCCTGGGGTCGAGGGCCTGCGCATCGACCGTTGGCCAAAGCGCGTAACGAAGCGGTGTTGGCCCATTTGGTGACCACCACGCCGGCGCGCATTGTCACGGGGCGTACCGGCACCCGGTATCTGACGCGTTCGTATTTGGGGTTGAGGGCTGATCACGCCATCGCTCTCGACGCCGTTGAATCTGAAGTCGACGAAGCTTGGGTTCAGCAGCAGGGTTGGCTTGCGCTGCACACTCGCGCCAAAGACCATGCTGACTTTTTGCTCCACCCAGAGCAAGGCCGAAGACTCGATGACGCCAGCCGGGCGAAGTGTGCGGCCGAGGCGGTCAAAGGCGTCGATGTGCAACTCATCGCGGGTGACGGTTTGTCTGCGTTGGCGTTGCAGGTCAATGGGCCCAGTCTGATGACGGCGCTTCACCAGGCATTGACGGCAAAGGGTTTTCAGGTGGGCAAAACCATCTTTGTCAAATTTGCACGTATTGGAGTGCAAGATGAAATTGGTGTGCTCGCTCAAGCGAAGAGCACGTTGATTGTGGTGGGTGAGCGGCCCGGTCTCGGCACGGGTGATTCGTTGTCTATCTACACCGCGTACGGCCCTAAGTTGGGTCAAGACAATGCAGAAAAAGACTGCATTTCAAACGTGCGTGCCGTGGGTTTTCCGCCAGAAAGAGCAGCGCTCAAATGTGCCGAACTGATGAAGCAGTCTTTTGCCGCCGGCGGCGGAGGCGTGAGGCTGACTGGAGGTAGCCCAGCCACCCGCGTTCATATGGTGAACTACTAACTTCATGCGCGCGCTCATTCCTCAACGGCCCAAGCTGCTCTCGGTGCGGCAAATCGAGAGAGTTGAACCTGCTCTCGCCGCCGCCTTTGGCTTAGACCCCATTCGTCACGTGTCTGCGGGGTTGGTGACTTGCGACCAAGATGATTCGTTGTACGCAGCACTCGACCATGCCACCAAGTTTGCCGAAGTCGACGTGGTGTATGCGAAGTCATTTTACGCTGGCAGCACGCATGCATCGGGCCCCTTTTCTGGTGAATGTCTGGGCATCTTGGCTGGCCCCAACCCCGCTGAGATTGGGGAAGCCTTGTGGGCGTTGCGAGAAGCGCTGAATAAAACCATACATTTTGTCACTTTTGAGGGGCTGCAAGGCCTCACGTTTTTCCCTCACGTCATTGCAGAGACAGGCCGGTATTTAGCGCCGTTGGCTCATGTCAAAGTGGGTTCGCCGTTGGCGTATCTCATCGCGCCTCCGATGGAATCTATGGTTGGCCTTGATGCAGCACTGAAGGTGTCTCAGGTAAGTTTGCAGAAGTTTTTTGGGCCTCCGACCGAGACGAACTTTGGAGGCGCATACCTCGCCGGCGAATTGGCCGATGTTGAAGCAGCGACTCAGGCGTTTTGTGAGGCGGTTGAATCGGTCGCGCTCTCGCCGCTGATGGGCCTGACGCGCCCTGAGCGCGAACGCCGTTAGTTACGCGGCAATGGGTTTGAGAGAGATGTGGTAGCGAAGCCCAGCTCGCGAAAGCTGATCTTGCATTGCGAGGCGGACAAACTGTTCAGCGGAATAGCCCAATTTTTTTGCGTACCGAGCAGCTGCTTCTGGTGAAACCGATTTGCCATTCTCTACGGCAGCAACGTGACCCCGAGTGACGCCGATTTTTTTTCCCATGTCTGCGAGGGACCATTCTTCGCCCTCGCGAATGGAACGCAGGAGTAAGGCGAGGGTGAGGGGTTCGCCGAGTATGTGTTCAAGTCGTCGCACCGACTTTGATTTGACGTTCTTAGTAGTCATGCGGGTGTACCTCTTCAATCAAGATGAATTCCACTATCGCGGTGGCGCGTAAGACATAGACAGCCCGCCATTGACGACTGAGTCGAATGGCTCGTTTGTCCTTAAGTTGCCCTTTGAGAGGGTGGTCATTGAACCCAGGTAGCTTTCGCACTTCTTCCAAACCATTTCGTTCAACAGCTTCAATCCATGCCGTCAGTTTCGCTACAATATGTTTTGGAGCTCTGCGGAGCTGCTTGAACGCCAAATCTGAAATATCGACCGAATAAATCATCGACTCGACTCGCCTCCCGACCCCTGCCGCGCCCTTGATGATTTACTGTATACTAATTAGATATACAGTAAATAGGAATCAGGTTGTGAAGCAGCACGTGAGTCCCATACCTTTGCGGTCTTTCTGACCAACAAATCGCGTTTAGCGGGCGGTCAATTTCCGGCGCGCCTTGACTCGTGGTCGCGGCGGTTCACGGTAAATGTACTGAGACCATTCTTCTTTACTAGCACCGTCGCGCGCATATTCGGCGGCGACGTGCTCGAGCCATTTGATTTCTGCACCGAGGGCGAGCAGCGGTCGCTCGAATGCCAGAGCCGGTATCTTTAGATTTCGTTCTCGACACCATTCCAGTCGTTCCTCGAGAAATGATTGTCTCGCGCGAAGGTTGTTCAAGCTTGTTTCGAATGCCTTCACCGCTTGGGCCTTGGGCAAGAAGGGTAAGGCGTAAATTCCCAAGTCCAACTCGCTGCGCGGGTGGGAGGCCTCGGAGAGAAGGCAAAGCGTGGATGCGGGTTACACCTTTCAAAAAAGCAGCGGCGATCGAAGTACGCGTGCCACCAGGCCGCCGTTGTTTGAGCATCGCCTGGCAATCAAGTGATTCTGGGGCCAGGCTCATTGGTATGCTCGTGCCCCTTGAGGCGGGCACCACCGAGGTCATTCAGACGGTAGAACCTGATTGACTCCGAGGGCATACCGAAACATCGCCAAGGTTCTTGGAGATGAAAGGACCGCGTTCGACCAGTGATCAGATTGCTGACACTAAACCGACCTGTATTCAGCGACACTCTTGAAGGAGAAGGCCTTTTTCTTCGGCAGAGGCCGTTTCCCACTCAGGTAACTCAGCCGCGATGCATTTGTGAGCCTTTGCCGACCGGACAGGCTTTGGCTCTGGAGGCAGTGAGACCTTCGGTTTCTCTGGTTGAAAATCAACCCATTGAGCAACGCGAGTAAGTGTTTCGTTTGCTGGAAAATCAGTTGGGATTAAGTCAAATGAATTCTGTGCAACTGCTCTTACAAAGGCTTCGACTGCGCTTGTAACCATCGGATCTAAGCTAGATGCATCTTCTGCGACCGAGATTGGGCCTTCAATCACAGTCGCCGTTCGAGCAAGAACGTCCCCCGACGGGAGTTCCAGTCGAACGGCAAAGTCAATTTGAGCGAATATCGTGTTTCCGCGCTGCACGGCTCGAGGGATTGCCTTTCCTATTCGCAATTCAAGTACTTGCGGCCCCGATTCATTCACCAGCACAAATGAATCACGTAATGCATATGCTAAAGCATTCCCAAGGATTCTTCGCCATTCCGATACATTCAGAAAGGTTCGATACAACGGGTAATAGTCATTAACCGATGGGTCGATGGTCACCCGAATGGCTCGATTTTTTCCATTGGTTTGAATGTCTGGCTTCGCTTGAATCGTCTTAGCGGATTGAGTGATCTTACAACCCGTCAACAGCATCGCCAGAGCCAATACCCAAGGACCCATTGGTGTGAACATTCATCCTCCCCGTCTGCAGATTCCCAAGTGAATGCCTTACTTCGGTGAAGCGGCACTCTGAAGTCAATTCAATCAGTGATTTGAAAATCAAGTCGAGAAGCTCACCGCCGTTGATCGACGATTTGCAGCTGGGTCTGCATGCCCCCCGGCGCCACCAAACGAGCCGAAACCGCAAAGTCTTGCCCGACTGAAAGTTCGAGACTCGGAACGATGTCTTTTCGGCTGCGCCATTCTTCAGAAATGTGAACCGTGCCAATCACCTCGCGGTCGACCGAGGTTTGATCGAGCGATTCGTACAAGAGCAAAGGCACCGGGGCGCTCCACGGAGGGAGCCCTTCAAGCATGATTGATTTGGTGCATGGCACCGGCGTATTGGGGGCAATGATTTCGACGCTCCGGCCGCCGACAAGCAGTGCACTGATGGGCATCGCCACCACATCTTGCAAACCCGGGTTTTGAGTTTGACGCAGATTGCGACCTAAAATCGCTGCCCCCACAGCGACACCCAATTCTGGGTTGAGGTCTTTTTCATTCGAGAGCTGGGGGAAATGAGCGAGTTGTTTTCGAATCAGCGGCATGCGCGTTTGCCCACCGACGAGTACCAATTCGTCGATGTCTTTCGACTTGAGGCCAGCGCGTTGCAACACATCATCACAAGCGCCGACACAACGAGCCACCAATGGGCTGACGATGTGTTCCATCGCCTCGCGTGTGAGTCGTTGAGAGAAGTCGACGAACCCGCCAGTTGGGTTTTGGGCGACCACCGGCACCCGCACATCGAGAACGTCCAACCGAGAGAGTTGAATCTTCGCAAATTCGGCCGCGAGGGCCAGTCGCTGCATCACGGCCCGATTGTCGCGAACCTCAACACCTTGGTTGTCTTCAAGCTCTTGCGCAAATCGTTCTGCGAGCAACTCATCAAAATTCGCCCCGCCAAGAAATGCATCACCACCCGTGGCAAGTACTTTGACCACGCGGTTGTCGACCTGCATCACGGTCGCGTCGAAGGTGCCACCACCGATGTCAAAGATGAGCACCGTCTGTTTGGGGCTGCGCAGATTGGCGTAGAAAAGGGCAGCGGCTGTCGGCTCATTCACCATCGCGGCCACTGTGAGTCCTGCGAGTTCTGCGGCTTTTCGCACCGCCTCTCGCTGTCGCACAGAAGCATGGGCGGGCACCGTCATGACGCATTCAGAAAAACCGTGCCCCGCTGCCCGACTCGCCCGAGCAACGATGTCCCGCACCACCACACTGGCCACTTCAACCAAAGGAATGATTTGGCCGTAAATCAACACCGAGGTGTAGCCATCGGCGCCTTCCACCAAGTCAAACGCAAAGCGGGCTCGATGTTTCGACACGTATTCTGAATGGAAACGCCGGCCTAAGAATCGCTTGGCTCCGAATACGGTGTGCTTTTGGTCATCGATGAGCTGGGTCTTCGCTGCATGCCCCACCAGGCATTTGTTCAAATCTGCTGAAGGGAACCACACCACCGATGGCATCACCGCCGAGGTCTCTGTCACCGGGGCGACTCGTATTTTTCCTGCCGCGTCGAACCACGCAGCAGAGGTATTGGTGGTGCCGAAGTCGATACCCAAGATGGGTTGCACAGGAGTAATGGTATGACCGCCTCTCACCTGTAGGCAGTGGAAACTTCGTGATGCGCAGGAAAAGTGGCAGCGTGAAGCGTGGAGTTAACGCTTTGCTGAAATGGGTGTACCGGCGGTTGAAGAAGCTTCCTGCCTGGCAAAAGCTGGTGATAGCGCTGTGCTTGCCGTTGTTCACCCTCAACAGTGCCGTGGCTTTTTTCGGCAGTTCTCTCGTTTTTCCGCTCTCGCCCTATTTTCTGAAAGAGAAGTGGAGTGCCTTGGTCAGTTACGCCAAGCATCGCCCCACCTGCCTTTTTTATGGCCACGGTGACCTCGGGTTGCTGGCCGATGTGGCTGAAAAAAAACACGGCCTCCCTCGAGGGTTGATGCGCGCGGTAGTCGAAGTTGAATCGCACACCAAAGCGCACCGCATTTCTGCAGCCGGAGCGATGGGCGCAGCTCAATTGATGCCCGGCACAGTTGCCATGTTGCAAGTGAGCGACCCTTTCAATCCCGTTGAATCAATCGATGCGGGCGCTCGCTATCTCGCGCAACAGTTCCGCCGCACCGGCCGAGTCGACCTCGCCGTCGCCGCTTACAACGCGGGCCCGGGCGCGGTGAATGGCCGAATACCCCAAAATGGGGAAACGGAATTCTATGTGCGCAAAGTCATGAAGGAGCTCAATCGGCAAGCGCCTTGATGATTCAGCGAGTGGCTTGTCTGAAGTTTTGATTCTCGTTGTTCAGCCATAGGTCGCTGGTGTCGCGACAACCGGCGGTGTCTTGGGTGGCGTGGCAACCGATGCCGACGTGAATGGCGAATTCGACCTCGGTATCAGGCGCACAACCCGCGAGATGGAAGGTGCCATTGACGACAGGGCAGGGCACGTCGGTACTGGAAACGACGTGACACGTTTTCCACCCATCTGCAGACCAATGCAGATGGAGCCAGTCGATGCTCACGTTGGTAAACCCTTGAGTGTTCCACCCGCGTTTTTCGGCTTCGGCTTGCACTTCAGGCATTTCTGGGTGCACCAAGAAATGCAGTGTGCTTATCAACCCTTTGATAGGAAACATGGGTGAATAACCACTGGTGGTAGTGACACGACTGGGCGGCAAAGGAACGTAGGTGGTCGGTGTATTTGTTTTCATCGCGGTTTCCCCCGAAGGCACCCTAAACCCAAGTTCGTGCCTGGGCCAGTGTATGGCTGATACTTTTTCTAGTCGGTCAATCTCAACACCACCCGAGTGACGACCGAAAAATGAATGGCGGCCCCGAAGACCACAAAAGCGTGAAAAACCTCGTGATAGCCAAAGACTGCAGGCCACGGGTTCGGGCGCTTGAGGGCGTAAGCGAGGGCTCCGACTGAATAGACAACGCCTCCTAAGAGAAACAACGCCACGCTGGTCGGCCCCAATGCTGTCTTTAAGGCTGGCAAGAAGGGGAAAGTAAACCAAGCCAACGCTAAGGCCAAAATGGCGGCGACGGGCTTTGGGGCCGTAATCCACACCAGGGCTCGAAGGACACCGAGCGCTGCGCCTCCCCAGAGAAACAGTAAGAAGGTGCGGCCTGAAGCTTCAGGGAGCGTCAACGACAGCGGCGTTCCAGTGCCTGCGATGAGCACCATGATGAAGGCGTGGTCGAGTCGTCGCCACCACTGCCGCGCGACAGGACCCCACGTCGGTCGATGGTAGAGCGCGCTGACTGCAAATTGGCCACACAGCGACAAGAGGTACACCAGGCACGCCCCAAATAAGGTTCCATTGGTCTGGCTGAGCAGCCACACACCCGCGGCTGCGGCGACGAAGAATGAAACTTGATGCGTGACTCCGCGCAGCAAGGGCTTGAGAAGAAGGGGTGGGCTCTGCGTCGTTTCCATCGTTTTCGGGGTGTTACTCTTCCTTCAAAGGGTTTTCGATATCTCAAGGGGGAACTGATAGTCGCGTCGTATGCGTCATCAACTCAAGCGAGCAGCCGGCCGACTGGTTCAGGCGGTGGAAGTGGCAGCGAGAACGGCGACTCGTCAGCAGCAGGTGTTCAACGCGTTCGATAGAGCCGCGACCTTCATTGATAGAGCATTGGCTCCGCAGACGGGTTCAGCTGACTTTTACGGTGCAGCGTATTTTTCTGGGGCAGGCAACCCGGAAGATGGCAAGCGGAGCGGGTACGCGAGCTACACCCGTGCATCGTCGAATGCTGATGCGCTGGCTTGGGTTCTTGCGCACCACCTCGCGTTGTCTCGAGTGCTTGATGTGGGTTGTGCACGAGGCTTCATCGTCGAGGCGCTGCGAGATTTGGGCTGTGATGCTCGAGGGTGTGACTTCAGTGAATATGCCATCAATACCGCGGCTCGAGGCGCGCGAGGGTGTCTGCGTTGGGCTGACCTTTCAAAGAGACTCCCTTATGAAGACAAATCGTTTGAGGTGGTGACTTGTTTTGAAACGCTTGAACATTTGCCGCCTGAAATGGCTGTGATTTCCATTGGTGAATTGGCTCGAGTCAGTGGTGGGTATGTCATTGCGACCATTCCTTCATTTGGCCCTCGTCCTCCGCTGCCTTCGGGGTGGTTTTCAGGCAAGGTGAAAACTGAGCGCCAGCCGAGTCTCGAAGCCTTGGGCGAAGATTTCGATGGCCCAATTGCAGCTGAAGATTTGGCGCGGGATTCTCGGGGTGAGCCTCTTGAAGGGCATCTCACCATCGCTTCATTTCGTTGGTGGAGAGATTTGTTCAAGCGTGCGGGGCTCTTGCATTGCCCAGACATTGAAGTGGCGATGTACCGTGAACTTGAGCAATTTCATCTTGAGGGGTTTCTCGATTTCTATGTGTTCCGGCGGCCTGAAACAGCAGTGTCAGCGCCTTCCGAAAGTCAGAAGGCTCGGGCTCGTGAAGTGTTGAAGCCAGTGACGGCGCTGCGGCGGGCGTAGCGTTTCTACACCTTCTCTTTTCAATTCAGTGGACAGGGTAATTGGTAGAAGTACGAGTTCATTCTCTCAAAAAATGAAACTCAAAAGTGATCAAGGGAGGCGCCTCTCCGGGCGCATTCCCGCGAGTGCGCTGATTGCAAAAATGAATTTCCTTTTGCAGAAGTGAAATTCACTTGGAGCATGCATGTCGCTTCGTAAAGAGCGTGTACATTCAAAGGGGCGCCAACTGGAAGTCTGCTTGTCAAAACGCGCGGCATATTAAGTGCTTCCAGAGGCTGCTTCCTCGCAAGGAGAATTCGTGAAAAAGCTTAGTGGTCTTTTAGGGTTTGTTTGTTTGCCATTCGTTCTCGCAGCATGTGGGCCTCAGGCGAGTCTCTCTGATGAAGTCGGTGTAGACGGAGAAGTTGCCGCCTCAATCGACAAGAACACCGAGGCACTTCTGGGGACCTTCGAAGCCTTCCAGGCGAATACAGGGAATCTGTGGGTTAATGGTGTGGATAAAAAATATGGCATGGCTAAAGGTACGAATCCGGCCGTGTTAAATAACAACTGTTATGCATTTCAGGCCAACACCGGAAAACTCTATGTTGTATATAACGGAATCAGTAAAATTGTCGGGCCTATGGCACCCAGAACAAGCCCCAGTGTTTCCGCGGAAAACAATGGAAGTGACTGCATCGTGGCGGCGCAGGGTGTAGATAATAAGCTGTATACATATGATGCTAAAACTCAAGTCTTAACAAATTGGAATTTTGGAATGGCGCCGGAGACAAGCCCCAGCATTGTTTCGTCAAGTGGGCGCACGTTTGGAAGTTACGTTGCGTTTCAAGCGAACAATGGCTTGCTTCATTTGCTCGACAAGAATAACAGAAACCAAGGTCAACTTAACAATCTCGGACTCAAAATGGCTGATAAATCTAGCCCGAGTGTTGCCTCGCTCATACCGGGAAATTCGGAAAATTCGCAATACTTTATTGCATTCAAAGGCAGTACTGGAACTCTTTGGACGGTAGATCAGCAAGTTCACGATTGGGGGCTGGGTATAGCGCCTGGCACGAATCCCAGTGTTACAAGTACTGGGACGAATAATTTTTGGAGTATTGCCTTCAATGCTGCAGTTACGAATGACTTGTGGACTATCGTTGCCAATCGAAGCCTCACAACCAAGCATTGGTCATTGGGGATGGCTCCGGGTACGAGCCCCGTGATTTCAGGAACGATTGAAAGCAAAATCTTATTTCAATCAAACGGGGGTGAGCTTTTTCGCCTGAATTGGAAGACCGGAGTGGCTATCAATACGCGGCTTGGAATGGGTGCAGGTACAAGCCCTGCTTTGAACTAACAAATTGCCATTATTTTTCTTATTGCTCAATTTAGGACCCAGCGGTTCTCCACCCACCTTCGTCTCTCTTTGGTAGTGGAATCTCCGTCTCTGCATTCATGAGAAGAGACGGAGGTTCCTCCTGTTATCGCGAGTCAAAGGCAACACATCTGGAGAGACTTGTTCGAGCGTGCTGGGCTCTTGCATTGCCCAGACATTGAAGTGGCGATGTACCGTGAATTAGGGCAATTTCATCTTAAAGGTTTCTCGATTTCTACGTCTTCCGACGACCTGAAGCGGCAGTGTCATCGCCTTCCGAAAGTCAGAAGACTCGGGCCCGTGAAGCGTTGAAGCCAGTGACAGCGCTGCGCCGGGCGTAGCGTTTCTCATGGGGAGATTTCAATGTTTCGATAGCCCCGCGAAAGTGAGCGTCGCCAGCCGTCATGAAAGAAAACCAATTCCTTCATCATGTGGAGGAGTAGTTTTCTTTGAATGAACAACTCTCAGCGTTGGGTCGCGGTGATAGGTGTTTTGATGTTGTCTGGGTGCGCGTTGATGAGGCCGCATCGACAGCCAGGGCCTCGCCCGCTGGACGTGCAGCACGTTTCCCTTCAGAAAACGGCCGCGGTTTCTTGTGAAGGGGCACCTCAGGGGGCTCAAGACGCTGCAGGTTTTCCGTCTCCGAGTGTAGAGGGGGGCCTGAAGCTCGTCAGTGTCGAGGGTGATGATCGTTTCTCGGTGCGAGGCGTGTTTGCCGCAACTTTTTCGGGCGCGCGTGTGCTGACCTTGCAGAAGCAAGGCGCCGTGTTGTGGCAGCGCAATTCCGGCCACGTCATTGCCGTGATTCCTTTTCCGGGTGAGGCCACGCAGCTCGCGATTCGGGAAGATGGTGCTGCGGTGGCTCTGGGAGGAAATCGAGAAGGGAAGACATGGGTTCGGTGGGTGTCGGTGGAAGAGCCCGAAAAGTATGTCGACGTTCAATTCCCCGGTTCGAAGCTGCGCTTCGGCGCCGATGGTTTGTCTTTGTTTTCTACCTGGGGAAAATTAGACCTTCGTACTCACGAAAAAAGTGAGTACCGCGTTGAGGGCTCAGTAGCAGCTCCGTTGGCTGATGAGCAACGTGGCGTGGTGTTGGTGAAGGGCCCAAAGGGCTTCCACTACGAGTTACGCAACCTGTGGTCGGGAGATTTGATCCGCAGCTTTCCTGAAGTCAACGATGAGCATGCCTTGGCTGTTTCCGGTGATGGCAATCGCGTCGCTCTTCTCGATACCACCCTCAAAGTGTTTGCAGTTGAAACAGGTGAACAGGTCGCAGAAATTGCAAGCGGTGAGCGTTTTAGACTTTTCGACCTGAATCACGATGGCACCCGGTTGGTTGAATGGACCGGAGCCGTGGTTGTGCGTTCAAGCCAATCATCAGCGCCCCGTGAAGTTCCGCCGGCCTATGTCGCTGTGTGGGATGTTTCGACGAAGCGCCGTCTCTTTCGAAATGACAAACAAGGTACGGGCGATTGGCATTTCACTCGAGATGGACACTTTCTCATCGGTGGACCAGGACGAGTCGTCGATACGGTGCTCCGAGCTGAGAGTGGCCAATCGCTTCACTTTGGTAATGCCACCCTCGCGTTGTCTGCAGATTCGCTGTGGGCTTTGGCAAACAACTCAAATGGGCTTGCAATTTACGACGTCAAGACTGGGCAACAAAACCCTCGAGTGGTGCGACTCAGTCGAGTCTTGGCTCGGAGCGACGAGGGTCGTATCGTTATTTCACAGGGCGAAAATGGAGCGCTGCAGCTGGAAAACGAAAGAGGTTGCATCAGACTTGTGGCTCAGCCCAATTTTGAACACGTCGCCCTTTCCAGCGATGGTTCGTTCGCAGTGATGGAGCAAGCGAACGTCATTCGGGTGTGGAACACCCAAGATGGAGTTGAACGCTTCGCCTTAAAATTCTCCGAAGGCGGCCGAGTGACCTTTGCGGTGCGTCGAAACGAACTTTGGTTTCAAGGTGAGGCGGGTGAAATCACGGTGATGCACCTTGCCACTGGCGTGATGTCTACGGGAAAATCATCGCCGCGCATTGGTCTCGGTAGGCCGGCCGGTGGCGAAGTGTGGGACGTTCGTGAGCATCATGGGGAATTTGCTTCGCCACTTCAATTCACATCCCAGGTGAGTCGTGGCGGCAAGTTTGTGGTGGCTTTGGATTACCTCAATAAGCAATACACGCTTTCTATTTGGAATCTCGATGAGATTGAAAAGACGCGAGACATTCCGTTGTCTGAACCAACGCGGCATATCGCTCTTTCTCGCGACGAAAAGCGAATTGCATACGTGGGCGAGATAACGGGCGTCGTCCATGTCAACGATATCGACGGAACTCCGTTGACGCAGACGGCAGGCCTGGCGGGCGAAACAGAAGTATTGCTCTTTTCGCCTTCGGGAAAGCGATTGGTGGTCATGAATCGCGAGGGACAGCTCCGACTTCTTGATTCTCAAAGCGGAAAAGAAATCGGGCGAGTCACCCTGGTGATGGATGTCGGCGTCAACGCGTGGTTTTCGCCCGATGAACGGGAACTCGTCATTGATACACTGCGAGGGCAGCGCATTCGATTTTCTATTTCGCCATAGGGAGAAACGTCGCCTGTGCGAAGGTCGTATTCAGTACGCGATAACCGGAAGGTTGGCGTGTGTGCCAACCGTCTGTTCCACAGTGGCCAGGCTCAGCGCTGAAGCCAAAGAGTCGACCATTTTTGCCCATGCAGCTTGAGTGCGTTCTGCATATTCGGCCCAGTCTGGGTGCAGTTCATGGGTAAGACTCAACTCGCACCCGCTTTCAGCTGAAGAGAGCTCAACCATCACTTTGCTGGTCTGTTCAGATTCACCGCGAATGCCCCAAGTGAATACCAATCGTCGGGGGCGATCGATTTCCATATATTTGCCACTGTGGTCGATGGTTTCCCCGTCGCGTTGCACCAGAAATGAAAATGAGCCTCCGATTTGTGCATCGACAGAAACATGGAGCACTTTTTCTTCGCGCACCGCCGGGCCGAACATCCACACCCCAATCATTGAGGGGTTGAGCCAAGCGTCGAACACGTGTTCTGCGGGTGCGTCGAAGTGACGTTTGACCTGCACACAAATGTTTGAGTCAGTGCTCATGGGAATGTCCTTTTCGGCTGCGGGTAAAAACAATTCAACTAACGCAAAGGGCTGCTGCGCAAAGTGCGAGCCAATTCCGCGTACAGCCCTCGTTTATGGTCCATTCGCCGAAATACCAAACGGAAAGCGTCTCGTTGCGGCTTGATAGAAGGAAATACCTCACATAATCGGCCCTTCGCCAGGTCGAGCCGAACGAAATACAAGGGGAGAACGCCCACCCCTAAACCGGCAAGCGCGTAGTTGCGCATGATGTCGATGGTTCCCAAAGTCAGCGTCTTCTTGAATTCCAACTTCGCTGTCGCGGGTGCACTGTCCTTCCAATATCGCAATAACGGTAAGTCTCGACTGGCATCGAGGAGCACATGTTTTCGTGCGTCGACAAAATGAGACATCGAACATTGGCGAAGAAGCTTTGGCGAGGCGACCAAGCGATATTCTTCATCGTGGAGCTGTTCAAAATCGAGAGCGGTAGATTGCACTCGAGTTGATGTCACCGCGCAGTCTATTTCTCCCGATTGCACACGCCAGATGAGGTCTGCCCCAGAGCCCACATAAAAGTTGATGGCCAAATTGGGGTGAGAACGTTCGAGTTGGCGAACAGTGGGAACCAACCACGACATCGCCAGCTCATGTCGTGAGCCCAAAGTGAGGGTGCCCGTCAGGCGTGGGTTTTCCAGGTCAAACTGCGTGCATGCGGTCAGGGCGTCGAGCGCGAGGTGCGCCTTACTGAGCAAGGTTTCTCCTTCTCGAGTCAACGTCACCTTGCGAGTGCTGCGCACAAAAAGCGCCTGCCCCACTCTGTCCTCGAGGTGTTTGACCTGCTTGCCCAGCGCTGCAGGAGTGAGATGAACCACCGAGGCCGCTTTCCGAAAGTTGAGCGCTTCAGCAGCGGCCACAAAGCATCGAAGTTGGTCGACCTCTGGCATTTGCATTGTATCTGAAACATATACAGTGTTGGAAACAATGTATCGATAACTCAGAAGGAGAATGCGCGGTAAGGGGTCAAGTCGTCTCTTCTCCTTAACCAGCAAAACGAGGCTCTGATGAAGCTCTACACCACACTCTCTCTTGTCGCTTTGTTGTCTTCCTGTAACGCGGCCGAACGGGCTCGCTCGAATGCGCTCAATGGAACAGAAGCGACCGTTGATTCCGAGCTGAACAAGAGCAAGCCCAGCTTGGCCGGCTGGAGCACGTTTGGGTTCTGCAACGAGCTCAGAGAGGTGCTCACCGTTGACGTGGCCACCATGAAAGGAACGATTGCCTGCTTCGACAGCTACGGCATCGACGGAGCTGCATTCTGGGGCTACACCCGAGCTGGAAACACCGGTAACCCCGCTTCCCCAGTGTCGGCGGTGGTCAATGGCCAAACCGTCGGCCTGATGGACGTCACCATGAGGGGCGCCAGTGCGGAGCGACTCTTTGAGGCCATGTCGACAGATTTCAGCGAGAGTCTCCCCTCCACTGAACGCAGGTCATCTTCCGACCGAATCCATTGCACTCACGCGGGCGAAACAGATTCGGCTCGGTGCACCATTACCGGGCTCGTTGGCTTCGACAGCCCGTCGACCTTCTTCTGACACTTTCGGGGGTTGAAGTGAATAGACGGTGCATATACATGCGCCATCTATGCATCGCCCTGTCGGCATCATCGGAGCTTCTGGTTATTCGGGCATTGAGCTGACCCGAATTCTGTTGAACCACGGGGAAGTGAAGCTTTCTTTCGTCACGTCTGATCGCTGGGTCGGCAAGAGCATCACCGCCATGCTCGGGCTGCCCAGCGAACTTGTTTATGTGAGCAACGAGCAAGCGTTGGTTTCAGCGAAAGAGTGTGAGGTCGTGTTTCTGGCGACTCCAGCCGAAACCTCGCTCGCCTTAGTGCCGCAGTTGCGCGCTTTAGGGACTCGGGTCGTCGACTTGTCAGGCGCTTTTCGGCTTCGCGATGTGACGCAGTATCAACGCTTTTACCATTTCGAACACCAGAGTCCGGCCTTGGTGAAAGAAGCCGTGTACGGGCTTCCAGAACTCTTTCGTCAGCAGATTCGCGGTGCTTCGCTGGTGGCAAACCCAGGGTGCTACCCCACTGCAGCTGCGCTTGGCATCGCGCCGATGTTGAAGGCCGAGCTGGTCGAGCCTGATTCCATTGTCATCAACGCCGCTTCTGGTGTCTCTGGAGCAGGCCGCAGAGCGAGCGAAGATTTTAGCTTCATGGAAGTTGATGCTGACTTTCACGCTTACAAAACGCTCAAGCATCAGCACTTGCCAGAAATTGAACAGACGCTCGGTGCCAAAGTGGTTTTCACGCCCCATCTGTTACCCATGAAGCGGGGCATTTTGTGTACTGCAGTGGCGAGATTGAAAAGCAAGGTCGAGCAAGAGCAAGTCAACGAGGTCTACCAGAGTGCCTATGGCTCTGAGCCGATGATGAAGTTGCGGCCCAACGCCGACGCGGTGCGCATTGCCGATGTGGCCAAGACACCCTGGTGTCTCATCGGCACTGCAGTCAATGACACACATCTGGTGGCCATTAGCGCCATTGACAACTTGCTCAAGGGTGCAGCCAGTCAAGCAGTACAGAATATGAATTTGATGTTGGGGCAGGAAGAAACTGCCGGCCTTCGCTAACGCATCACAAAAAAAAGGCGCTTCTTCACATGCCCGTCGCCCGAGGTTTTTTATTTGCCGGCCTTCATGCTGGCATCAAGCCATTTAAAAAAGACTTGGCCTTGGTGCTGAGCGAATCGCCGTGTGCAGCAGCAGCGGCGCTGACCATCAACAAAGCGAAGGCTGCTCCTGTTGAAGACTGCGTCCGACGTCTTCCTTCGTCGGGCGTGCGTGCGGTGCTGGTTAATTCGGGTAATGCCAATGCGTTGACTGGGGCGCAGGGGCTTCTCGACGTGACTGAGTTGTGCAGAGCCACTGCGGCTGTGCTCGA
>JAYUVR010000311.1:0-8757 GCA_043753955.1 Archangium sp. | reverse complement strand
TCAACTCAACGTTGAAGAGCAGCTTGAGAAAAGGGTCGCCTTGCTGTTTCAAATTGGAACGTTGCAAGAAGAGCAGCTCAAAGACGCGAACACCGCCATCAGCACTTATAAACGTCTGCTGGAACTGCAGAGCGATCACCCAGCGGCTTTGAGCAGAATGGAACGGCTGTGCGAGACACAGCAGCGCTGGCCCGAATTGGCTGACGTTTTGGGTCGTCGCATTCAGGCGGCATCGCCAGAAGAGCAAGCCGAGCTCCTCTTTAAGCTCGGGCTGGTTCGAGAGACGAAGTTGCTTGATAAGCAAGGTGCGCTTCATCTGTATCGCGACTTGTTGGCTCAAAATGTTCGGCATGAAGGGGCGCTCGAACGCTTGCAGGCATTCGTTCAACGCGAGCCTCAGAATCAAGAAGCCTTCGAGGTGCTCGCTGGAGCGCTTCGCCAGGCCAGCGACATCGGTGCGCTTGCTCAGCTTTTAGAAAGCCGAGTGGGGGTGTCGCCAGATCAAACTGAGCGCAAGGCTTTGTTGGTCGAACTTGCTGGCTTGAGGCAGGCGCAATCAGAGCCCGAATTGGCGTACCTCGCTTACTATCGTGCTTACAAAGAAGACCCCAACGACGCAGGGCTGCGACACAATTTGTACGCCGCCGGTGCTGCAGCTTCGTCGTTCGACGAATTGGCCAGTGCACTTCAAGAAGAATTACCGCGCATTGCTGAAGCGCACGACGTGGCTGAAGTGTGCCTCGTGCTCGGCCAACTTTTCGAGCGACTGGGCGAAAAAGAGCAAGCGGTAGTGTTCTATGAAAAGGCACGCGCGGCACACCCCCAATCGGCCAATAAAAAGGCATTGCCTGCGCTTGATCGCCTTTATGGCGAGCTCAAAGTGGCTGACAAACAAGCTGACATCATCGAAGCCCAGGCGGCTTCGTCGGTTGAACCGATTGACCGGGTGACGCTGTATTTCCGCTTAGGGCAGATCGCGATGGAAACCTTAGATAGCCCTGATCGCGCAGCGGGCGCGTTTGAAAAAGTGTTGGAAGCAGACCCCAAACATCTGCCGTCATTGCGATCGCTCGAAATGCTCTATGAACAGGCCAAGGCCAGCGACAAGTTGTATCGGGTGTTGGAAGCCCAGCGGCACTTGGTGCAAGGCCCAGAAAAAGAACGACTGTTGGCCAAAATGGCCGCTACGTCGGAAGAAGGGCTCGATGACGTCGAACACTCGGTCAAGCTGTACCGCGAGTTGTTGGAAAAGAACCCTCGCAGCGAGCAGGCCTTTGAATCGTTGACGCGATTGTTAGATCGAGGTCACAAGCCCGAAGAATTGCGCGAATTGCTACAGTGGAAATTGCAATTCACCGTTGACCCTCGTGAACTGGTGCGTCTCAACGAGCGACTGGGGCGGGTGCTGTGGAAACAGCTCAAGCGGTCCGAAGAAGCAGTGCCCTTTTTTAAAGCAGCTCTCGAACGCGATGCCCGAAGTCGCGGCGCATTGGAAGCCATGCGCGATATCTTTGATGAGCTGGGCAAGCATGAAGATTTGGTGGTGATGCTGCGCAGGCTCATTCCGCTGCAAGAAGAGCCAACTGGCGTCAAAGCCATACGCATTCGGTTGGCAGAAATTATTGCTGATACTCCCCGGCGAGATGAAGCCCTCGATGCGGCTCGACGAGCGCTCGAAGTTGAACCTCATCAAAAGGGCGAACTTCAAAAGCTTCATGCGGTGTTCGTGAAGCTCAAAGCATGGCCTGATGCAGTGCGTGCCCTCGAGCTCCAGGCCGAGGTGTCATTGCAGTTGGAAGATCGTGAAGCGGCCGTGCAAACGATGTTTCAAATCGTCGAGGTTTGGAAGGGCGCTGCTAACAAGCTTGAGCCCGCGGGTGCAGCACTGCAACGGGTGCTCGAGATTGAACCTTCGAATCAGCAGGCGTACGCGCAAGCGACTGCGCTTTTTTCGCAGATTAACGACTGGCGAAACTATGCCCAAACCGTCGATCGATATTTACCGAACCTGCTCACTGACGACGAGAGAGTAGTAGCGCTCAGTGACTTGGCTCGAGTGCAGGAACAAAAGCTCGGGGCGAAGCATGTAGCGTTTTTGCAATACTGTCGCGCGCTTCAACTCAGCCCCGCCAATGACGAACTTCGCGAACAAGTTGAGCGCCTGGCGGAAGAGACTTCGAGTTACGAAGAATTGGCGGCGGTGTACGAAGAAATCGCCGAAGAATTGCCTCGGGGGCCATTGGCTGAACGGCTCTACCTGACGTTGGCAAAGGTTCAAGACGGGAAGCTTGATGACGCTGTCGCGGCAGAGACTTCGCTGCGGCATATTCTGGCTTTCGACCCGACCAGCGAGCTGGCGTTAGAACGGCTGGCGTCGATGTTCTCCCGCCGCGGGCAGAACAAGGAATACGTTCTTTCCCTCGAGCAGAAGCTCGAAACGGCGCCGAGTATCGAGCGGCGTAAAGAAATTCTGCGAGAAATTGCTCGGGTGTTTGACGAGCAGATGAATAACCCAGCTGAGGCCCAGAATGCCTTGCTGCGATCGCTTGAACTCGAACCCGATCTCGAAACGCTCAGTGTGTTGGTTGCTTTGCAACGACGCCAAGGTCACCACGAAGCGGTGGCCAGCACGTTGATGCGCATGCGCGACATCGCGCCCACGCCCGAAGAGCAAGCTCGTTTGCAGGTGGATATTGCTCAGGTCTATGAGCGCGACCTGCAAGACGACGAAGCGGCCATCGAGGCCTATCGTCAGGCGCTTGAGTTTGACCCTGCCAACGCGCAAGCCCTCTCGTCGCTTGAGCAGTTGTATTCGAAGCTGGATCGCCCGGCCGAGCTCCTGGCGGTCTATGAGCGGCAGGTCGAGCTGTCGACGGACTATCGCGAACGAGTCAAAATTCTCTTCAGCGCTGCGGCCATCTGGGAAGAGCGCTATCAAAATCTCGAACACGCTGATTCCTGTGTCGAAGCGGCGTTGCAGATAGACCCGCAGAATCTGCAAGCCATCAAAATGCTCGAGCGCTTACGAAAAGCGCAAGGGCGATGGGACGAGTTGGTGGGCGTGGTGGACAAACACATTCAGCTCCTCACGGACCCCGTGGAACAAGCTGAACTGTGCGTGGAAATGGCCGATATTTTTCACCAGCAGATCAAGGCCGTTGATCGCGCAGTGACGGCCTATCACCAGGCGCTCGAACTCGACCCGCGCTGCCGCCCTGCGATGCATGCGTTGGGCACGTTGTACGAGCGCAGTGGAAACTGGCCCTTCGCACTCGAGATGCTCGAGCGAGAAGCACAGGTCTTGGCCCAAAGCCCCGAGGCCGTCGAACTCTGGTACCGCATGGGGAAGATCAACGAAGACATGTTGATCGACGCTGACAGCGCCAAGCGCTGCTACCTCGAAGCTCTGCAGGTCGATCAACGCTATTTACCTGCGATTCGTGCGCTCAAAGGCCTCTACGAGCAGGGAGGCGACCTCGAAAATTACGAAAAGTCGCTCCTCAACGAAGCCCAGCAAACCGAAGAGCCTACAGCCCGAAGCAAAGCGTTTGTGGCGGTGGGTCAGTATTTTGAGCAGCGGGAAGGAAAAGAACAGGCCATCGGTGCCTATGAAGAGGCGCTGTCCCTGCAACCCGAGTCGTTGGCTGCGGCTCAACCGTTGGCTGACATCTACCTCTCGATGGAACAGTGGCAACGGTGCGAGGAAATGCTCGACATCGTCACCGCACGTCTCACCGAGCAGCACCTCAATGCACCGGACGACGCCGAATTGGCGAAGGAACTGTGCCGTCGGCAGTACCGCTTAGGGTACGTCTCTGAAAAGAATGGGCGCCGCGAGAAAGCGCTGACGGCGTACGAACGCGCGTATCAACTCGACGCGACGTATCTGCCGGTGCTCGAGGGCTACGGCAACCTGCTGGTTCACGCCAAGCGGTTTGAAGAAGCGCAACGTATTTACCAATCAATCTTGGTGCATCATCGAGGAGATCTCACCGATCTCGAGGTCGCCGAAATCTACTGGACGTTGGGCGAGCTCCACCAAAATCTCAAACAGCTTGATCGGGCTCAAAATCACTTTGAGAAGGCCCTCGAAATCGACCCCACCCACGAGCCTTCTCTGCGCTCGATGGTCGAGTTGATGGAGCAAGCCTCGAAGTTCGATCGCGCCGTAGACTATCGGCAAAAGCTCCTGGCGACTCTCGATGGAGAGGCGAAATACGAAGCGGGTGTGGCGTTGGGAGCGCTGGCCCGCGACAAGCTGGGTGACTCGTACATCGCCATTGACGCCTACCTTGCGGCGCATCGCATTCGAGAAGATGCGCTCGACGTGATGGATGCGATCTACGTGCTCTATCGTGAGACGAAACAGGGCGCCAAGGCCGCACAGATGCTTGAGAAGATGCTCTTGGTGCCTGCGCTTGCGGACGACCTACAAAGGGCGAAGCGGGTGTGGCTTGCGCTGGGTGAAATCAAGCGCGACGAGCTGGGCGATGGCGAAGGGGCGGTGCAGTGTTTTAACGCTGCGCTCGATGCCGACTGGCGCTTCGTCGAGGCCTTCAGTGCGCTCGAACAATTGCTTGGCCGCGGCAAGCAATGGCAACAGCTCGACGAAAATTACAAACGAATGATCGGCCGGGTACCAAAGAGTGCTGAGACGCACGCGGTGCGCATGAACTTGTGGAAGGCGTTGGGAGATCTCTACCTCAACGCGCTCGGTGCCCAAGAAGCGGCGGTGCAGGTGTACAAAGTCGTCGCCTACGGCTTGCCTGACAATGTCGACGTTCAAGAATTGTATGCGGGGCTCGCCCAGCGCTACCCCGGTCAAGAGCAAGATGCAGTCGACGCCTGGAGACGCGCACTGCCGGCGACCAGCAGCCCCGGGAAAGTGGTTTCAGCGTTGGCAGAATTGGCGGCTAAACGAAAAGACTACGATTCGGCCTGGCTTGCAGCTCAAGTGATGGCAGGGTTGATTGGCGACCCGGGGCCCGGTGAGAAAGAGATTCTCGCCAAGCTAAACCCTTACGCGAAAAAACGAGAAGTGGCACACCGACAGCTGACGGATCGCCTGTGGGCAGAACATCTCTTTCACCCCAAAGTCAGAGGGCCGCTGGCAGATCTCTTTTCCATTCTTTTCGAACAAGCCGGCAGCCTTTATAAGGAAGATTTTTCGCGCTACGGCATCGTGCCGAAAAAACATTTCATCGACGTGGCGACGGCGCCTGAGTACCAGATTCATCACTACCGCTACGTCTCGCGGCTCTTGGGTATGGACCAGGTCGCTGTCTTTTCGCCCTTTTTAGTGACGACGCGTGAGCGCATGGCCAAGCGCACCACAGAACCTGCGCCTGACCCCTTGGTCGGGGTCGAAATTTGCCATACGGACCCGGTGGCTTTGCGGGTGGGCGGTCGGTTTTTCAGCGAAACGGGGCAGCGCGAGGTCTACTACATGCTCGGGCGTACCCTGACTTTGCTCCGGCCAGAACTCGCGCTCTCGTCTCGACTTTCGGTCGAGAGGCTCGAAACGGTGATGCAGGCTGCCATCAGCCTTTCGGTTGACCGATTTCGATTTACGGCCGAACTTAGAGCCATTGATGCCGAGCGAAAACTGCTCGAGAAACACCTCACTGCTCAGGCGCGTGACGCGCTCGCACGGGTGACGCGAGAGTACGTCAAGGTGGCCACTCCGAACGATTTGCGCAGCTTCCTCGAAGGAGTTGAGCTGTCGGCCACGCGAGCAGGAGCCTTCGTCGCGGGAGAAATTGAACCCGTGAAACGGATGATTTTGTCTGAGTCAGGCCCCAATTTCAGAGTGCCCGCGCGCTCGAAGATTCGAGATCTGATGGTGTTTGCGCTCGGCGAAGACCTTCATGCCTTGAGAGTGGCTGTGGGCACAAACGTTGAGGTTCAGATACGCAAATAGCGGCGCTTGTGCGCAGTTTCTGGCAACCTACGGTCCAGCCTTGGAACTTCTGTGCCCGACCAAGCGTCGGTTGTCTTGACTCAGTGGTTTATCAAACCTAAACCTTTCAAATAGTTATACGTCTGTTTGCCTTAGGAAACCCATGCGCTTCGTCTGTGAGAGCTGCCGCGCGCAGTACATGATCAACGACGAAAAGGTCGGACCTAAAGGCGTCAAGGTCCGATGCCGCAAGTGCGGCTATGTCATTCTTGTCAAGCGTGCAGAGGCGGCAAAAGTATCGGCACCGCCTTCGCTTGAGGCTGAAGATTCTTTGGCGACGCAGGTGATGCAGTCGCCCATCATGAATGAGGGGGCGCTTCCTCCACCAGCACCGCTCGAATCGTTCCTCGATGACAGGACCAACACTTCAGCATTGGCTTCGGGAGCGGACGAGGGGACTGATGTTGCGAAGGCTGAGGCCCCGCGCCCCAAAGAGAGCTTTTTCGGAGCCGACGAAGACGAGATTGGCGCTGTTTTCGATCAGGTGTTCAAAGGGACTGACGACGCCAACCCGCAACATCGAGATCCATTCGCAGAGGGCGATGACGCGAGTGATAACCGACAACATACGAGAGTCATTGACGCTGATACGGTGCGCAAGCTCGCATTGGAATCAAACGCCGAAGACAGGCCTCAACAGGTTGCCGAGGCAGAAGTGCCGCAGACCGATTGGTACGTGGCCATCAATGAGAAACAGACCGGGCCGCTCACGCTCGAAAAAGTGAAAAACCATTGGGACCGGGGGGAAATCACCCCAGATTCCCTATGTTGGCGTTCAGGTTTTGAAGATTGGGTTCCCGTCTCAGAGCTCAAAATGCTCAACGCGGTCTTGGCGCCTAAGCCACCCAAGCCCATCGTCGTTGCTCCTGGGGCAACCATCACGACCCAAACTGGCTTGACGTCGAGCTCACAGCCGGTGCAGTCAGCACTGAACCCAAGCGCTTTTTCAGCTCAGGGGGAAGTGCAGATTCCTTTCCCGAGTAGTGGAGCCCAAGGTGTTCGAGATGAAAGCGGAAGTTGGAAGCCGTCGGCCGCGTCGGCCCTTGCCTCGCTGGTCAAAGATGAGATGGCGGCCCTGGCGAAACCAGCACTGGTTGCCGCACCCGCCGGAGCAGCAGAGGAACTTTCTCGAGGGCTTCACGACCTCTCGCCCGAGCCCAAAGCGACCGCCAGCCCTGCACCCAGTGCGCCTGAATACCTGGCGCCAAGACCTTCTCGGCCCCCAGCCGGGGCAAACCCCTACGTGGCCAACCCGAATGCCACGTTGAGCGCACCCGCGGTGACGCAGTATCGACCGCCAGACAACCGCAACTTGATGATGGGGATCGGTGCGGTTTTGGTGGTTTTGCTTATTCTGGTCGCGCTGATCGTCTGGCTGGGCACGCGGTCGGCGCAGGCGCCCGTGGCTCAAATGCCCGTGCCGACGAGCCCCAGTAGCACCGCCGTGACTGCACCACCGCCAGCGGTAGTCAAGACCGAGCCTGCGCCCACTCCATCGGCGGAGGTGACTCCCACTCCCGTTCCAGCCCCTTCCGCAGCGGTTCAGAATCCCGCTCCGTCTACTGCAGTTCCCGCTCCCACAACTGCGGCGCCACCACCTTCGTCTGCGCCAGTCGCGGCCGCAGCGGTCCCGGTTCAACCCAAGTCAACGTCGCGATTGAACAAACCGGCGCCCGTGGCTCCTCGAGCCGACCCGGAACCTGAAGAGAAGAAGGCTCCAGTCAGTGCTCCTGCACCCAGTGGAGGCGGTGACGACGACTTCGACAAAGCTTTTGGCGGGTCATCGAACAAAGCACCTGCCAAAGAAGAAGCTCCGAAGAGCGAAAAACGGCCTCCCGGTTACATTCCTCCGGCGCCTGGTGCAGCCTCTGGAGACGTCAAAGAATCGCTCGGTCAATCGGACATTATGGAAGTGGTTTTGGGCAACAAGTCCGCGCTTTCTAAATGCGTGGAGGAGCAGCGGAAAAAAGATCCGGCGACGACGGGGAGGCTTCAGATGAAGTGGACCATTCAAACCAACGGGCGCACTTCGAACGTCAGTGTGGCCTCTGAAGAATTCAAAGGAACGCTCATCGCCAATTGCGTGGGTCAGCTCATCAAGTCATGGCAATTCCCCCGGCATAAGAAGCAAGGCGACCCCATTACCTTTCCCTTTAAGTTTTAAGAGCCGTCTTGACCGCGCTTAAACATCAGCCGCAGCTGCCTGACTTGCCCATCCGTCGGGTGACGGAAATGGGGCTTAAGGAGCTCGAAAGAATTCGACTCATTCTCCGAGGCGGCTCTGTCATCGAGTGGCGGCGAATGCACTTCAAGACGTGGGATGAAGTCGATCGGTTTTTGCGGCTGCTGCAAGTTGACCCCACGCGAAAGCACGATGAAGTGTGGGTACGCACGGTGTTGGCTGACGCCGTCGAATACCTGCGAAAGACCTTCAATTACCGGGTGGCCGATGTGGTGGCGAACCCGAATATGATTCACGATCTCTTCCTGCTGGCCTCGGGAGCGATAGACCGCAAGTACCGAAAGATCGCCTGCATCGTGCTCAAGACGATGCACGTGATTCAACACATCGAAGCGCGAGATTTGTTGTTCAAAATTGCGGTGCCTGAGGCAGAGCTGGCGCTGTTGGTCAGTGAACGCGTCAATTCGGTGATGGAAGAGGCCAAACAAAAAGGTCTGCCCATCGTCGACTTTTCAGACTCGATTAAGTCTCGTGAATCAACCATCACCAAGTTGATCGCCAAGAAAGATTCTACCGCGGCGGCTATTTACGATCGCACGCGATTTCGCATCATCGT
>JAYUVR010000310.1:0-4208 GCA_043753955.1 Archangium sp. | reverse complement strand
GCTTATCTGGCCATGAGTCGGCCGAAGTTCGAAGCCGACAAGCAGCGGGTGATGGTGCGTGAGTTGGCCACGGGCAAAGAGCGCTCGCTGACCGACGAGTGGGACCGTTCAGCTTCTTCTTTGGCTTGGTCGCTCGACGGGAAAACGCTCTTCACCACCGCAGACAATCTCGGCCAACACGGGGTGTTTTCCATCGACGTTTCTTCGGGGAAAGTGAACACCCTTTTTAATGATGGCAATGTCTCGTTGCTGGCCGTGGGAGCCAATGGCCTGGTGCTGGCCCACGATTCGCTGCTCTCGGCCAGCGATGTGTACACGCTTCCTTTTGACGGCAAAGGAGGCTTGAAGCGCCTCACCCAAGTCAACGCCGCAGCCTTCGACAGTTTTGCTCTCGGCGCGCCTGAGCAGTTCAGCTTCAAAGGGTGGAATCAAGAAACCGTCTACGGCTACGTGGTGAAACCGGTTGGTTTCGACGCGAAGAAAAAATACCCCTTGGCATTTTTGATTCACGGTGGCCCTCAAGGCAGTTTTGGCAATCATTGGCACTACCGGTGGAATCCGCAAACCTACGCGGGGCACGGCTACGTCGCGGTGATGGTCGATTTCCATGGCTCTACGGGGTACGGCCAAGCGTTCACCGATGCCATCTCAGGTGACTGGGGTGGAAAGCCTCTTGAAGACTTGCAGAAGGGCCTTTCTGCAGCGCTCGAAAAATACCCCTTCATCGACAAGACAAAGATGTGTGCCTTGGGCGCAAGCTACGGAGGCTTCATGGTCAATTGGATGGCGGGCAATTGGAACGAGCCGTGGAAATGTCTCGTCAATCACGATGGCAATTTAGACGAGCGCTTCGCCTATTTTGACACGGAAGAATTATGGTTCCCCGAGTGGGAACATTCGGGCACGCCGTGGGAAAACCCCGAGAGCTACCGTAAACACAACCCCATCGACTTTTTGAGCCAGTGGAAAAAACCGATGCTGGTCATCCACGGAGGGAAAGATTTCCGCGTGGTCGAAACGCATGGAATGGCGACGTTTACCGCGCTTCAGCGCAAAGGCATTCCTTCGAAATTTCTCTACTTCCCCGATGAGAATCACTGGGTACTCAAACCCGCCAATTCAATCGTTTGGCATGAGACGGTGCTCGGTTGGCTCGACCAATGGACAAAATAGAAATCAGTCGCGCAACGGCACTTCAACGGTAAACCCATCAAACGCTATATCGAGCGGCCCCGCATATTCTTGCCGGGCTTGCTCAGCCAACGGCCGTGGGTCGACGTCATGTCGCGATGAAAGATGCGTCAACACCAGTCGCTTCACTTTCGCCTGCTGCCCAACGCGGGCCGCTTCTCGCGCGGTGGAATGGCGAGTTTCAAGCGCCCGGGCCTGCTCGTCGTCACTGAAGGTCGCTTCGTGAATCAAGAGGTCTGCTTCTCGCGCGGCTTCAATCAGCGCCGCACAGGGTCGCGTGTCGCCGGAAATGACTACCTTTCGGCCTGTGCGCGAAGCACCCATCACCTGTTCTGGTTTGACCGTGGTTCCGTCGGCCAAGGTGATGGTTTGCCCTTTTTGTAATTTTCCTAAGTCAGGCCCGAAGGGCACGCCTAAGCGCTTGGCTTCTTCGGGGTCGAAGCGCCCCGGGCGCACATCTTCTTCAAGGGCGTAACCCAACGCATTGACCCGGTGGTCAACCCGCACCGCTCGAATGCCATACCCTTTGCGCTGTAGAAATTCGCCCCCGCGCAGTTCGACAATTTCGACGGGAAAAGCCAGTCGGTCGACCCCTAAATGAATCGCAGAATCGAGCACTTTTCGAGCCGGCGGAGGCCCGTACAGGGTGAGTGAATGCTCTCGCCCTCCCATGCCCAAAGTGCGCAGAAAACCGATGATGCCCAAGTAGTGGTCAGCGTGGAAATGCGTAAAAAAGACCGCGTCGACCGAAAAGCCCGTGCCGTAACGAATCATCTGCCGCTGACTGCCTTCGCCGCAATCGAACAACAACAAGTCACTGTCGGCTTTGACCGCCAGCCCCGAGACGTTGCGATGCAACGTGGGCATCGCCGCTGACGTGCCAAGGAAAGTCAAACGCAGAATGGACATGCCCGCAGAGCTCACGAGTGCGGCCCCCTAGCAGATGCAGCTCGCCGAAGAAGCTTGAACCCGACATGCGTTTTGCAAGTCTTTAGAATTTGGTGCCCTTGACTGAGGCGCGACCCGCAACGCTTGCGGTGTCAACACGATGACATCGCGCCGCGACCGCGGGCTTCTTAACGTTAGCGAATGTCCGGAGAAGTGGATCAACTGGTTGACACTCTGGCTGGAATCTTACGCGATTACGGTCAGCATGCGTTTGACCTTGAGAAACAAGATGCCCGCAAGACCCGCTCGCTCTTCGACCAATGGGCGCAACATTTACTGACCGGCGTCGCGGCTCCAGGTCAGCAAGGCGGTGCGCTCCCGGGTCGCCAGTACGCCGCAGCCCGAGCTGGTTTTTTGGCCCATCGGCGGCAAGAAGAAATCGAATTTGGCGCCTCGCGGGACGCCCTTCGCGACGTGGTGTCAACCTTCGTCACTTCTCTCAATCGGGAAGTGGCCGCTGAGCGAATCGAAGATGCCTCATTGTCACGCACCTTGAGCGACGTGGCCAAGACGCTTCAATCTGCTGCTCCCGCTGACTTGAGACGGTTGGCGATGGAAGCGGTCAAAAATGTCGAAGATGTCCTCACCGTGCGCCGCGAACGGCAACGGCGTCACGTGGCGGAATTGGGTGAACGCCTTGAATCACTGGGGTCGCAACTCGAAGTGGCCAGGCGTGATTCCACCACTGATGCGCTCACGCAGCTGTACAACCGGCGCGCTTTCGACGAACAACTCGTGCGCGTGTCTGAACTCGCCGGCCTTCGCGAGGGTGGAGCGGCGCTGATTCTCATCGACCTTGACCACTTTAAGAGCGTCAACGATACCCATGGACACCCGGCTGGTGACGCCGTCCTCAAGTTCGTCTCGCTGGAAATGATTCGTGTCTTTAAAAGACGAAACGACTTTGTCGCTCGCTACGGAGGTGAGGAATTGGTGGGTTTGGTGCGAGACGTCACGCACCCTGAGGCGCTCAAGCTCGGTGAACGGGTGCGCGAATCAATCGCGGCCTTGGCCACGCCCATTGAAGGCCAAACACTTCGGGTTACCGCCTCATGTGGGGTGGCGAGCTGGCAGCGAGGTGAATCTGCGACCGACTGGTTGGCCCGCGCTGACGCCGCGCTCTACCGCGCCAAAAATAGCGGTCGGAACAAAGTGGAAGGCTGACAAAGCCCGTCCCCAAAAACAGAAAATATTCGGCGCTAGAGTTTGTGCAACACTTGTAGGAGTCTCACGCTTCGGAGTTTCTATTGAAACTGGGCACACGCGTAGGTGCTGAAGGTCAGGCGGGGGGTCTGCGATGCGAATTTTAATCGCAGAAGATGAGCCCGTTTCACGAAAACTCCTGGGCGCTGTTCTCACGCGCATGGGCCACGAAGTCGTCAGCGCCGACAACGGGCGCAAGGCGTGGGAAATGCTCGAAAATGACGACTTTCGTCTGGTCATTGCCGACTGGGAAATGCCCGAGATGGACGGCCTTGAGCTGACCAAACGTATTCGTTCGGGGCTTACGAAGAAGCGTTACGTCTACATTATTTTGCTCACTTCTCGGGCTGAGAAAAAAGACATCGTCGGTGGCCTCGATGCGGGCGCCGATGACTATTTGACCAAGCCGTTTGACCCTCAGGAACTCAAGGTACGCATCAAAGCGGGCCAGCGTATTATTGAGCTCGAAACTCAACTCGCCGAGCAATCGCGAACGGATCAACTCACCGGTATTTCAAACCGCCGCGCTTTTGAAGAGCGGCAGGGTTGGTTGTGCGAACAAGCAGGTCGCTACGGCCGAAGCTTCGGCGTGGTGATGATCGACATCGACTTTTTCAAAAAATACAACGACTCGTTAGGGCACGAGGCGGGCGACGGTGCGCTCAGACAAGTTGCTCAAATTCTGGCTGGCGACTTGCGGAAAGCCGACCAAGCATTTCGGTATGGCGGTGAAGAATTCGTCTGCTTGCTTCCTGAGACGCCGGTGATTGGTGCCATCAATGCGGCTGAGCGCCTTCGCGCTGCGGTTGAAGCGGCCCATATTCCTCACCCGATGAATCCTTTCGGGTGGGTCACCATCAGCGTCG
>JAYUVR010000309.1:0-2824 GCA_043753955.1 Archangium sp. | reverse complement strand
GCTTTCCCTGAATTGCCTGCGACCGAACACCAGCGCATCGCAAAACAGGCCTTTCAATCGATGTCCATGGCGATGCTCGAGTCACTCACTTCTGATTTGCTGACGCCTGCCGAAGTTGAACGAGCCGTGGCTGTCGTCGATTGGAAGGGTCTCGACGTCTTGCTCGCTGCGCATCAGCCGGTGTTGATTGCATCAGCGCACTTGGGCAGCTGGGAACTCTTTGCCGAAGTGATGGCCCGACGCGGGTACATCTTTTCTGCGGTGGTGAGGCCTTTGGCAGGTGCTTTTAACGATTGGCTCATGCGCAATCGGCAGCGTGCAGGGGTAGAACTGATTTTTCAACGAGGAGCGCTGCGTAATATGATCAAAGCGCTCCGTCGCGGTCGTGCCGTAGTGCAGTTGATCGATCAAGCCTTGCCGGGGCCCGAAGCCTTGTGGGTCAATTTTTTTGGAAGGCTGGCCTCGACGACTCCTGCGGTGTCGATGGCCTCGCTTCGAACAGGAGCACCGGTTTACACAGTGGTTGCAGTCCGACGAGAAGGCCGATTGGAAATGTGCGTCGACGGACCATTCCCCATACCGGAACGCCCAACACGTAAGGAAGCACTCGAAGCCCACACGGCGATGCTGTCGAACTCGCTTGAAGGGTACGTACGTCAATACCCCGAGCAGTGGTTGTGGCTTCACCGCAGGTGGAAGGGAACTCACCGATTGAAGCGAACCGCTTGAGAACACGAGCTTTTGGGGCTAGGCGATGTCTTCTATGGAGAACACCGCCACGCTCGCGCAGGTCGACCCCACGGTCGCACAGATTGTTCACGCAGAGACTCGTCGCCAAGAAGAAGGCATCGAGCTCATCGCCTCGGAAAATTTCGTCAGCCCAGCGGTGATGGAAGCGTGCGGAACAGTCCTCACCAATAAGTACGCTGAGGGCTACCCAGGCAAACGCTATTACGGTGGCTGCGAAGAGGTCGACAAGGTCGAGCAATTGGCCATCGATAGAGCAATGCAGCTCTTCGGAGCACAAGCGGCGAATGTGCAGCCTCACTCAGGCAGTCAGGCCAACATGGCTGCTTACATGGCCCTGATGAAGTTGGGCGACACCATGTTGGCGCTCGATCTCAATTCTGGCGGCCACCTGACGCACGGCTCTTCATTCAATTTCTCGGGGAGGTTGTACAAGGCTGTGCACTACGGCTTGGTGAAAGAGACCGAGCAAATTGACTACGCGCAAGTTGAGACGCTGGCGAAGGAGCACAAGCCGCGAGTGATTGTGGTGGGCGCCTCGGCGTACCCGCGCATCATTGATTTTCCTCGCTTCAAAACCATTGCAGACAGTGTGGGTGCGGCGCTGGTGGTTGATATGGCGCACATCGCGGGCTTGGTGGCAGGCGGGGTGCACCCGTCTCCAGTGCCGTACGCAGACATCGTTACGACCACCACCCACAAAACGTTGAGGGGACCGCGCTCGGGCCTGATTTTGATGAAGGAGCAATACGCCAAGGTGGTGAACAGTCAGATTTTCCCCGGCATTCAAGGTGGCCCTTTGATGCACATCATCGCTGCCAAGGCCGTTGCGCTGGGTGAGGCTTTACAGCCCAGCTTTAAGACGTATGCCAAACAAGTTGTCGACAACGCCAAGGCGCTTGCGGCTGCGCTTCAACAGCAGGGGCTGCGCATTGTTTCTGGAGGTACGGACAATCATCTGATGCTGCTCGACCTTCGCCCCAAAAAACTCACCGGTAAACTGGCGGAAGAGGCGCTCGATCGCGCGGGCATCACAGTGAACAAGAATCAGATTCCGTTCGACCCCGAGAAGCCAACGGTGAGCTCAGGTATTCGCGTGGGTACTCCGGCCATCACCACCCGCGGTATGCAGGTGGCTGACATGGCTCAGGTGGCGAAGCTCATCGGCAAGGCCCTCGACGCCCATGCTGACCCAGCGGCATTGAGTCAGATTCGCGCCGAAGTGAAACAGTTCACCAAGGCTTTCCCGCTGTACCAATCAAGGCTCGCTTAAGAGCTCAACGAGGCCTTCTCAATGCGATGTCCCTTCTGTGCGGTCGCCGATACCAGAGTGATGGACTCGCGCGACTCAGCGGAAGGCACCATCATTCGTCGTCGGCGCGAATGCGAGGCCTGCAAGCGCCGCTTCACGACGTATGAACGGGTTGAAGAACTGAACCCGCTGGTGGTGAAGAAAGATGGCCGCCGAGAAGGGTTTGATCGCGACAAGTTACTCATCGGCCTTAAGAAAGCCTGTGAGAAGCGACCCATTTCGGTCGAGCGCGTCGAACAGCTGGTCACTGACATCGAACGACGCCTTCAAGAACAGGGCGAAAAAGAGATACCTTCGACCACCATCGGAGAGATGGTGATGGAACGACTCCCTGGGCTCGATGAAGTCGCGTATGTGCGATTTGCTTCGGTGTACCGGAGCTTCCGCGACATCGCGGAATTCATGAATGAGCTCAAAGACATTCTCGAGAACCAAGGCAAAAAAGCCGGCGAGAGCAAAGTGAAGGGCAAAGGTTGAACGACGAAGCCGCCATGGTTTTGGCGTTGGCTGAGGCCGTCAAAGGGTTAGGGCGCACGCACCCAAACCCTGTGGTTGGGGCTGTGGTGGTGAAAAAGGGCCAAGTGCTTGGCGCTGGCTTTCATGCAAAGTGGGGTACGCCTCACGCTGAACCGATGGCTTTGCGGCAGGCGGGCACTCGCTCAAAAGGTGCCACCGTCTATTCGACGCTCGAGCCTTGTAATCACCAGGGCAAAACGCCTCCTTGCAGCGAGGCCATCATTAGCGCGGGCGTAAAAAGGGTGGTTT
>JAYUVR010000308.1:0-4518 GCA_043753955.1 Archangium sp. | reverse complement strand
CTGAACAGGCGAAAGACCGCGTGGCCGCAGCATTGGCGCAGATGGATGTTTCTTTTGGCTCGCGGTGTGAGCGTATTTGGGCGCACCCCGCGCCGGTGTTGATTGAGGCGGCGCGTCTAAGTGTCGAAACCCAATGAGAGTCGAAGCACAAATCGCTCGTTGTCTCGAAGCTCGTTGGGCTCAGCTAAAGAGCGATCTGCATTGGCTTTGTCTGCGGCTACTTGGGCATAGCCACCGAGCGTCACCCAGAAAGTGCCGTGGGTCACGGTGAGCGTCGGGCCCAAGTAGATGGCTGTGCCTAGGTATTCTCGCTGCGCCCAGCTCGACTTCGCCCGAACTTCCAACCCAAAACTGGCATGCGGAGAAAAGGCGAACCGAGTGGCGCCACTTTCTTCGAGGCGAGTGTCGATGCCATTGCGGCCATTCCAAAAAGTAGCGCGTGCTCCACTGGCGTTGAGGGCCAACTGAAATCGCCCCAATTGCCAATCGGCAAACAAACGGGCTTCGACTTCAAAGACATCAAAACCCAGCGACAGGCGACCTAAGCCCCCGGCAGCGAAGGTCGACCCTTCACGCCAAGTGGTCCATCGCCACAGCGAACTGGCTTTTGGGTCGAGCCCTTGGGTGAGGGTGGAATCGAAGTCGAGATCCATCGAGAGTTGTGACTCAAGCGTTCTCGTTACGCCGTGAACCCAGGCCAAGCGGCTATCGAGGCGGAAATAGTCTTCGTAACGAACGGCGCGCGGAGTGAGCCACGCCTCGAGGCTATTTTGGCCCGCCGCTGAAGTGCGACTGGTCCACGTGAAAGGAAAGTCTCGCGGAGCCGCTGCAGCGGTACCCGAAAACAGAGCGACGATGGCGAACCAAAACCGCATCACGAGAGGCTGATTTAACGCTGCTGACCCATCACCGTCACAAATTCCTGCGCCAAAAGTGAATTTTGAAAGGTGGTGGAAAGCGCCAAGGTGTGCATCGGGTTCACCACCCGGCTGGCATTGCGTTTGGCGACGTCTAAGCGAATCAATTCGTTGCTGAACAAGCTGAGTAATTTGCCAAATTGAATCGCAGTGAGCAGCGAGTCGCCGGGCAGAGTTCGAACCATTTCGGCTCGCGTCAGCTCGTTTGGCGTCGCTTGAAGACTGGCGTAGAGCCCAGTCCACGTCATTGCATCCATCGCCCAGAGGTCACCGCGTGAAATGAAGCAGCCGGGGTCTTGGCCGGTGCCACAGTCTCGTCGACCGATGCCAGGAACACCCGGGTTCGTCGGCTGTGGGGGCTGAATACCAGGCAATGCTCCTGGTGGTTCTCGAGCAATCAATTGAATGTACCCCGCTCGAGACATGTTGTTTATGAATTTATCTGCGTACCCCAAAGCATGTTGCGGGTTGACCAAACGTGGGGCCGCGTATTGTGTGACTTGAATCAGAAACATGTCTGAGCGGAAGTGATCGAGAATCAAGCCAAATTGAACTGCAGTCACATAGTTATTAGCAAAGAGCGCTTGTGCTGTCTGTGTTCGAAACATCTCGTTTGAGTTGGCCTCAATTGAACGTATGAACCCTTGGAAAGTCATTGCATCCATCGGGTACTGACCATCGCGGCTCATGGTGCAGCCAATGTCAGGCCCGGTACCACAATCACGCACGACGACCGGCGGTGGCCCTGGAGGTAGAGGCGTCAGTCTCACCTTGAAACTCGCTTCTCGAAAGGCCAGCTCTTCGCCTTCACCGTCGAATACAGAGACGTGAACGACAAAACGCCCATTTCCAAAATTTTCTTCAGCCAGTGACGAATACCGAATGAAGTGACTCAAGGCTTCTCTCGAGACGAAGGGGTCAGAAGTCACTTCTCGCATCGGAGTCGTCACCCACGTTGTCCAGTGCCCTTGGACACTTCGAAAGCGAGTTCCAAAATAATACTGTTTGCCTATTGAGCGACGAAACACCAGCTCGGGCACCTGAACTTCAACCGCCGGCTCTCCATCAAAAATGCCATTGGGTTGCACCCGAAGTTGGCCCAACTGCACTGTCTGCCAACGCGTTTCCTCTTCGGGGCCATTTCCTGGCGATATCGCCAAACGCACTTCCTCTAAATATTCTCCAGCCCGCTGAATGTTTTGCATTACCGAGTCAGGGCAGCGGCTCCAACCGGCAGTCGAGGCAGCATTCGAGATTTCGAATTTGAGCTTCGCGACTTGTCGAGGCCGAGCATCGCGTTTCAGCGCGTCAACTTGACGAGTGACCCCGACGAGGGTGCTGTACACGCCTTGTTTGCACTGTGGACCTCCGCGTCGGGCTTGGTTGGTGGCGTCTTCGAGCGCATCGACGGCTCTTTTGAGGGGGCGTCGGTACGATTGAGCAGCAGCCGCAGAAGAAACAACGAGAGCGACGAGAATGGGAAATCGCATGAGGTCCTTTGAGGGCGGGTGTACGCCCTCATGACCTGGTTCAACACCGGCGAATTCACTGCGTCAATGTCATTGGAATGACGAACACATTCAGCGGCGGAAATGCATGGCCCCGTAACCGCCATCAGCGAAGGGGGTCGATAAGAAGAGATCGCGGTCGCCCGCACCCCAGAGGCCTATTCGATTCGAATTGATGCTGTGCGATGAAATAGAAGAAGAGAAACTTCCACCGTCCCAATGCACCAGGGCTCCCGTGTCGTCGGCGAGCCACATGTCGTTTGGCCCTCGACCCCACAGTCCCCAGATGTCATTGCAGCTCGGGCAGTAAGAATCGTTAAAAGTCGTTCCGTTCCAGCGAACGACGACCCCGTTAATACCCACAAACCAAACGTCGTCACTGCTGTTTGCCCAGGCCCGGCGAATGTGGTCGGTTATGCCGGCGTCCATGCGCTGCCAGCCAGTACCATCGTTGTGCAGAATAGTTCCGTACGAGCCGGCGGCCCAAATGTCGTTGTCGGAAACCACAGCCAAGCCACGCAATATGGGAACGGGATTCGGTGGGGTGCCTGCATCAGAGCGCACCCACGCAGTGCCATCGTAGCGGTAGAGATCCCAATCTTCGCCCGCGGCGTAGATTGAACCTCCATCTGCAAGGCCATGAATCGCGACAATGCTGGCACCAGGCAGGGCCCCACTGATTTGATTTTGGGAGCTGAAGGGTGGACCACGATACGAGAACCCGTTGTTGGCCCCAACAAAGACGTTGTCAGAACTAAAGCCCCATATCGCATCAGACACGACGTCGAAATCACCGATATCAACTCGGCTCCATCGCACGCCATCCCAATGAAGTAGTCGGGAACCGAATGAGGTCACCCACGCATCGTCAGGGCTCCGAGCCCACGCGCCTTGAGTGCTAAGAAACCCCCCGTTCTCTGCCTGGCTGTACAAGCACCACGCGCCTCCGCAGATACCCGCGTCGATTTCGCCGCCCCCGCCAATGCCTCCACCCATCGCGTTTCCACCCCCTACAGCGCCTGCACCTCCGCCCCCTGTTTCACCGCCGCCACCCATCGCATTCCCCCCACCACCGCCTACAGTGCCTCCACCTCCGCCACCTGCTTCGTCCCCGCCGCCTCCTGTTTCACCAGCACCACCACCGAGCGCTTCACCTCCTCCGCCAACGCCGCCGTCGAGGTCACTGCCGGAACCACCCCCGGCGGTTGGGCCGCCGCCGCCAGTCTGTGCACTTCCACCACCGCCCCCTCCGGAAGAGCCGCCCGTTTCGGAAACAAGAGCTGCTTCATACGCCTTGTCCCAATCTCGACAGGCGAGTAGCACAAGGGGCAACGCGATGAAGATTTTCCTCATGGTACGACTCCCACGAAACCGACACTCGCTCCCGAGGCAGTGACTGCTACCGTTGGCGTCACCGTGCGCTCGCCTCCCATGATGAACATCACCACCGCAGTGGCAATGGCTGCGCCTCCAACACCGAGGGCTACATTCGCGCCAATCTCAAGATTTCGGCCCTTGTCGCGCAGCTCACGGGCTTCGGGTTCAAGCAGTGGAGCGCTCTTGAGTCGAGCGTAGTCATTGGCCGCCAACACTTGCAGGGTCACCCCAGCACCAACGGCAAGAATGCCCAGCGTCGCCGGTGCAAGAGCCCAGGTACGAGAAAAACGTTGCTTAGATTGTGGGACAGATTGAGCGTCACTCAACACGTCGAGACGATTCATGCTGCGAGCAAATGCGCGCAACATTGAACGGACCGAGTCGTCGATTTCTACTGCGAGGTCCTTTGCGTTTGCGGCTCGAGTGTTGTGTTGAGCCAGCGCCTGGCCGTTGTTCGTTGAAAGAATTTTTAAGTTGAGGGCGTATTCATCACCCAATTTGCCCAAGTCGCCAATCAAAACCCCATCGGCCCCCAAGGCTGCAATCATCTCAATGAGGCAAGAATTTTCAGTGCACCCGAGAAGTTGTCTTTGTCGCTCCAGGCCCAACACCGCCGTCAAGTCACGAGCGGTCATCACCCTGACGTCGTGAGCGGCGAATTTCTGCGCGATCAATTCAGCGTAGAGCTCACCTTCGCCTTTTGCCAAATTGACTGC
>JAYUVR010000307.1:0-2075 GCA_043753955.1 Archangium sp. | reverse complement strand
GTCACACCCGTTCCCATCTCGAACACGGAAGTTAAGCCCTCCAGAGCCGATGGTACTCCGCGGGAAACCGCGCGGGAGAGTAGGTCGCTGCCGGATGTTATGCCCCCACTTCGCGATGAGCGGAGTTGGGGGCTTCTTTTTTTCTAATGTCATTGCAGCGATTTCCGAGAGATTGCCGAGCGAATTGACCCACTTATCCCAAGAGGGTTATCGTTTTGAGGAATTCTGGCCACTCGTTGCACTTGCTTTTCGAGGGTCAGTGCGTTTTTGAGCGACTGACTGATGAAAAAGCCTAGTCTTTTCGGCAAGTACCTGCTGTTGGAACGGCTGAGCGTCGGCGGCATGGCCGAGGTGTTTGTTGCGAAGGCTTTTGGGGTTGAAGGGTTCGAAAGAATTCTCGCCATCAAAAAAATTCTGCCCACCATGGCGGAAGATGAAGAGTTTATCACCATGTTCATCGATGAGGCGCGCATCAGCGTTCAGCTGAATCACGCGAACTTGGTGCACATTCACGAACTGGGTAAACACGACGACGCCTATTACATCGCCATGGAATATGTCGCCGGCCGTGACTTGCGCGCGTTGTTAGAACGCTTTCGTCGGCGCAAAGAAATCATGCCCACCGCGATGGCGGTGTATTGTGCCACCAAGATTTGTGAAGGCCTCGACTACGCGCACCGAAAACGTGACGCGCGAGGCGAAGAGCTCTCAATCATTCACCGCGATGTTTCGCCTCAGAATGTTCTCATTTCGTACGAGGGCGAGGTCAAACTCATCGATTTCGGAATTGCCAAGGCGGCCAACCGAGCTCAGAAGACTCAGGCGGGTATTCTCAAAGGCAAGTTTGGTTACATGAGCCCGGAGCAGGTGCGTGGTTTAGCCATCGACAGACGTTCCGATATTTTTGCGGTGGGTGTCATCATTTACGAAATGCTGACGGGTGAAAAGTTGTTCGTCGGCGAGTCAGATTTTTCGACCCTCGAAAAAGTACGCAATGCTGAAGTGCCCGCACCTCGACAGTTCAACCCCAGTATTCCTGTCGGGCTTGAAAAGGTGGTGCTCAGGGCGCTGGCTCGCGAGAGTGAAGATCGCTACCAGTGGTCGAGCGATCTCCACGACGATTTGATGCGGTTTTTGCTCGCCGGCGACGCGATTTATTCCGGCAAGCACCTCTCGCAGTTCATGAAAGAGGCTTTCGCGGAAGATCTCCTCAGAGAGAATGAGCGAATGGAGCGGTTCGCTTCGATCGAACGCCCGGAGCAAGTTGAACCTTCAGGTATCACGGCCGCACTCTCGAGGCCGCCACCCCGCAATACGGCGCGACCCAGTGGATCCATTCCTCTCAAAGAGGGCGTTGGAAATCGAAAACATCCTCCCCGAAGCGTCGCCTCGTCATCAGGGACCGGCGCCTTGGCCGTGGGAATGCAGAGCTCTACCTTGGGTATTCCTCCTCCGACCGAGGAAGAACTGGCCGAGATGGATGGAGCTAAAGATCGCACCGTCATTGTTGAACCATCGACGATGGAAAACCCCACGGGCATCGGGTTGGAACCCTCGGAGGACCCCGTTTATGCCGAGCAATCTGAGGCCACTGGCACGCTCGAAAACCCAGTTCAGCCCGAGCCCGTACCGTTAGGCAGGCCACTTAAAGACACCTCAGGAGAACAAACCCTTGCCGCGCATTCTGCACTTGCGAGTCTCCCCAAAGAAGACTCAGGCTCCTATGGTCTTGGGCCTATTGAAATGACGGGCTTTCGGCCTGCGTATGAGCTCGATACTGATAACAATACCGGCCCTCGAATTGAGCAGAATACTGCTGAAAGCGTTCCCGCCTCACCTCGACCGAAATTAATATTGGGCAGTGACCCATTGGGTGGGGAAACCAGCGTTGGTCCTTCACCATTCGAAGTTGAAGCAGACAAGTCAAACCCTGGAAAAAAAACGATATCAAAGCCGAGCACAGCCAAAGTCGCGCCGGTCGACCAGCGACTTGCTCAAAAACAAGAGAGGCTCAAACGGGCACAACGTGAAGAGAGCAAACGAAAAGGGCTCTTGATTGCCATTGTCGTGACGGC
>JAYUVR010000306.1:0-3316 GCA_043753955.1 Archangium sp. | reverse complement strand
GGGCACGCAGCAGCGGGTTGGCTGTCTGAAGAAGAATCTCGTGCTTCGGCTGCGAGCGAATCGCAAGGCGCAGGCGGGCAAAATGGGTGGACGGGTGCGCTCGAGCATTTGATGCCGTCGAAATTGGTGCTGGGGCTGACCCGTGCACTGCTGGCGCGGGGCATTGTTACGGAACAAGATATTCTTGCGGCGCTTGGCGAAAAGAAGTGAGCGCGCTGACCACGTTTTTCTTGAGCCATCACCCGCCTGACGAATTCGATCGCTGTTATCGCATTGGGCTAACGCCCATCTGCGCTCGATGTTTGGGCACGTACCCGGTGATGTTCGCGGCGCTCGCAGCGCAATTTGTCTTTGCTTTCCCGCTTCAGCATCGGCTCGATATTCCCCTTGGGGTGGTGTTCATTCTGCCGGCGGTGATCGATTGGGCGCTCGGCCGATTTCAACCGCACCGATTTTCAAACCCTTGGCGCACTTTTACCGGCGCACTGCTGGGGCTTGGCCTCGCACGAAGCCTCTTCATTCATGTACAGCAGCCCTTCCCTCGGGTGCTGGTGGTACAAGGGGCGCTGGTGTCTGTCATTGTTTTGCCTGTGCTCTTCGTGACTTACAGACTACATCGCACCGAGTAGATCAGCTCTGAGGCTCAGCCGTTGTTACTGACACGACAAAACGAGGGCACGGTTGAGACCTGCGGCTTCTGACGAGCAATTGATGCTCGATTTTAAGTCTGGTGACGCAAGGGCATTTGCCATGCTCGTTTCGCGTCACCGGGGGCCTGTCTACAACTTCATCTTGCGTTACGTCCGTCATCGGCAAAGAGCCGAAGACTTACTTCAGGAAACGTGGCTCAAAGTGGTGCGCAACAGCAGTCAATGGCAGCCCACCGCCCGCTTCACGACCTGGGTGTATACAATTGCGAGGAATCTGTGCGTGGACAATGCGCGGAAAGAGAGCTTTCGAAAGACCGATTCACTCGACGCACCGGCTTCGAATGAAGCCAGCGATTCGCGTTTGGTGGGCGATCTGGTTGCCGATGAGGCAGGGCTCCAGCCTGATCGGGGGGCACACAACACCCAGGTTCGCCCCATGATTGAGCAAGCGCTAGCGAGCCTTCCCCCCGAGCAGCGCGAAGTCTTTATGTTGCGTGAGTATCAAGGGATCGGCTTTCGCGAGATCGCTGAAGTTGTAGGCATCAATGAGAATACGGTGAAAAGCCGCATGAGATACGCCCTAGAGGGTTTGCGAAAACGGCTCACCGAGCTCGGCGTCGATGGAGAGACGATGCAGGCGACAGAAGGGGCGGTGGTTTCGAGGCCATGAAAGACACGGTGCACCACTTCGAGGACAAGCTCCTCGAGTTCGCTTACGGCGAACTTGCCCTGCATGAGGCGAATGCGATCGAAGCGCATGTGCGGGGTTGTTCTCGGTGCGCGCAAGCGCTCGACGAAATTCGAAGCGTGCGGGCTTCTATGGGTCAATTGCCTTTTGAACGCCCACCGGAAGCGGGGCTTGATTCGTTGTTGGCCTACGCAGAGCAGTCGGCAAAGAGAACGGTTGAAGCGAAAACGTCGACCAAATTCAGGCGCTGGCTTTTCCCTCTGAGTTCGTTGATGGCGCTGACGCTGGTCGGGGTGATCGCGTTTCGGGCTGTTCCGCAATTTGATACCAACCCGGCCTCCGCAGTGGCTGAAGCGAAGCTGGAGCAGAAAGAGGAACGGCCGGCAGAGGTACCTCCTTCTCCTCCACCGCGAGTTGTTGCAGAGCAAGAAGACATTCCAAATCAATTGGCGAAGGCTCAGCTCGACGATGAGCTGGCGGCAAACTACGGCAATTCAGGGGCTGCAATCGGAGGTCTTGGGACGTCACCCCGAGCTTCAGGAGGCCGAGGCACCAAGCTTGAGCCCACACCTTCAAAGGCTGCAGCGAAGACCGCGCGAAAGGACCTCGCAGGGCCTGAGGGAACGAGTGTTCAAGAAGATGGAAAGCAGAGCGGTGAATTGGCGAAAAAGACGGCAAAGATGAATCAGCTCGATTCAACGGCCTATGACACTTCTGGTTCTGTAAACACTCCCCCGGCTGCACCGTCAGCGGCTGCTCCTCAGCCGGCTGAGGGAGGCAAAGGCAGTTATTCTTTGAGGCCATTGGGAGACGGTGTTTCGAACACGAAAATGAAAGCAGAAGCGCCTCGCATGGAAACGAAGGCCGACGAGACTCGAGAGGGTGATGTCTCTTCTGCGAGCGCACTTCAAGCTGCGCGCGCAGCTTTTAAGCAGGGAGATCGCGGTACGGAGATTCGTCTTTGGCCGCAAGTTCTTCAGGCCGGGGCGACGGGTGCTCTTCGAGCAGAAGCACTTTTCCGGCTGTGCGAGGCTCATACAGCCTTAGGCAACATCGAGAGAGCAGACCCTTTTTGCGACCAACTGCTTCTTGAATTTCCTAAAGGAGCTGAGGCTCAATCGGTGGCCAATCGGCGAAACTACATTCAAAGAGCCGCTCCGGTGACGCCTTCGAGCGAACCTCATTAACTTTGGTCTGCTACTGCGCCAGTCGTCAGCGCGCTCTGGTATGGTCCTTCGCGTCTTCGCGGCAATTAAAGTATTCGGAGAGTTCACATGTTCAAGGGCAAAGGCCCCCTCATCGTTGCCGGCGTCCTTTTTGTGCTCGGTTTTGGCGTGTCGTTTTGGGCGATTCAAAAGCAAAAGAGTGACGCCAAAAGAGGGTGGAATTTAGTGACGGTCATCGTTGCCGCTGTCGACATCTCTGAAGGTACGGTGGTGACGCGCGACATGATTGCGACGCGCTCGGTGCCTGAGCAGTTCGTCACTGCATCGGTGGTGAAGCCTGATGCGACTACTGACGTCGTGAATCAAAAGGTGCTCGTTTCATTGCAAGCAGGCGACCCGTTGCTGTGGTCTCAATTCGAGACCGGTAAGGCCGAGCGCCTGGCGACCAAGGTGTCGAAGAAGACGCGCGCTATCAACATTTCTGCCCGTGCAAATTCATCGGTGGGTGGTTGGGTAAGGCCGAGCGATCACGTCGACATCATCGGCACGTTTAAAGACCCGGGCAGCAATGAACAAGTGGCTGTGACGCTGCTTCAAAATGTGACTGTTCTTGCGACGGGCAAAATGACGGGCAACACCAATGTCAACTTGTTGCCTGAATCTGAACGGGGGTACGGCGATGTCACGCTTTTGGTCGTTCCAGAAGAGGCCGAGATGCTTGTGTTGGCGCAAGAACTGGGCTCGTTAACTCTTTCGCTGCGCGCCGATGATGACATCGATGCTTTTGAAGAGCGTGGTCGAGCAACCATCAG
>JAYUVR010000305.1:0-15482 GCA_043753955.1 Archangium sp. | reverse complement strand
TCCCCAACCCCACTTCATCAGCCAATACAAACCGAGGTCGATGCGAAGAAAGCACTCGCTGCACCACGCCCACCTGGTGCGGTTTGACCATCACCCGCGAGGCGAGCAATGCACCCAGCGCATCGTTGCGACGTTCATCGTCAAGTTGCAGCGCTGAGCGGCGCAGTAAAAAATTCTTCGCGTCAGCCGCGCGACCTTCCTTCAGCATGGTGAGCAGATCAGGCTTCGGAGGCAGCGCACGAATCTCTGTCTCTGGGTACTCGTCTTCGCGGCCGTCGTCTAACTTCACCGAATAGCGTTTGAGGCCGCGCGCTCCTTCTTCTTCGCTCAGCACCACTCCGGTCTTGCCTTTAGGAGTCTTGATCGCGGCCCCGGCATCAAGCGTCGCATGGCGCAGCGCTCCGCCGCGGGTCGACACCGTGAGCGGTTCACCACTCTCACGGCCAGGGAACTGCACCACCGCCCGAGCTCCACCTTCTTCAACCGAAACCAGATGCCCTACACCCCATTCTGGCTGGGGCAGGTACTTCACCTTCATGCCTGCGATGAACGAACTCATGAACATGGGTGCCTATAGCGAGCTGTTTCGCTGTACGCACGAATCGTTTTCACCGCATTTTTAGATGTCGAAGCCCAACCCCACTTTAAGCCAGGGGTAGCCTGCTTCTGCTCGGAACGAAACCGTGTCCGTGAAGCGGTAAATCAAACCGACGTTGGCAATGACATTCGCAGAGACCAAGGTGCGACACGGGTACGCCGTGGTGCAGTACGAAACCACGTTGAATTCCAGGGCTGCGCCGACTTTTACATACCCTGAAAACCTCGAAGTGAAATGCAAGCGCCACATCACTTCGACTGGAATGCTGATGATGGGGTAGAACACGCGCGTCGCGATGCCCCCGAAATCGGCTCCGAATTCGATGTTGAAAGAATCGTTCAACGAGGGCACAAAACCGTCGTGAATCAGCGGGATCATGTAGCGGACGCCTAAGCCGAAAGGAACACCGCCGTACACGTAGCCGTAGTAACCGTACGGAAAACCCAGAAAAAACGAAAACATATGGGGTCTACGCTGGGGAGAACGGTCTAACAGCGCACCCGGTTGACGCCAGGTGGTCTCAGTTGGCGTATCGCTGGCAGCAATCGCAGGCATCGAGATCAAGACAAAAGCCAGCAACACAGCTTTCACATATCGCTTCATAAGAAGAGCTCCTGACGCAGAGTAGTGAAGAGCGCAGTATGAACGCTGGGGGAAAAATGTCGAAGCGTCGTTTATTCGTCGCCGGAGCCACTGGAGCGGTCGGCCGCACATTGCTGAGCCTCGCCTCAGAAAAGAACGTCGATGTGCTCCCGCATGTTCGGCCGAAGAGTGCAGCCCAACTCGATGCAGTACCAAAGGTGGTTCTCGAGCTGTCTGACCCCAAGTTGGCGAATGCGATGAGCGGGTGCACCACCGTGGTGCAGCTCATTGGGACGATGCGAAAGCGGTTTGCGGCCGGTGACACGTACCAAACCAGTGACATCGACACCACGCAGCAACTGCTCAACACCGCTAAGACCTGCGGCACGGTCGACCACATCGTGCTGCTCTCGAGCATCGGAGCCGGCAGCCCCCGTGGCGCCTATCTCAAAGCCAAAGCTGAAGCAGAGCGATTGGTAATGAACAGTGGCATCGCTTGGACCATCTTTCGTCCGTCAGCTTTTGAAGATCGCCAAGGCGCTTTTTTTCCCGGAATGCGCGCCATCACCAGCGCTTTGGGCTTGAAGAAATACCAACCCATTAAGCTGCGTGAATTGGCGGGAGCGATTCTCGAGGCTGCTACCACGCGCGCTCCGCTCAGTACCGCACTCGAAGGCGAGGCGCTTTGGAAGCTGGTAAATCAAAGTCAAGGTTCCTGATGATTGATGACGCGGGTTATCACCCCTCGTTTCACCAAGGCTTGCGCGATGAATACCGCTTCCACTGGAGTGCCTTGGTAGACGAGCGCAGGCCATTGCGTCAGTTGTTCGCCCGCGTCTGAAAGTGAGAGCCCCAAACCGTGAAGGAGGAGATCGAGCACCTCCATTCCGTGTTCTGGATCATCGACCCAGACTTCGCCGCAGCCCGCTTGCGAAACGATGGCCGAGCGCATTCCTTCAGAAGGAAGGCCGGCTCCACCGGTCTCGAAGGTGTGGCCACAATCGCATCGAAACCGCTCGAACCAGTTGAGTTGACCTGAGACCAATTCCTCACCGACCTCGAGAAGACGAGACTGGAGACACAATGCACAAACGAAGGGAACCAGTGCGGTAGCGAGCACCGCGGCAACATAGCCTGGAGCTGCGCTCACGCGATGAGAAGGTCGAGGCGAGTCTGTGCTCCCTCTCTTCCGATACGAACATTGCGTTGCGCTCGTCGCCCGCGGCAGTTCGGCACGACTGTTGCGTTGAGGCACCCGCACCAAGAAGGAGCCGTGGAACGTGGACTGGTCGACTACTGAAGCATTCACCGCACCCGAGAAGCCGACCATAGAAGACGCCAGAAGACGATTGTTCCGCTTGGGGGCGGGCTCGTTGAGCAACGTCGAATTGGTTGCGGTGTTGCTGGGCGGCAATCAGCTCTCTCGTGCCACTGCTGCAGTGCAAGATGGTTTGAAGGCGCTGTTGATGGAATCACCCGAAGCGCTCATTGAGCATCATCTCTTGACGACTCGAGAAGCGGCTCGAATCTTGGCGGTCAGTGAGCTCGCGAGACGGCTGCATCATGCGAAGGAAGAAAGGCCCTGCCTGCAAACGCCTCAAGCCATTTATGAGTGGGTCAAGCGACAGCTTGTCGGTGCCCGCCGGGAAGAATTTCATGTCTTGTGTCTCAACAGCCGAAACGTGTTGGTGCGTCACGTGAAGGTTGCAGAAGGGAGCGTCGACCAATGTCAGGTTGACCCTCGAGAAGCGTTAGCGCCGGCCATCGCCAGTCGAGCCACTGGGGTGGTACTGGTGCACAATCACCCTTCTGGCGACCCTGAGCCCTCAGTGCAAGACATCGCGCTGACTCGCCAGCTGCGCGAGGGAGCCAAATTGCTGTGTCTTCGGTTGCTCGACCACTTGGTGGTGGGTGAATCTGGCTACGTGTCGATGCTGGCAAGAGGGCTCATTAAAGGTGAACAACCCGGCTTCATGGGACGACTTCAATCACCTTGAGAGTTGACGCTTCAGTGGCGAAGGTTCATATGCGCGCGGTGTCAGCGTTCCCTTCATCGTCGACCGAGATGGAAGCGGGTCTCAAACAGCACTTTGGCCTGGCCGCATTTCGACCGGGTCAAGCCGAAGTGATTTCGCACATCATTTCGGGGCGAAATACCGTGGTGGTGATGCCCACGGGCGCGGGGAAGTCGTTGTGTTACCAGCTCCCGGCCATGCTGCTTGACGGGGTGACGGTGGTGGTCTCGCCGCTCATTGCGCTGATGCAAGACCAAGTCGACGCGCTGGTGGCTCGCGGTATCTCGGCTACTTTTATCAATTCAACCCTGACTGAAAGTGAGCGCGCCAACCGGCAGATGCGCTTGCGACAAGGTGAATACAAGCTGGTGTATGTCGCACCTGAGCGTTTTCGGAGTGAGGCCTTCGTCAATGCGTTGATTGAAGCCCGATTGGCGCTGTACGCCATCGATGAAGCGCACTGTATTTCGCAGTGGGGCCATGATTTTCGCCCTGACTATGCGTTGCTGGGTCGAATCAGAAAACGGTTGCGCCCTCCGCGTACCGTGGCCCTCACTGCCACAGCGACTCCGGAGGTTCGAGAAGACATCGCTCGGGTGTTGTTGATGAAAGACCCGCATATTTTTGTGGCTGGGTTTGATCGCCCGAATCTTTTTCTGGAAGTCGCCCAAGTTGCGGGTGACAGCGATAAGCGAGCCGCTTGTGCCACGTTGGCTCGAGAAGGCAGCGGGGTCATTTATTGTTCGACTCGAAAACAGGCTGAGTCACTTCATCAGCATTTGACTGAGGAAAGAGTGCCGACCGTTCTCTACCACGCGGGCATGGAAGACGCGGCTCGCACTCGGGCGCAAGAGACGTTCATGGCGAAAAACGATTGTGTCGCCGTGGCCACCAATGCCTTTGGTATGGGCATCGACAAATCAAACATTCGTTTTGTGGCGCATGCCGGTATTCCGCGAGCGGTGGAGGCGTACTATCAAGAAATCGGTCGCGCTGGCCGCGATGGGCAACCCAGCCGAGCCGCATTGCTTTTCAATCATGCCGATGTCTTCACTCAAGAAAGACTCATTCAATCGAATCACCCGCCTGAGACCGTATTCATCGATGTATGGAATGTGTTGCGGCAGGTAGAGAGTTTTGATCGCGGCGTGGCGTTGCTGGCACAGCGCGTTGGGGCTTCGGAATTCGAAGTCAGTGCCACTCTTAAAGTGCTCGAGCGCCAAGGGGTCATTTCCAGGGCCAATCGCGGTGAAGGTCGATACGGAATCATGGTGCTCCCTTCTGCAGCGACGCCTTTGCGGAGTGCAGAGACAAAAGCGTTACTCGCGGCCCTCAATGCCGGAGCACCTCCGGGTGCCACGCAGTCGATGGAATTGTATTTGCTCGCGCGAAAGAGCGGGCTCGATGAGCAACGTGTTCGTCATGCACTCAACTTGCTCGAGAAAAATGGCACCATTGTGGTGCAGCGGCCTTTTTCTGGGAGAGCCATTTCGATTCTCAAACATGAACCGTGGGGCCAATTAGAAGTCGATTTAAGTCATTTGCGTGAACAAGAGCGGAATCAACTGCTCTTACTGAAGCGCATGACTGACTACGCATACACCAAACAGTGTCGGCGGGTTTTTATGCTGCGCTACTTTGGCGAAGAAGTGAGTTTTGGTCAGTCGTGTAATTCGTGCGATGTCTGTGTTGGTTCGAAGCTCACTGTCAAAGCAGCACCTCACAAAGTCGCCGCAGTGAGTCGAGGTTCGACAGAAACATATTCAGCCCTGGCCGCAGAAGCGCTCAAACGGTGGCGCAGGGAAATTTCACAAGATCTCGCGGTACCGCCCTTCATCATTTTCAACGATGCCACATTGTTTGCATTGGCCGCCGCGCTCCCCATCACCCGAGAAGAATTCTTGGCTGTGAAAGGCGCCGGCGAGTCTCGTTGGGAACGCTTTGGTCCACGCATCGCCCAAATCTGCCTGGCTGCACGCGCTGCGGGCGATCAACCGCAAGTGGCCTCATTTGTTTCTCGTCGTCGAACCCGACTTTCCTAAACAGTCTGATTTTTATCCTTCGCAGTGAAATCACGCCCCAATGTGTTTGGCGCTATCGGCACCGCAATGGCAAGTCCACACGTCGTACCGAAGGTGCGCTGAAGGGCCGTGGTCCAGTCCACAATTCCAGCGGCAGGGGCGTGCTTTCAGTGGCGAAAATCATGCGCATCAACAACAAGCCTTAAGAGAAAACTTTACTTCGATGTGAAGGCGTCATCTCTTCCCGAGGTGGCCGCTTTTTTTTGCGAAGACGGGCCAGCGTGGTTTCTTCCATCACCAAAGCAGCCTGCTGCAGCGCAGAGGAGTCTCATTCGTGAGCGTCAAATCATTTTGGTTGGGTGCATTATTCGGTCTGGCGTTTGCGTGGGCTCCTGGTTGCAGCAGTTCGAAGTGCAGCCCCAGCAATTGCAATACCTGTTGCGATATCAACGGTGTCTGCCTGGCGGCCCCACAGAATTCAACAAACAATGCTTGTGGAACAGGAGGCGCCATATGTGCCTTCTGCAGCAACGGTGAAAACTGTACCCAAGGGCGCTGCCAAGTACCTAAGAAGGTAGGCGACTCATGTGATATCGACGCTGATTGCCAAGCATTGGGTGCTACCGCTGTCTGTAAAAAAATGACTACCACAGGTCAAGGCACATACCTCAGCGGGTACTGCACCTTGTTATGCAAACAAGACCCGCACATTTGCCCTGAGGGCTCAGCTTGTTTTGAGCCGTCTACGCGTTACGGAGAGAGCGATGTCATCTGTTGGGATCTGTGCAGCATCGTCGATGAGTGTCGTTCGCCTGGGTACGCCTGTTATCAAATAAAAGGCGTATCCAATGCGTGTTGGATAAATCCACTCCCCTTCGATGCGGGGCCGCCTGCGGACAAAGTAGGCGACCCCTGCAGTATGGATTCAGAGTGTCAAAACCCGCCGGCAGCTGGAGGCATTTGTTTACTCGACGGGTTTAACGACGTTTGGCCTCAAGGCTATTGCAGCAAGCTGAATTGCAATACACATGAAGAATGCGCTGCCGATGCCGGAGCCATGTGTTTCAATTTTGGAGATTCCTTTGCTTGTGCCCAGCGGTGCATTCCGACCACTGACGGAGGGAGCCCGGTCTCGAGTTGCCGTGCAGGCTATCAGTGCTACCCGTCTGATCTCGCCGACGGAGGGGTCGAAGGTCATTGTTCTCCAGAGCCTCGCCCAGTGCTCACTACGGTAGGCGACCCCTGTACCACCAGTGCAACCTGTCAATCGCCTTACCGCGCCACAGCAAGTTGCCTCTCTTCTCTGCAATCAGACGGTGGCCCCACGGGTTGGACTGATGGGTATTGCACTCGCTTCCAATGCCACAACGCATTCGACTGCAGCCAAGACGGAGGTGGCGAATGCTTGGCCAGACAAGGCTCTTTCAGTAGCTGCTTCCGCACTTGCCCAAACCCAGGAATAGGGCAATCAACCTGTCGCGACGGTTACGCCTGTTTTGCGATTGTTTCAGGTGATGCCGGCGCTGCTGTGGCTGGTATATGTGACCGAGCCTGCGATGCACCAGGAGGCCCTGAATGCCCCGAAGGGCAAACCTGTGACGTCAGCACCGGTTATTGTAAAGACTGACTATTTCAAGCCGACCCAGCGCCTCAAGTCATGAAGTCATTTTGCGACTCACCAATCGAAGGCGATTCCATACACCCGCGCATCAAAGAAACTGCGGAGGTTGCGTTGACTGGCAGCTTCCATTGTCCGACGCAAATCTTCGGTCGTTGAACCCTTTCCGATTCTGGCCAACATCGGCCACTTCGATTCTGAAATTCAAGTCAGCTGGCTCGAGAAGAACCCTGAAATTCGTGAAGAGAATGTGAAACCTCAGGTTGATCAATTCATCTTCCCCTTCATTCGTGATGTCGAACTCGTTCACGAATCAGACGCTGGCTCAGTACACGCCGATCTCGGCGGCGAATTTTTCTAGAAGCTCCTGGAATCCGACTTGGCCTCTTCTGCGGTATTTGCTGAATCGAACGCGAGCGCGAAGTTCGTAGCTTGAAAGCCAACTCATGGGCGGCTAGGACCCAAAATGATTTCTCGACTGTTGGCATTCGTGTCGCTTTCTCTCGTCTTGAGTTCCTGCCTTCAGCCGATGCGGCGGTACAACATTGGGCCCATCGCGCAAAGAGATGACAGCCACATCCAGGTCGCACGCGCTTTGACCGCAGCCGGCCTTGAGATCGATGAAGCTGACCCCCAACTTGGAAAAGTAACATCTACCTGGGTCGCGCCTTTTGGGAACGACTGGCGCCGTCGCTTCGTTGCGATAATCGATGACCAGGGCCACGTCAGCTTGAGAGTCGAAGTGAAGATTTGCAGCCCGTACGAGCCATGTGTGCCGCTGCAAGAGGCTGCGTCACAAGATCTTGATGCTCTTGATGCGGTGGCCAGGCAGGTGGGCGAATCACTTCACGCGCCCATTGGGATCGCTCCGGCATTATGAACGACAGTCACGCCTTACCCTGACCCACTGCCGAGTCCCATCGGCAGAGGCGCAATCGCGCATTGTACATTTATGCACGCCTGGCGTGCATGCCCCTGCGTTCTCCTTGAGTGTCATTTCGCTTAGGTCGCTCGTGTGCGAAATTCAATCTCAACAGTGCCGCTGGTTGTATTGATATTGATGGCGGGACGTCGCTGCGCGAGGAACCAAGCTTCAACCATCTTGCGTGTTTGAGACATCTGCATTCGGGCTGGCTATAACTCCTCTTTTTTTAAAGCATTCAGTACCACTGCCAAATTTTGGGAAGTAGATGCTGACGGCCATTGCCGAGAGGGTGAAGAGTTCTGAAGGCGCATACAGGCAATGTAAAATTGCCAATGGCCAAATCGTTTCATGTGGAAGCTGGCATCAGGAGAGCGCGATCGTTTTCAGCGCCGGTGCTTACCGCCAATGCAAAATCGCTAACGGTCGAATAGTGTCATGCGCCAGCTGGCACCAAGGTGCAGCGGTTGTTTTTAACGATAAAGCCTACCGCGATTGCAGAATAGCCAACGGCCAGGTCATCTCTTGCGGGTCTTGGTATCAAGGCGAAGCAGCTGTGTATCTAGACACAGAATGAGTAGATAAGGCACGCCGGGGAGAACATTCTTCGCATCAAGAAGCGGGCCGAAGCGATGTGGTTACTCTCGAAAAATGCTCAATCGTTGTTCATCAACCAGCCTTGTTCGGAAAGCGATTGCAAACAACTGACCGAGAGCTGCGCTCGTCACTCGCGGTTCCAGAACGAAATCTCTCTGGACCAATCGACGCCGTGCCATTGACTGGCCAGCTCACGAAACTCTGCAAGCTCGATCTTCGTCCACTCATCTGCAGAGCAGAAGGACGCCGCTGGTCAGATTCGTTTGAACGGGCCCTTGCCCCAATTACCGCCGACAAGGCTCTTTGAGGCGACGCATTTGAAGTAGGAATGGTCGACAGCCAAGTGACGGGGTCTTCATGCCTCGATCGGCAACCCGCTCCAACCACGAGCGCGCTCAAGGCGCATGCGAACCCCCAACTCACCACGCGCACTTTAGGTCTCGTCGGCACGTCGGAAACGTATACTTTCGGAGGCAGCAAGGAAGAGGGCTGGCGACGAGTAACACGGGCATGTGGGCGGCGATGGTGAGGGTAATTCAAGGGCGCATGTCCTTCGAGACGCATTTCGGGCGGCATTCCAAGCTGCGCACTTTTTCATTCCTAAAGCACTAAGCGTTGAAGTCGAGCGCTTCCTGCTGTGCGGTGACGTCCGGTACTGCCTCAATTCGCATTCGCTATGATTGGCGCTTTCATGGTGCCAGGAATTGGTAATCCCAATGGGGCGGTGAGGGGTTACGTGACCGGGCCGTCTTTGTGAATTAGCTCCGGACGTCTGGGATTGCAGAAGGTGTGTCAATGCTCGAGGCAGAGCGCTGTCTGTTTCAAAGTACACTTCCTATGCATACAATGGGGAGCCGCTCACCGGTAACGTGCACGCATGGAGTCAGCGGCTCGAGCCCGACAAGGAAGTGGCTTTGTTTGGCGAGTTACAGTCGTCTGGCGTTGAGCGCGATGCGGTTGGGCGCATCACTAAACTCACTGAGACTCTCGGGAATTAAAAGCAGCTTCGAGTACAAATACCATCGGCATGGGTGGATTGAAGCAGTGCTTCATAGTGGAATCGAAGTCGCTCGCTACCGCAATCTCCCTGAGGAATTCAAACCGGGCAAAGAGTGTGCTCTGAAATAGAATGGCTTTGTGCGCCGCCCCTATGCCTTCCCTTTGACCCTTCTGATTTTCACTTTTGCGATGCTCGTCGTGTCGGGGATTCATCCGAGAGATCGGCTGACGTGGTGTCTCGAGATTGCGCCCTTCCTGATTGCAGCTCCGGTTCTTCTGGCGACCTACCGCAGAATGCCGTTGACCCATCTGGTGTATGCGCTGATTGCAATTCACGCGTGCGTGCTTTTTCTCGGTGGGCATTACACGTATGCAGAGGTTCCGCTTGGATTTTGGGTTGCACGGGCTCTTGGTTGGACACGTAACAACTACGACCGCCTTGGACACTTTTTCCAGGGTTTCGTGCCCGCGTTGGTAACACGCGAAGTTCTCCTACGAACAACGCCCATAGGCCGCGGAGGCTGGCTTGTCTTTTTGACGATCTGCGTGTGCCTCGCGGGGAGCGCATTGTATGAATTGATCGAGTGGGGAGCGGCGGTTGCACTTGGGCAGGGAGCCGATGCCTTCCTCGGCACACAGGGAGATCCTTGGGACACCCAAGTGGACATGGCCACCGCGCTTGTCGGTGCCATTCTCGCGCTCACCTTCCTTTCGGGCGCCCATGACCGCGGTCTCACTGAGATGGGCAGGGCCACGGTGGAACCAGGTCCATGATTCATGGTTTGGGCGCGAGGCAGGCCTCCCCCAGTTCGGTGTTATGCCTCATCCCGCAGCCGGTGTCGTCACACGGTGAGGTTGGTCCCTCCTACCCGAGGCCAGTCGAAGCGGTTGACGTTGCTTCAACTGACGAGAGTGACGCTGGCACCAACAACAGACTTCCGAAGCCGACACGACTGGACTGGCAAACCCTTCACCGTCGCACCTTTGGCCGGGAGGTCTTGCAATGCCCATGCGGCGGCAGATGCACTATTCGTGCGTTGCATTCCACTCCCAACACCCCGCAGAGACGGTTGCAGCAACTCGGACTCCGAATCCTCCCGTCAGCCATGGCACTGCCGCACAAAACAGCGCCGAGACGACCGTTGAACGACGCCCGGTTTTCGAAGAAGCCATTCGGCGACGAGCGCGTTGATGAGCCAGCCCGCCGTCATCGCTGCCGCGTAGAGCGTCTTGTTCAAATGTGGCTGGATGAACGGCAGCGAGGTGAATCCTGCGGTGATGACCTGTGTCCCATTTCCAAGAAAGAGAGCGTAGGCGCGCAGCATCCACCTTTCGTGGGCTTCGATGTTTCGGCGACGAGCAGCCATCACGCCGAGCGCAATGAACGTCACCATCGCTAACGAAACGAGCACGCGAATCGCGTTGAAAGCGGCGCTGTCGAATTCTTTCGGAGCCCAGCGCAGCGCCATGAACACGCCCGCAAGTACCGCGCTGATGCCGAGCACGCTCAAGACACGCCCTACGCAGCGATGCCACGCTCCGCGCCGAAGTACGGGTACGAATTGAAACGCGCCCAGCGTCGCAAAGCTCGTGACTCCGATGATGTGTAGTGCCGCTGTGAACGGGTCGGCTGCGAACCGCTCGTGCCCCTCGAGCCTGATGGCGCCGTTCGACAACGAGAAGAGACGAGCCAGTCCGGCGAGCATCGGTACCGCGCTCAACATCAATAACCCAGCGACTTTCTTTTTCATGCACCCACGTTGCCCGCCGCCGAGCGAAGGCGCATCGGGCAGAGGTCTGAGCACGTGTCAGCCGAAAGTACGAGACATGCGACCGCCCGCCCACGCCCACACCGCCACTTCCACTCGGTTGCGCGCGCCGAGCTTGCCCATCAGGTTTCCTACGTGTGTCTTGACGGTGCTCAGCGAAATGTGGAGCTGCTCGGCGATTTCTTCGTTGGTAGACCATTGCGCGAGCGTGCGAAGCACCTCTTCTTCTCGTTCGGTCAGCGGCTCAAACGGCTGCTTCGACGGGGCCGCTGCGCTGGCAAATCGCTCGAGAAGTCGGGCTGTGGTCTTGGGTGAAATGAGGGCGTCTCCGCTTGCCGCGGCGTGAACGGCTTGCACCAACAGTTCTGGCCCCGCGTCCTTCAGGAGAAAGCCCCGCGCACCTGCTTGGAGCGCCGCGAATACGTACTCGTCGAGATCGAAGGTCGTGACGACCACCACGGCGAGCGGCTGCTGCACCTCGGGGCCCGCGATAGCCCGGGTCGCATCGATGCCGTTCATCACTGGCATGCGAATGTCGAACAGACAGACATCGGGCCGCAGTGCCTGAGCCATTTTCACCGCGCTTGCGCCGTTTTCTGCTTCACCCACCACATTCAGGCCGGTGGACTGCAGAATCATTTTTAAGCCGCTACGCACCAGATTCTGATCATCTGCAATGAGGACTCGCAGTGTCATCGGGTCATTTCTCCTCGCGGCAACACGGCCTCGACACGCCAACCCCCCTCTGGCAGCGGTCCCGCTTCGAAGGTACCACCGAGCTGCGAGACACGCTCAGCCATGCCGACTAACCCGAAACCCGCCCGGCCTCGAGTGGCCGCTACTCCGTCGTTGCGAACTGAAAGATGAACATTTGATGCTTCGGCGGCGATTCGCACCGTCACCCTCGATGCGTCGTGCGCGTGCTTGAGTGCGTTGGTGACAGATTCTTGCGCGAGCCGAAACAGTGCACGTTCGATGACGTCGGTCAGCCCCTCGAGATTGCCTTGGAAGAGAATCTCAACACGAGGTTGCGTTGAAATTCGGGCGAGCTCGCGAATTTGCGCGAGGCTGGCCGGAGGTGCGAGAGCTGGATCATCGCGCAGTGCTCCCACGAGGGCCCGCAGCTCGACCAGCGTTCGCTTCGATTCACCTTCGATGGCGGCCAGCGCCTTCGCCGCTTGCTCAGGACTGCTTTGAATCACCGCGCGCGCCGCCTGCGCCTGAAGCGCAATGGCCGTGATGTGGTGCCCCACGCTGTCATGAAGCTCTCTTGCCAGTTGCTCGCGCTCGCGCAATCGAGCCTGGTCGACAGCGCGTGTCTGAGCTTCGTCGCGAAACCGCACCACAGCTCCCAGACTCCCGGGGAAGAGCATCACCACTGCCGACCCGATGGCTTCATCGAGCTTCACCAGATTTCCAGTGAGCAGCAACGTCAGCCACGTACCCAAAACGAAAGCGGCCCCGGCTACTACCTGTCGTGGCGACGCCCAGCGAACCAACGCATACGGCAGAATCAGAATTACGGCCGCCGACGTAGGTACCACTTCGGGCAACGCGAAGTGATGACGCAGGAGCGTGACGACGGTCGCCAGGGTAAACGCAAATGCCGTCGCGGCGAGCGGGTGCGTTCGTCGAAACCCCAACGCCGCGGCCACCATGAACGCGAAGCCGAGCGCGCCGAACCGACTGGGGAAATCATCGCGTGCGCACACTTCAACGACCGCGGCGCATGCGACGAACAGCGGCACCCACCAGGAACTGTCACGCTTCATCGGGCTCCACCGTAGAGGAATTGGTTCGTACCGCAATCGGCCGAAAGTCTGAGCTGCCGTCGCCGACCCGACAGCTCAAAACGGTTGCGTCGCCAATTTGCGTTGCGCAAACCCTGAGCTGTCCGGTTTCATGGGGGCAACTCCACATGGACATCGCTGTGGAGCTCGAACATTCAAGAGTTGCAAATCGATGAGCAGCCGTGAGGCGCTCGCTTGAATGCAGACTTGAAAGGACCTTTCAAAATTGGAAGGACGATTGGCACATCTGCGTCCTACGAGTTTCCGGTGACTCCCATGGGGAATTTCAAAACCCCTTCCCTCATGGCTTCAAAATAGACCCAGCTGTTATCAGGTAAGTATGCTGATCGCTTCCTGGTTTCCTGACTTGGAGCGTGAGGTTCCTGAGACTCGGCATGAGTAGGTCCAGTTCGTTTGCGAAGTGGTTCTGATACTGGGCACCCTTGGCACCCCGATTGCTCATTGAGAACCCGTTGTCTTTCTTTCATTCTCAAAGAGGCTTTATGAAATCGGAAAAACGTTTGTCGATGCTGGCAGGTTGGCGTGGAAAGTTATTGTCGCTTACCTCTTGTGTTTTGCTTTGGGCCGGATGCGGGCCTGCAGTGGAGCAATCTGCGGCGGGAGTCGATGATCAACAGGGCCAAGGCTCTGCAGAAGACCATTCTGAGCATGAGCAAGAGGCCTCTGCCATCACCATTACTACTCCGAACGACAATGCGTATTCTATCGGTCAATTCTCGGCAGTTCGAAATTGGCCCATCATCCCCATCGCGACCATGGTGCAACCCGACGGAAAGGTGTTTGCTTATGGAACCACCGGGATGCCTAACCCTAAACAGGGTGCGGATGTTATTTATACTGTTTGGGACCCTGTAAGAGACACGTTCAATACCAAACCAAATGGGGCCCATTCCGATGTGTTTTGCTCTGGGCAAGCATTAATCCCCGGCAGCGGAGACACCTTAATGGTGGGTGGAGACACGTCGCTTAACGGCATCATCAATAATGGACTCACTGATGTGAACATTTTGAATTTTGATGGCGGCATCGGAGGCACCATCGAAGCGCAGACCAAAACAACGACATACAGCCGTTGGTACCCCACGTTGGTCACGCTTCCCAACGGCGAACATCTCATCCTCGGAGGCCTGAGTACCCAAAAGGCCACCGTTCCCGGAGAAACTATTGCCGACATTCCTGAAATTCGAAACGCGAACACTGGAGTGTGGCGACAATTGGGGGATGCTCAAAGCGCAGAAGCCTACGGCGAAGTGAGGGATGCGTGGAGCTACCCTCGCGCCTGGGTCAACCCTCGAGGCTCAGTGTTTATCGTTAACAATGCGGGTCACATGTTCGACCTCGAAACAACTGGGAAAGGGAAGGTGACTAAATTCATGAACCCCCTCAACCCAAACCTGCCGCTCTTGTCGAAAGATGGTTATTCCACCCTGACGGCCATCATGTTTGAGCCCGGCCGCATTTTCACCGCCCGCAATGGAGCAGAGGGAAAGATTATCGATATCAATAACGATTTGCCCCATGTCACCTCGGCTGGGAACGCGAAGTACTTACGTAAGTATGGCAATTCTACGGTTATGGCTGACGGTAGAATATTCCTCAACGGTGGCTCCACTGAAGGCAACGTATTGGGCGGCGATATTTTTGAATCTGAAATGTACGACCCAAAGGCGAATTCGTGGAAAATCATGGCCACCGCAACAAGACGACGCCTGTACCATTCAACCTCGATGTTGTTGCCTGATGGCAGGGTGTTCACCGGCGGTGGTGGAGCTCCTGGGCCAAACCCCACTCCAGCGCAGCCCAACAATGAGGTCAATTCAGAAATTTACTTCCCTCCGTACCTCTTTAAGCAAGTCAATGGCACGAGCGTATTGGTGACCGACCGACCGAAGATCACGGCGGCTCTGGGCAAGCTCAATTGGAATCAAGCGTTCAACGTGACCTCAACCAAAAAAATCAAGAGAGTGACGTTGGTGCGCATCGGCGGTACCACTCACAATTACAACAATGAGACCCGCTTCTACACGCTTGGTGAGTGGCTAATCGCGGCAGAACAGCAGACGACGGTGAGTGTGGTTTCACCTCAGAATTCCTTTGTAGCGCCCCCTGGCTTCTACATGCTCTTTGTGTTCGACCCCACCGGCGTGCCTTCTGTCGCCAAAATCATCAGAATCGATAACTTGCCTAACTGAAGAGTCAGAGTTGGTTTGTTAGGAATGGCGGTCATCTCTCACAAGGAGATGACCGTTTTTTCTTGGTGAAAGTCCCCAATTGACTCATCCGTTCGTGCGAATGAGGGCCTCTAAGAGAGCCGACAAAGCCGTTGCGCTAGGGTCCAAGAACGCCGCGCAACGCCTCTTCGCGGACATCGCTTGAACGCTCTTGTACACGAAGAATGCCGCTCGAGCCGCCCATTGCCCGAGAGAAACGTTCAGAGAGGGCTGTGAAGAGCTGGGCGAGATCTGCAAACGGAAGATTCTCAAGTTCGCTCTTCATAAGACGCGCCGCAGTCGCAAACGGAGTACCGCTATCACTCCAGCGTTACGTCGG
>JAYUVR010000304.1:0-2705 GCA_043753955.1 Archangium sp. | reverse complement strand
GCAGTTGGCCCCACAGGGGTCAGGTGGGTCTGGGCATTCACATTCAGAGGGTCCGTTGCAAGTCGAGCCGCTACAAGTCCTAAAGCAGAAGCCGGTAGTATTTCCCGGGCAAGACGAGGGAAACGAATTGCCACAGGTCTGTCCTTGCATTCCCCCTTGAAAGTTGTCGGGACAATCCGCAGTCGATCCAGAGCAGGTGTCAACGACATCGCAGCCGGAATTGTTGTTGGCGCGACAGACAACGCCGGCGCCAACCAAGACTTCGATGGGACACTTCTTATCGCTCCCTGTGCATTTTTCAGCCACATCACAAGGGCCTGCAGCCGCTCGACAAACGACAGTCGATTCCCTAAACGGATTAGCTGGACAGTCGCCACTATCTCCTGTGCACATCGCATTTATCTCACATGTGTCAGAGGGGTTACGACATACCGTTCCTTTGGCGACATATGAAGCAATGCATTGCTTCGAAAAGCCATTGCACCAGTCTGCAATGTCACAATCGCCAACAGCCTCTCGACATACGCCCGTAGGCTTCACCGCATCAGAGGGACATTGGGCACCGGCTCCCGAACACTTTTCAGAGACGTCGCAATCACCCGATGACCCTCGACAAATGACGTCCGCAGTCATGAACCCATCGGCAGGACAATTTTTCGACGCGCCGTCACATCGTTCTGGCACATCGCAGTCGCCTGCAGTGCCTCGACACTGAGTGGAAGAGCTCAGCACTCCATCATCAGGGCAATACGCCGAAGTGCCGGGGCAAAATTCTTCGGCATCACAGCCAGTGCCCGTCGCTTGCCGGCACAGCACGGCTGAGCTCTGGAAACCATCGATAGGACACTCCTTCGAATTCCCAGTGCACAATTCAGCCGTGTCACACTCACCCGCGGCCGGTCGGCAAACGGTCGTCGCAGGCGCCATGGCATCGACGGGAGGGCACTGCGCTGACGAGCCGGAACACGTTTCGTGCACATCGCAGTCACCATTGGCGGGGCGACACTCTTCGCCCACTTTGAGCACGTCTCCCGGGCACTGTGCAGAGGTGCCGGAACACACTTCTTCGAGGTCACATGTGCCAGCACTCGGTCGGCACACCACCAGGCTTTTAAAAACGTCCGCCGGGCACAACCCTTCTGCAGTGCATGTTTCGGCGACATCGCAGAAGTCTGCTGCGGGGCGACACTCAATTCCGGCGAGACAGGAAGTGGGCTCTATGGGGCCTCCGCCATCTGCAGTTCCCCCGTCTTCGATGTTCCCTCCGTCTTCATTCTTCCCTGCATCGAGTTCACTGTTGCCTGCATCGACTGGCCCGGCGTCCTGGCTGTCAGCAATTGCACCAGCATCGTTGTCGCCGACATCGGTTCCAGAATCTGCGGCTCCGAGGGATGTGACGCACAGCTTATAATCAGGGTCGCAGTACTCACGACCGGCGACACACTCGAGATCAGAAATACAATCTTTAGGTGATGGACCACACGAAATCGTGCTGACCAACACCCCCAACGCCACCCACCACCCCACGTTCGTTTTCATGGGCTTGCGCTTATCAACACCACGGAGCTGAAATCTACCCCTCCCCTTTCAGTTCAGGCCTTGCTGCGATACAGCGGGCAGGTGCGCCTCAGAAGATGCTTTTGCCGAATTAATCCCCTCATCTTTGCTCTCGTCATCGCGCTTGCACCTTCGTGGAGTCGAGCCGAAGACGGAGTTGCTCAGCATCGCGGCTTCCTCACCGGCCTCGGTTACGGGCTCTTAATTGGAGGCGTAGCGGGCCTCGGAGCAGGAAGCGCCGGCATCTGGAGCGCCTCGGACGCGGGTTCACGCCTGATGAGGGACTACCCGACTACTCCGACGCCTGAAGAAGCGCCTGCAGTCGCAAGCCTCGACGAAAGTCAGAGGAGGGGTGTTCGTTTGGCGCTGGCCGGCTTCATCGGTGGAGCGCTGGCGCTGGCCGGCGGAATCACGTGTCTGTGGCTCGATGGCAAAGAGAGTACAAATACCGCCGTATCGTTCGTGCCGACTACTCAAGGCGGGGTGTTCGTTCTCAAGGGTCGTTTCTAAGTTGAGCCGGCCTTAAAACCCAACTTGGCCAAGTCTTCGGTGAAGTGTTCCACCGTGGTGAACACACGCCCGTGCATTCCCACCTGCGTAGCCGCGTTGGCGTAAGCCTTCACATCGTCGAAAAAAACTGTCTTCCAGGGCGTGGTGCCTGCCGCAGCCAACGCTTTTTCGTAGATGGCTTTCTCGGGTTTGAGGAACCCCACGTCACACGAAAAAATCAGTGCATCAAACTGTTCTAACAGCGGTATTTTGGGTCTCAAATACGCCACGTGTTGATCATGTGTATTGGAAAGAACCACCAATTTTACTTGGCCAATCAAAAATTGCACCATCGTCACCATCGGCTCGTTGATGGTGAAATGGCAATTCCACACGGCTAACCAATCACGTGGTGAAATGTCTTTTCCCAAACGAGTCACCAATTCGACACGCAGTGCATCACCCGGAAACTGGCCTCGATTGACGCGTTCCCACAGGCCACCATCAAGGCGTTGCCGCAGCGAATCTGGCTCAATGCCAAACGCTCGGCCCATTTCAGAGAAGAGCTTGGTGTTGTCGTGAAACACCAACACATTGCCGAGGTCGAGAACAATGGCGTCGAGGGACATACAACACGCTGGCTAGCACACTTCGGGCCC
>JAYUVR010000303.1:0-35832 GCA_043753955.1 Archangium sp. | reverse complement strand
CAATGATGTCATTGAGGTAGTAGTGATCGACCTTCACCAACACCTGTTCCCATACCGTCTTTTTGACTTCGTCGAAGTCGCGAATCATGCCGTCTTTCGGCTGAGGACGGCCGGCGAGTGACAAGCGAAGCACGTAGTTGTGGCCGTGCAGCCGCTTGCAAGGCCCTTCATAGAAGGGGAGTTGGTGCGCGGCGCTGAAATGGAAATCAACAGAGAGCAACATCTTCATGACCAGAGTGGCCGTACACCGAGCCCTGCTGCGAGTCGAGACCAGGTGTGGCTGAAGAGCGCTCCTTCTTTCAAAAAAACCGCATCGGCTCGGGCCGAGTCAGCGCGCTCACGGGCACGTCAACTTCGATTTCGTCTGTCGGGATGAAGGCGGGCCTGTCGATGCAAATGAAGCTTTGCTCAATATCTGTAACGTTTTCATAGCGATGCGGAAACCCCCTCGGCCACACATGGGCCACACCCGCTTCGACCGGCTTTCCCTGAAGCCACAGCCCATTGCCCAGCACCAGTTCTGACTCGTCCATATGGTGATGCACGTGGGTGGGCAAAATCGCCTTGGGATGCAGGCGCTCTCGATAGACCCCGCATTCTTTGGTTTCAAAAACCACGTCGACGAAACCGAAACTCTTCTTTTCGACTTTGACGGGAAAGTCGGCTCTGACCCGATGAATTTCGAGCGTCGGCACCGCAGCGCCGGAAAGTGCAACCAGCTTTGACAAGCACACGTCGACCTCTTCAACTTGGGGCTTGGGCACATCAGCACTCGGGGAAGCGAGCACCCACGCCGCTACGGCCTCGGCGGCTGATTCCAAAAGTCGAAAGCGGCTGGCCGTCAGAATGAATCGCAACTCACCCAAAAGCCGTGAGTAGTCCACCGTCTGTACCAACTTGCCGTGGTGCGCGGCTTCGCGAGTGTCGAAGTGCAGCGTGACGGCGAGTTCCACCGGTTGCGGAGTATTTCGCTCGAAGTCGAAGAGCCCCACGATGCAGTCGAAACGCATTCCCCGCAAAGACAACCTGTCCAATTGACGCTTCATGCGACGCTGAGGCCTCCATCGACACGAAGGGTTTGACCGGTGATGTACTGCGCTTGAGTTAGAAAGACGACCGCTTGTACCACGTCTGCGCCTCGATGTTCGCCGCACGTTGTGCGGGGCTCGTCTCGGCGCGGGTTGCACCTACGAGGTGCGGCCTGGAGCAGCCGCGGCGCCACTGGGAGCGGGCTACCACCGTCGGGAGCCAGAGAAGACGGCGTTGCACCGACTGGCGAGAGAGAACTCAGAGCCCCTTCTTGTTGCCAAATCTTCTTCTGGCCACATTTTCTCCAAGTTTCCCGGTTCGTTCTTTGTCTTCCTCTGCGGCCACCTTGGGTACGTTGGAACGAGGCGTAAGTGGGCCCTGGGGGTATTTCTTTTGCGTGACTGGCGTATTACCCTCGGCAGGGCATGTTGACTGTTACCTGCAAACTCCCAGAATCCCTCGACGCCCAATTGGCCGAGGCCGCCGACGAGCGTGGTGTGCCGAAGTCAGAGCTCATCCGCGAAGCGTTGCGGCAGTATTTACCGACACAGAAGAAGAAGGCTAAGCGAAGGCCCAGCATTCACGATCGCTGGCGAAAATTCTGCGGCATCGTTGATTCCGGTGTTTCGGACTTGGCGACAAACCCCAAGTATCTGAATGATTTTGGCAAATGAAGAGGATGCTATTAATCGATACGGGCCCCCTGGTTGCCTATTTCGACCGAGCGGAAGCACACCATGACTGGGCCGTAACTGCCCTCTCAAAGTATGCGGGCCGCATTGTGACCTGTCAGCCCGTGCTCGCGGAGGCGTGGCATCTGCTGGGCAGGGCAAACAACGGCCGCGATGCTCTCTTGCGCCTCATCGAAGAGAGACTCCTCGGCGTGGAACTGAATCTTCTGCACGAGGTCGCTGACATTCGCCGACTCATTCGTCGATACGAGAATATTCCCATGTCCTTGGCAGATGCATGCATGGTCAGGCTGGCCGAAGCGCACAGAGCGCCAGTCTGTACTCTCGATTCCGATTTTCGGGTGTATCGTTTGTCAGACAGGTCAGCCATTGATGTCGTTTCGCCATAGGACCAAGCGTTTGATGTGCCAGTGCCGTTGTGTGTGCGCCCAAAACTGGGTTCCCAGATGTGCGCCATGCGGCAGGTGACCTCATCCGCACCGAGGGAATCTGTGGCCCGTGGGGCGCAATCGATGCACCGTGCGATTTCGAGTCGGCCGTGCGCGTAGATCGACGATGCGGCCACGCCGACACCACGTAAACCACCACCGTCCAATTTGCGCCGCGTCGAAAATGTCATCACGGTATCCGAGGCAGCGGCCATGCAACGTCTTCCTGCAATGCTCAATACCGTTCAGGCCGAGATCGATGAACACCCTCGTCGTTTTCCCTTTCTCCTTTCTGGGTCGAGCGCGCGCAAACGCTCGTTTTCTGGATCTCATGGCCGTCGTCAGCGGCCAGTTCGTCAACTACGCGAAGCTGGCAAGCGACAGCGAAATCTCAAAACAAACATTGATTCGCTTTGTCGATATTCTTGAAGACACGCTGATCGGTCACCGCTTGCCACCCTGGTGCCCAAAACAGCGGAGCGCTCGTCGGCTGTTACAGCGCGCGAAGCTCGTGCTGTTCGATGTGGGCGTTCGCAACGCGTTGCTGAATAAGCACAATCGACCCATTCAGCAAGACGACCTCGGCGTCGTTTTTGAGCAACTGGTGCTACAGAGCGAGCCTTTCTAATAATCATTCGCAGCGTCTAAAAACAATCAAGGTGCAGCGGGTCACTTCAAGGCTGTGAATTGGACTCGCACCTCACAATGGTGTCGGAGCAACCCGTCTCGTTTGAAGGTTGGCGACGTCAATGGAGATGGCCGGGAAGACCTCTTGTGTCAAAACGTCTCCACCGGTGCAAAGTCGGTCGACTATGCAGACGCGACAGGCAAATTCTTAGGCGCAGACTGGAATTACTCAGGCGTCTGGTGCGGGGGTGCGGCGGGCGAACTGCACTAACAGCAGTCGCCTTCCCTGCCCTTTTCGTCGGCGTGCTTCCCGCCATCAAGTGGTTCACTTCGATACGGAAGTAGGACAGCGATAAGCCGTTCCGGTAACCACGCCTCCGACAGAATCGCCTGCTTCCCATCGCACGTAGTTGGCTCCCATTTCTGCCGCTTTGTTGCGAAGAGCATTCTTGCTTTGTTCCAACGTGGCCGCTGGATCCAGGGCCCCACCAGATGCTGTTGCCCTGCCTCTCACTTCACCAAGCTCTTGGCACTCTGATGGTGGGTCTGACTTCATGAGTTTTACCGTGCTGCCGGCTTCAGAGAGGGCAACGGCACAACCGGCAAACGCTAAGAATAAAATGGAAGCGGCGAAAGCTGATCTGGAGAAGATGGTTTTCATGGCGGGATGCACTGTCTAGTAAGCAATGACAACGGGTGTGAAATTGAATCGACAAACGACGTTCTCTTATTGAGTGGCTACACGAGCTTTGAATTTTGAAGCTGATGTACCCGAGTGCTCGGCGCACCCCAAAGGCCCGACCTGGCTGACGCTTCAAGCGACGCTCAAACCCCCGTCGACGCGAAGTGTTTGCCCGGTGATGTACGGCGCTTGCGTTAGAAAAACGACCGCTTGGGCAACGTCTTCGGCCCGCCCCTCTCGACGCAATGGAATTCGCGCTTCCATGTTCGCCCGTTGCGCTGCGCTCGTCTCGGCGGCCATCGCTACCGGCCCCGGCGCCACAGCGTTGACTCGAATGTGCGGCCCCAACTCAAGAGCCCAGGCTCGAGTCAGTTGATCGAGCCCCGCTTTCGACGCGATGTAGTGCGAGAAAAAATGCGTCGGAGTGTACGCATGCGTGACGGCCATATCGGTGATGTTCACCACGCAGCCACCGCTGGGCGCTTTTCTTAATAGGGGTACGAGCGCCTGAGTCAAAAGGAAGGGCGCGACGAGATTGATGGAAAGCATGCGATCGAGCTGTTCACGGGTGATGTCGACAAAATTCACGTGCTCATAGCTTGCGGCACTGTTGACCAACACATCGAGTGCAGTGAGACGGGAAGCGAGCTGAGACGGGCCATCTGGGCGAGACAAGTCGACTGCTTCGACTCGCGCCTTACGACCCAAGGTGCGGAGCTCTTCTGCCACCACTTGCGCCTCGTTCACTGAGCGATTCGCGTGCACCACCACGTCAAAGCCGGCTCGACCGAGCGCAAGCGCGATGGCTCGACCGACGCGAATTCCTCCTCCGGTGACTAAGGCTGTAGGCATGACAGAGAGCAACTAACCTCATGGGCCAGAGACTTCAACGACGCCAACAGTCAGCTACGTCTTCGCGCGAAAATTCGGCCGCCTTCTTCCTTCACTTCGAAGCTTTCGATTCTGGCGCCTTGAGGGAAAAAGCCCGACCCATCGCGCACATCGAAGCACCACGCGTGCAATGGACAATACAAATAATACCCCTGCAAATCACCCCGCCCCAGTTCGGCGAACCGATGCGGGCAAACATTGTCGACGGCGTACACCACGCCCTCGATTCGAACCACGGCGAGATCTCGGCCTTCTGCGCGCACGATGGCCCGACCACCTTCGGGGAGCTCGTCGGAGGCCAGTAAATCAACAAACATCACTTCACCGCTGCGCTGACGGCCTTGAATTCAGGGCCACTCGCATTTCCTAAAGCATCAAAGAGCGCTGCTTCGACGGTCGTCAACAGGCCACCGGCCTCGCGGCACAATTCCAAACCCGTTTGACAGTCGACATCAGTTCGCGACAGCACCGCATCGACCGCGACAAACGGAGAAAGGCCGGCTTCTTTGAGTGCGCGAACGGTTTGAAAGACACACACGTGTGATTCCATACCCACCACCAACACGTTCGGCCGTGGAGCGAGCTTTCTGAGCACTTCCGGAACCAGTGCAGAAAATTCAATTTTTTCGATGGGCGAAAAATCGGGTACCCCCCGGGCAACCACCTCATGGCTCGGACCCAAACCCTTCGGGTATTGCTCCGTGACCACGATGGGAAAGCCCAAAGCCTTGGCACTTTCAATGGCCGCTCGCGTGCGGTTGAGCATGCGCTGCAACTTCTCTTGCGGCATTGCGGCACACAGCCGCACTTGAATATCGACGATCAACAACGAGCCAGCGGCTTTAGTAAATCGATGCGTCATACCGCGTACCCCATAGCCCCCGCTTTCTCAGGAGCCTCGGGGTCGAGCATCACGTTAACACAGGCCACGGTGTTTGATTTGACCGCCCGTTCCAGCGCTGGGCGAATCTGAGCAGCTTCGGTGACCAGTTCACCCCACCCACCCATGGCTTTGACGATTTCGTCGTAACGCGTGGGAGCAAGCAGCGTCGCAGGTGACTTGTCGGCTCCGAACATTTGTACTTGGGGAATGCGTATTTGGCCCCACGCGGCGTCGTTGCCCACCACACACACCATGGGCAATTTGAAGCGCAGCGCGGTTTCAAACTCGAAACCGTTGAACCCAAAGGAGCCATCACCTTGGATGACCCAAATCACCCGGTCTGGGTAAAGCGTTTTGGCAGCCAGAGCAAAGGGAGCTCCAACACCTAAACAACCCAATGCGCCTGGGTCTAGCCAACGGCCTGGCTTGGTCACCTCAATCACCTTGGCCGCCATGGCGACATAATTCCCGCCGTCACAGATGAACATCGGGTCGCCTGTGGCGTGGGCAACGTCGTTGATTTCTTTCGCCAAACGATAGTGATGAATGGGCTTCTCATCGGTAAACCACTTGGCGATACCAGCGACTTTTTTCTTTTCGGCTTCGCGCAAGGTCGCCAGCTGCACTGAGCGGTCTGCTTTCGGGAGCGCTGCGGTCAACTGCGATAGCGCGAGTGACACATCAGACACCATGCCGACTTCAACAGGGCGATTGCGACCAATCTCGGTGGGGTCGATATCGATCTGAATGATTTTTGATTCGGCACTGAACGTGGGCTCGCCGCCATAGTTGAGGCGGAAGTCAAAGGGCGTACCCACCACCACGACGACGTCAGCCTGAGTGAGCGCGTCTTTGCGAGTGTGTTGGAAAAAGGAGGGGTGTTTTGACGGAAGACAGCCACGGCCCGCTCCATTGAGGAACACAGGAATACCGGTGCGATCACAAAAAGACTTTAATTCAGCTGCAGCGTCGTCCCAGTAGACGGAGCTCCCTGCAATCATCGCTGGTCGTTTTGCTTGAATGAGCAGCTCTACCGCTCGCGTCAGCTGGCGAGGGTCTGGAGCGATGCGGGCAGCAGTTCGATACCCCACGACAGAAGCGAGCACTTCTTCGTCTGCGAAATCGCACAAGACATCCCAAGCGAGTTCGAGGAATACAGGCCCAGGTCGACCGGTGAGTGCAGTTCGAAAGGCTTTGGCAAAATAGGAAGGAATGAGCTCGGGCTTCGGCACCCGGTCGCTCCATTTGGTGATGCGTTGAAAGAATTCAATCTGGGGAATCTCTTGAAGCGAACCACGAGTTTGATTGGAAATGGGGGCCGCACCGCCCAAGAGCACCATCGGTGAATTGGCGAGAAAAGCATTGGCCACTCCGGTGAGCGCGTCAGTGACTCCCGGGCCGGCAGTCACAACCGCAACGCCAATTCCTCGGGTCAAGCGAGCATACGCATCAGCCGCATGCGCCGCGGCTTGCTCGTGGCGAGTGTCGATGATGGAAATGCCTTCTTCAACACAGCCGGCATAAATGGGCGCAATGTGCAGCCCTGAAAGCGTGAAGAGGTGTTTGATGCGCTCTTTTTTGAGCATCTTCGCAACGAGCTGACCGCCGGTAAGCATTGCCATGGGCTCGCACCCAAGAACAATCTTAGGGCTGATGCAACGAGCTATTCGGCTTTATTGATGTTTATCGCGAGCCATTTTTCAACATGCGTCGACGCAATTGTTCACGCACTGGTGAGAACTGCATTGAGCTGTTTGAAACGGGCCACAGATACACATCCCGTTCGCGTTCTCGTGACATGACTGACACTGGCAATGCGTGCACAGTGCCCCACCTCCACCACATGCAGTGGCCTCATTGCCGCTTCTGCATGTGCCTCCCACCGTTGCGGTGCAGCACCCTGAAGGGCAACTACTCGAATTGCATACACACTGAACACCATCGCAAAGCTGCCCAGTGGCGCATTGAGACCCACCGCTGCATCTGCAGCTTCCATTGACGCAAGCATTGCCGCTGCTTCCGCAGGCGGAGCAGGTTTGTCCCCCGGTGCCACATTTGGTCACGTCTTGGTTAAAAAAAGATTGGCAGAAGTTATCCTTGCAACAACCGTTTGGACATGAAGCGGGGGTACATTTGCAATCTCCATTTTCACAGTGCTGGCCCTGAGGGCACGTGTTGTTTGCATTCTTACAAACGCAGTACCCATTGACACAAGCATCGGCCTGCGTTGAAGCGGGGCAGGCAAAGCAAGTTCTTCCGTTGGCGCCACACGAGGCTGGAGTCTGCTGCGCGTAAAGAGAGCAATTTGAGCCAGCACAGCAACCGCCAGCACACGTGGTTGAATCGCACACACAAGCTCCGTTGAAACACCGTTGACCATCGACACACGGGCCGCCTGTTTCCCCACACACACAGTTGCCATCGGTGCACTTGTCGGCCTTGGAAATATCGCAAGCGCTGCAAGTCGACCCTTTGGTGCCGCAGCTCCCAACGGAGGGAGGCTTTATGCATTGGTTAGAATAGCAGCACCCACTTTCGCACGAGGCGCCGTTGCACTTGCATTCACCCCCGACACATTGCTGGCCTGCAGCACATTGAGTGCCCGTGGCACCACACACACAACTTCCGTTGGTGCAGAGATTTGCACGCATGACATCGCAAAACTGACATGCGGACCCCTTGGTACCGCATTGCGTGGCCGTTGGTGCAGTGACGCATTGATTGCCGTTGCAACAACCAGAAGAACACGAGGCGGTATTGCAGACACATTCACCGCCGACACATTCTTGGTTGGCATCACAGGCCTTGCCAGTGCTGCCGCATACGCAGCCTCCATTGGTACACTGGTTAGTCTTTGATGCGTCACACACCGTACATGCAGAACCGGCCGTACCGCAGCTCGTCGTGCTCTGCGCCTTGCACTCACCCGCGAGACCGGTACAGCACCCATCGGGGCACGACGCGCTTGTGCAGACACACGCTCCCGCGACGCACTGCTTTCCGACAGGGCAGCTGGCACCCGTTGTTCCACATTCGCAGTTTCCATTGATGCATTGATCCGCCTGAGAAACATCACAGGCCACGCAGGTCGCGCCGGCAGTTCCGCAAGTGACAGCGCTGGGCGTTTTGCATTCGCCCTTCGGCCCATCGCAGCACCCATTGGTGCACGACGTTCCATCGCAGACGCATTGCCCATCAACGCAGCGATTTCCGACGTTACACGCAGGGCCAGTTCCACAGGCGCACGCGCCATCACGACAGGTGTCTGCGGTAGGTCCACAATCAGTGCACGCCCCACCCGCTTTGCCGCATGACTGCGCCGAAAACGGAGTGCAGCTGCTTCCACTGCAACACCCGCTGCTACACGAGCGCTGGCAACCAAGACAGACGCCGGCATCGCCACAATCGTCTCCGGCGGCGCAGACGGCGCACACGCTGCCACCGATGCCACAAGCCGAAGCGTGTTGCCCATTAAGACATGTATTCCCATCGCAACAGCCCGAACACGAGCTCGCGGTGCACTGACAAACCCCCTCCCGACACACTTGTCCTTCAGCGCAACCCCCGCCGCATTCGGCAGTCCCAGCGTCAGGCAGTAAGCTGCCGCTGTCAGGCACCGGAATCCCGCTATCGCCCACCGGAATCTCGCCGCTGTCTGGTTTTTCGCCGTCGAGCGCGTCTGGAGCCAAGACACACAACTGCGTCGGCTCATGGCAAATTGTCCCCTTGAGACAGCCTTCAGCGCACTCGCGAATTCCTTCTCGACGACCGCACCCGACAAGCACCACCACCACCAATAAGAAAGGAAATCGCATTGCGCGAGCGCATAAACCAGACAAACTGCTCGCTGCAACTGAGTCATTCTAAAAAATGCGAAATATAAGTTCTTGGATTTTGGGACTGGAGTAACGAACGTTCTCATTTCACAACTCATGTCCTCTTTCCTCCGCATCACCGCATTGCTGTGTTTGAGCCAAAGCTGCGCTCAGCAGACGGCGACGATGCGCAAATTGGAATACCGCTTAGAACCTCAAGCCCGTTGTCTCATGGTGCTTTTCCCCGGCGCCGGAGACAGCGCTGAAACGTTTGAGCAACGCGGGATCATCGACACCATCCGCGCAGCCAATCTTTCCGTCGACGTGGTGGCCGCCAATGCGACGGTGCCCTACTACGCAGAAGGTACGCTGTGGCCCCGTGTAAAAATCGACGTCATCGATCCCGTGCGAGCTCGCAATTACGACCGCGTGTGGTTCGTCGGCATCTCATTGGGAGGAATGGGCTCGGCGTTTACAGCGCTGAAAGAAACCTCACCAATCGATGGCGTTCTCCTACTCGGGCCTTATTTAGGCCCGGCACACTTGATTGAATCCATCTCCAAGGCAGGAGGCCTTTCGCAATGGGAACCTGGCCCCTTGCCAGCACCTGACAACGAAGCAGCTGCGCAAAAACACGTCTGGAGCTGGCTCAAAGAGTCAGCTGCGCAAGGCCACCCGAGCATCTACGTAGGCTACGGAAAAGCAGACCGACTTGAACGTACTGCCCGCACGCTCGCGGCCGCACTTCCTGAAGAGCAAGTGTACCGAATGGAAGGCGGCCACAACTGGGCGGTGTGGATGAAACTTTGGACTGCGTTTTTGGCGAAATCGAAATTCGCTACCGAATGCTCGTTTCAGAGTGAAAAGCCATTGCTCCCAGGGCTCTAGACGGTGAGAACGGCAGTTCCATGAGCTTTTCTGAAAACGATGCCGCCCAACTCACTCAAGCGCTCACACACGACGCCAATCGCTTTGGCCAAGAGTTGGCTGACACTGCGTATGCACGCGGCTTAGCCGTTACCAACCTGCAAGATGGGTCAACCAAACCCATACCCATCACCGCAACGGCCATTTTTATTGAAGAAGCCGAGTTACGACGCCGACAAGAATTGGCGACCCAGCTTTCTTCGGCCACTTTGAAGATGTCTCGAGTAGCGCTTTCGAACCCCCAGTGGCGCGAACTGGTCATCGGAGGCCTTTCACCTCTCGAACAAGAACTTGCAGCGACTACTTTTGAACGGCTCGACACGCTCATCACCACTCGCGTCGATTTCTTCGCCGGCGAACAAGTCAAAGCGCTCGAAGTCAATGCAACCATTCCGGCGATGCAGGGCTATTCAGACATCGCCGCAAATACTTTCCTCGAAGTGGTAGGGCGAACATGGGGCGCTCCGTCGCACGTCATCGCTGGGTGGCAGGCCCGCAATGGCAGCAACGCCTTGGCGCTCTACCGCGCGCTTCTGTCTGGTTATTCAAAAGTGCGCCCGGGCAAATCGCCTGAACGCATCGCGCTGTTGTCGCGTCGCAACGACGCTCAACTCACCGAGCAAAAATATCTGCTGGAGCGCTTTCGCGAATGGGGTGTGGAAGCAGACATTCTTCACCCTGATCAACTCGAAGGAACTGACAGCGTCATTGCGAACGGTAAGAAATACGACCTCATCTATCGCCACCTCTTCATTCGTCGCCTTGAAGAAGCGGGTATGGAAGGCGCGCCATACGTCAAAGCGCTCCTCGCAGAACCAAATGGCACTCGTGCTGTCGTGCTCAACCCGCCCGCGTCGCAAGTTGAAGTGAAGGCTGTCTTCGCGCTTCTCTCTCAAGCGGTGGAAAACGCGTCATTGGCCAAGGAAGCTGGCCTCACTGAGACTGAGCTCAAAGCCATCGCCACCGCTGTCCCGTGGACTCGCCCTTTCCGCGGAGAAGATGTGGTGGCCCAAGTCATCGCGCAGCCCGATCGCTACGTTCTCAAACGAAGCTGGGACTACGGCGGCCGCGCGGTGTTCGTCGGTCGCACTCGGGAAGAAGGCGCCTTCGTCGACCGAGTCAAAGCGGCGTATGGCGAAGCACTTTCATGGGATGCTCTGTGTCGACGCGCTGCAATCGACTCGGTCGGAGGCGGTTTCGTGGTCCAAGAAGTCATTGATATTCAGCCCGAATCGCACGTGCTCTGCAGTGGGCCTGCCCAAATTCCGACCCAGCTCTACGTCGATTTCTCGGCCTATGCTTCGGTCGGCCTCGATGCCCACCCCAAATGGGGGGGCGTTTGCCGAGGCTCTATTTCACATATCGTGAACATCGTTGGGGGCGGCGGTGTTCTCCCCTTGATCACCACCGATGTCGCCCAGTCGCTCTTGATGGCGTACCGCGCCTGGGGCAAGTAGAGAAGCTTCACCACGTAGACGGAGACTTGAATCACATGCGCAATGAACCTGGCTATTCCTACTCACTGACGGGCTCTGCGTCGTCGGTACTGGCACAAGAATCAGGGCGCGTGTTCATGCAGCGCGTCTACGGGTGGATGTCGGCTGGCCTCCTCATCACCGGAGCCATCGCGTGGACAGTGGCCACCAATCAAAGCCTGATGGCGATGGTGCTGCCTCTGTATTTGCCGCTCATCATCGCTGAGTTGGTCTTGGTCTTCGCATTCAGCTTCTTGCAGTCGAAGGTTTCAGGGCCCGTCGCCGCCGGCATGTTTTTGCTCTATGCGGTGCTCAACGGCCTCACCTTCTCAAGCATTTTTCTCATCTATCGCCTGGGAAGCATCGGTTCGGCCTTTGCTATTACCGCCGGCGCCTTTGGTGCCATGAGCGTTTATGGAACGGTGACGAAGAAAGATCTCACCGGTTGGGGTTCATTCTTAATGATGGGGCTGATCGGCATCATCATCGCGGGCATCGTCAACATCTTCCTGCAGTCTGATGTGTTGGGCTTCGTCAAGAGCTGCGCTGCGGTGGTCATTTTCTCAGGGCTGACCGCCTACGACACCCAGAAACTGCGCCAGCATCACGCTGACAGCGGGTTCTCGTCAGCGATGTCGCTTTCAGTTTCTGGCGCGCTGATGCTTTATCTCGATTTCGTCAACCTGTTCCTCGCCATGCTGAGGCTGTTCGGCCGGCGACGGTAAGCGTCGGTCACTCTTTTTTCGTGCGAACAATGGGCAGCTGCATCAGCAGCCGCTCAACGGGTTTGCCTCCGACGATGTGCTCAGAAACAATTTCCTTCACATCAGCGGGTGTCACTGCGCCGTACCAAACGTTGTCGGGGTAGATCACCACCGAGGGTCCACGCTCGCAGGCATCGAGGCACCCCGACTGGTTGGCGCGCACGCCTTTCACATTCTGCGCATCGAGCTCTCGCTTAAAGGCTGACTTGAGTTCCTCGCTCCCTTTGCTCGCGCAGCAGCCGCGCGGACTGCCATCAGGACGACGGTTGGTGCAAATAAAGAGATGGCGCGAGTAGGGAGGTGACATGTACAGCCATCAACTAGTCGAACTGTACGGTTTTGCCAGTCGCCGACGGGAACTTGGCTACCAGTACGGGAAGACGCAAAATCAAGATTTATAACGACTTCTGGGGATGCTCAGAGGTAAAAAATGTAAGCCAGCAACACGTACAATCAGCAAATTTTATTGATCGTCCCAGCGCCTTTTATGAAAAGTCATTCAGCTCAGCCCCTGTCACATGAGACTTTTTTATAGCGGAAAAGTCGCACTTTGACCCCAAACCCCATTTCAGCCCGATTTACCGCCTTGGAATGAAATTTCACCATTGCTACATGTTGGTAGCACCCGCTAAGTCTTGGGTATCGAAAGAAAATTCAACACTACATCTAGTGTCAGTACGCTTGACACCCGGCAGTCAACTTGGGCATAACTAGAGATCTGTGACGGCTTAACACCCGTTTCAGGTTCGGAGTGGGGAGGGACTCCGAAGCACAAAATATCCTACTTTTCGCGACTTTCGCCGCACTGAGGAGGTTTTCTCAGTGTTTGAGACCTTTTTGCCTACAACCCGCAAGTCAATTCGATGTCTGACGCAGTTAACAAAGGGGAAACGATGGAAAAAGAACTCGCTGCCATGAACGTGATGCTGCCGACCATGCCGGTAGACGCGCGAGCAGTGCCTCACAAGGGGAAAGCCGAGGGCCTCGACGTCCGCCGCTACTTCACAACGCCTGGAGTGGACCCGGCCGACGAAATCGCTTGGGAACTTCGGGCTGCCTCCATCACGGGCGAAGACGGCAAAGTGGTTTTCGAGCAGAAGAACATTGAGGTCCCCAAGTCGTGGTCGATGCTGGCGACCAACGTCGTGGCGTCGAAGTACTTCCGGGGGCAACCTGGCACGCCTGAGCGAGAGAGCTCGGTGAGACATCTGGTTGGCCGGGTGGTCAATACCATTACGCGTTGGGGCGAACAGGGCGGCTACTTCGCTTCACCTGAGGCCAAGCACGCTTTTCATGCTGAACTGACGCACTTGTTGCTGCGCCAGAAGGTGGCCTTCAATTCACCTGTCTGGTTCAACGTGGGCGTTGAAGAGCACCCTCAGTGTTCGGCCTGTTTCATCAATTCGGTTGAAGACTCGATGGAATCGATTCTCGGGTTGGCAAAAACCGAAGGCATGCTCTTCAAGTTCGGCTCGGGCACGGGGTCGAACTTGTCCCCCATCCGTTCCTCGCGAGAGATGCTCAAAGGCGGTGGCACCGCGTCGGGCCCGGTGAGTTTCATGAAGGGGTTTGATGCTTTCGCGGGCGTGATCAAGTCAGGCGGCAAGACGCGGCGCGCAGCCAAGATGGTCATCTTGAATGCAGATCACCCCGACATTCTCGAATTCATTCGTTGCAAGGTGGGCGAAGAGAAAAAAGCGCACGTGTTGATCGACGCTGGGTACGACCCCTCGTTCAATGGCGAAGCGTACTCGTCGGTATTCTTTCAGAACTCGAACAACTCAGTGCGGGTGACTGATGAGTTCATGGAAGCGGTGCAACAAGATCGCAGCTACTCGACCAAGGCCATCGTGGGCGGCGGCATCGTCGATACCTACCGCGCGCGCGACATCTTGCGAGAAGTGTCTCAGGCGGCTTGGCATTGCGGTGACCCGGGGCTCCAGTTCGATACCACCGTTAACGATTGGCATACTTCGGCCAATACAGATCGCATTCACGCCTCGAACCCGTGTTCTGAGTACATGTTTCTCGATGACACGGCTTGCAACTTGGCTTCCCTCAATCTGCTGCACTTCCGCACCATCGATGGGGAATTCGATGTCGAGGCGTTTAAGCACGCCGTCGACGTCACCTTGCTCGCGCAGGAAATAATCGTTGGGTTTTCAAAGTACCCCACCGACCGCATCACCAAAAATTCGTATGACTTCAGACCGCTCGGTTTGGGCTACGCCAATTTGGGAGCGCTGCTGATGGCATCGGGTCTTGCCTATGACTCTGATGCGGGCCGTTGCTACGCCGGAGCGGTCACCTCGCTCATGGGCGGCCGCGCGTACGCCATGAGTGCCAAGATGGCAGAGCACTTAGGAACTTTCGCGGGCTACCCCCTCAATCAAGAGCCCATGTTGAGCGTCATCCGCAAGCATCGAAAAGCGGCCTACCAATTGCCCGTGACGGGCGACCCTAAACTCTTCGAAGCGCAAAAAGCCGTCTGGGACGACGCGCTCAAGTGGGGCGAAAAATCAGGCTTCCGTAATGCTCAAGTCACCGTGCTCGCACCGACGGGCACCATCGGTTTCATGATGGACTGCGACACCACCGGCATCGAGCCCGACATCGCCCTCATCAAGTACAAGAAGTTGGTCGGCGGAGGGATGCTCAAAATCGTCAACCAGACGGTGCCCTTTGCACTGAAAAAACTCGGCTACAGCCCTTCTGAAGTCGAAGCCATCATCGGCTACCTCGATAAACACGACACCATCGAGGGGGCTCCAGGGCTCAAAGACGAGCATCTTTCAGTGTTCGACTGCGCGTTTAGGCCCGCCAAAGGCAGTCGCTCTATCCACTACATGGGCCACATCAAGATGATGGGCGCCGCGCAGCCGTTTTTGTCTGGAGCGATTTCGAAGACGGTGAATCTCCCGACGAACGCCACGGTGGAAGACATCGAAATGGCCTACATGGAATCATGGCGGGCGGGCCTCAAAGCCGTGGCCGTATATCGCGACGGTTGCAAACGCAGCCAGCCGCTCAATACCAAAAAAGATGACCTCAAAGCCGAAGCAGCAGCACCCCAAGTGGTGGTTGAAAGAATCGCTCGTCGACGTCTTTCAGATGAACGACGGGCCATCACGCACAAGTTTTCCATCGCCGGCCACGAGGGCTATCTCACGGTGGGCATGTATGAAGATGGGCAGCCGGGTGAGTTGTTCATCACCATGGCCAAAGAAGGCAGCACCGTTTCAGGCCTGATGGATTCTTTTGCCACCGCCATTTCACTTTCACTGCAATACGGCGTGCCCCTGAAAGTGTTGGCTGACAAGTTTAGTCACACGCGTTTCGAGCCTTCAGGTTTCACCAACAACCCTGACTTGCCAATCGCGAAGTCCATCACTGACTACATCTTCCGTTGGCTGTCGCTCAAGTTCCTGCCGCAAGAAGGGCAGACGGAAAGCATGATGGAAACCGAGGCTAAAAAAGTAGCTTCGGCAGCACCACAAGCGCCCTCGAAGAATTTTGTTCCGATGGCGAGCGAAGTGAATGCCGCATTCTTAAATCAAGCTGACGCCCCACCCTGCTCTGTCTGCGGGACCATCACGGTACGAAATGGCGCTTGCTACAAGTGTCATAACTGCGGTGCGACTACAGGCTGCAGCTAAAACACCATCTTCGATTAAAAGCCGGGGAACATCTTCGTTTCCCCGGCTTATTTTTTTAGTCAACGTAACGAATGTCAGCTCCGCCCGACGTGTGAACGCGCGATTTGGGGGGATTTCCGTGAATGGCGAGGTCGACTCCACCTGAGGCTTCGCCCGTGACAGATTCTTTGGCGGTGACTTCGACTTCGCATCCACCGCTGGCGTCGATGGCCAATTGAGCTACTTGAAGCTCCTTGGCCTTCACATCGACTCCACCGGAAAGATCTAACTTCGCTTCTCGAGCCGTACCGGAAATGACCAGTGTTGCTCCGCCAGATGCGTCTACAGACAGCGAATCAACCGCCAGTTGAGGAGCGCTCAGCTCGACCCCGCCAGACAGTTCGAGGGCGAATTTGGCTTCGGCGACATTTTCAAGAGAGACATCAACCCCTCCGCTGGCCTCGAGACGCTTGAGGCTGGGGGTGGTGACTCGAACCGTGATTGAATTCTTGGTGCTCAACCATTCTTTAGAGTTTCGTTCGATGATGAGTCGGCCATTTTTGACTTCAGTTCTCCAGAGCGGCACGACGTTGTCGTCGCCTTCAATGGTGAGCGAAGGTGGGCCTTTTTTGACCTCAAGCGTGACCCCGCCTGAGACATCGATTTCGTTGAACTCTGCGATTTTACGGCTCTCGCTCAACTTGATGCCACTGCCTCGGGTACCGGCGCAGGCTGAAGTGGCAACTAAAATTCCTAAGAAAAAGAAGAGAGGGGAGGATCGCATGACCTCCTTTACGTTCCCGCGTCTTGGCGATTGCTTCCTTGCGTCAATTCAGCGGCGAGAATTCGGGCTTCTTCATTCTTTGCATCGACGGCTAAGGCCTTCTTCACCAATTCTAAAGCACCCTCGGGGTTCTCTTGAGCCCAGGCTCGTGCCTGTTCAAGGGGCTTGGTCACGTAGCGCAGGAAGGCTTGGTCGGTCAGTTTGCCACGCCGTTTCGGTGAAATTTTGCGATCGAGCTCAATGAAACTCTTTGCCTGAGCGACATTAAATTCATCAATGTGATTTGCGAGGAACGCGTACTCAGCCAAGGCTGTATTGAGCGGGCCGCAGGTTTTCGGTTCTCGCTTCAGCCCTTGGCGGACCCAGGCTTGGGCCTGCGCCAAGTCACCTGCTAAAAAATACAGTCTGGCGGTATCAGCCGCACCGGGCCCGGTTGGCTTCGGAGCTGCTCCAATCAAGGTACACAACGCCAAGGTGAGCCACATCAGTACGCATTCTTTGAAAGAAAGCCGCCCAGTGCAGTGCGCAAAAGAATCTTGAGGTCGAAAGTCAGCGACCAGTTTTCGATGTAATAGAGATCGTAATCAATTCGCTCTTTGATGCTGGTGTTGCCGCGCAAACCATTCACCTGCGCCCAACCCGTGATGCCCGACTTCACCATGTGCCGCAGATGGTAACGGGGTATCTGCTTTTTGAATTCCGCAATGAAGACAGGCCGCTCGGGTCGAGGGCCAACCAAACTCATGTCTCCTAAGAAAACATTCACAAACTGCGGCACTTCATCAAGTGACGTCTTCCGCAGAAAACGACCGATGGGCGTGCGGCGGTGGTCTCCTTTGGTGGTGAATTGAGCGCCATGCTTTTCAGCATCGACCCGCATGGTTCGAAACTTGTACATGGGGAAGAGCCGCCCATCGATGCCCATACGTTCTTGCGCAAACAAGACAGGGCCTCGGCTGGTGAGTTTGACCAAAATCGCGAGCAATACCAGTACAGGCGAGAGCAACAGCAGCGCCAAAGACGACACCAAGATGTCGAAGACTCGCTTGGCAATGCGGTTCCACCCTTCAAGCGGAGCGCCTTGCAAGCTGATGATGGGCAAGCCACCAAACTCTTCGAGACCTCCGCGGAGGGTGACGTAATTAAAGAGGTCAGGCACGACTTTGACGTCAACAGTGCGAAGCGCCAACACTTCCATCAATTCTCGAAGTTGAGGTTGCTCTTCTAAAGGCAGGGCCAAAATCACTTGGTCGACGGGCGTTTCATCAAGCACTCTTTCCAAGTCACCAAACAAGCCGAGCACGGGCACATGGAGCACATTCGTGCCCAGCTTTTCACTCTTGCGCGTCAACAAGCCGGTCACTTTGAAACCCAACTCGCGATGCGATTCGATGGTTTCAACCACCCGCTGACCTAACGAGCCTGCGCCCACCACCAAGATGGTCTTCAGATTGACGCCTCGACGACGCAGCTCATTAAAGAGCATTCGAAAGAGGAGACGAACGGTAGCGACGCCGAGAAAGGCATACGAGGCAAAGATGACTACAGTGAGCCGGCTGTATCGATCTCGAATGAAGTACGACACCGCCACCAAGACCAAGGTTGAAAACGCAGTCGCCTTAAACACTTCAAAGACTTCTTGAATGTGCGAGCGGCTCCGATTGGTGGTGTACAGATTTGAACCGCGAAAAATGACGGGGAAAATAAACAGAATCAGCGCCAACGTTTCGAGCGACTCTTGCGCAGGTGGAATGGTTTCCCAGGGAAACCAAGTAAACCGCGTCAGCCACGCCAAAGCGAAAGCGCCCGCTAACGTGATGAGGTCAGCCAAGAGCTTGATGGAATTGTAGAAACGTTGAAAACGAGTGAACACGTCATGCCGTCTCTAACACGGTGTGCACGCACGCGCGCTAACCCGAGCTGGTTGAGGTCATCAACCCAGTCAATTCATCAACTAAGGCCCGTTGAAAGGCTCGCCGTTCAAATAAGGTGGCCTGAGCTCTGGCATCGGCGGGCACGAAATGAGCTTCGAAATCGTCAAATTGAGCCAACGCTTTCAGCAGCCCCTCGACAGTCTGCTCGCTAAAAAAAACGCCCGTACGGTCAGTCACTGTTTCCAGCGCCCCCCCTTGCGCAAAGGCGATGACGGGTCGCCCGCAGGCTTGAGACTCAAGCGGCGTGATTCCAAAATCTTCGACTCCTGGAAAAATCAAGGCTCGAGCGTTGCGATAGAGCGCCGGCAAGTCTTCGTCTTTAACGTGCCCCAAGGCCTTGACGTTGGGCGGAAGGTTTCGAAGCCACGAAGACGACTGGCCACTGCCGCCGACCCACAGCTGCTGACCGGTGCGACGAAAAGCTTCGATGGCGAGGTCGATGCGTTTGTACGGAGCAAGCGCCCCCAAACACAAAAAGTAGCTTCCCTTTCCTGAGCCCTCGAGAGGCTTTGCAACGAACTTTTCCAACTCGACTGGCGGGTGAATGACGCGCGCTTTTGCGTGATAGCGCTCTTTAATTTGGCGTGCCACGTGAGCACTGTTGGCGACGAAGCGGTGCACGTCTTTCGACGAGCGCACATCCCACGCTTGCAGTGGACCACGCAGCATTCGCGCCGCGGTTCGCACCGGCAATGATGCTTTCCCAGGGCCAAAATAGTCGTCGAAGCGATCCCACATGTACCGCAGCGGAGCATGCACATAGGACAAATGTTTTGCACCTCGGGGTACTCGAATGCCTTTGGCAACACAGTGACTCGAGGAAATCACCAGGTCGACTTGGCCCAAGTCGAGAAGGCGAATGGCTGCGGGCATCAAGGGTAACAGCGCGCGATGGTGTGCATGAGCGCGAGGCAACCGGTCGAGCACCGACGAGATAATTCGGTGCGATTCGATGATTGAAGACATGTCACGGGCTTGATGAAAGAGCGTAAAAATGGGCGCTGAAGGGAACAGTTCAGCGATGGCCTCGAGTACTTTTTCCCCCCCGCGCCAAGTCAGCAGCCAGTCGTGCACGAGGGCGACCCGAGCTCCCTTCAGCACTTCTGGCATGATGAGCGATGGTTTCACGTTCTTAAAAGACGCCCTAGCACGCCAGTCCCATGTACGCTGTGGCCTGTGGTGAAGGTTCTCATCGACCTGCGGATGGTGCGCGGGCACTTACATGGCATTGCTCGTTACGCGCTCGAACTGGCGCGCCGGATTCCCCCGTTGGAACCCGGGTGGCAGTTTTTCGGCCTCACAGCCCCGGAAGGCGTGCCTGACGATTTAGGAGAGCTCGCTCCACGCATACCGCTCATCAAAGCGACTTCTGAATTTCTTTCAGCGTTTGAGCAACCTACCTTGCTCGCAGACCTGCTTCGTCATCGGCCTGACCTCTTTCATGCCACTTCGTTTTCGGTGCCAGCGCTCTGGCCCGGAAAATTGGTGGTGACACTTCACGATGCCAATCATTTGGCCGTACCAGAGAGTGCCACCCTCACCCGCACCGCGTACTACCGAATGTTTGTCGCTCCTCGAGCGGCTCGTGCGCAGGCCCTCATCACCGTTTCGGAATTCAGCCGTAGAGAGCTCTCGGCCCACTTGGGGCTGTCGCCAGAGCGGCTCCAAGTCATCGGCAACGGAGTCGACGCTTCATTTCACGCCTTGCGCACCCAGGAACTCGACGACTTTCGGGCGCGCCGGGGACTGCCGCCCAAGTATTTTGCAGTCATCGGCAACATCAAACGTTTTAAGAATCTCGGGTTACTCGTACCGATTGCAGACGACTTACCCGCCCCGCTCATTTTGCTCGCCGGCCGCGGCGCTCGAAGGGCCATCGGTTTTAGTGAAAAGGTCATCGAGCTTTCACCTTTGTCTGATGAAGAACTGGTGCGCTTTTATTCGGGAGCCTGCGCAGTGTTGGTGCCATCGCGCTACGAAGGCTTCGGTTTGCCTGCACTTGAGGCGATGGCCTGTGGGGCTCCGGTGATTGTTTCAGATGCCGGTGCACACCCTGAAGTGGTGGGCAACGCTGGAATCTTAGTGTCGCCCGACAATGCCGCAGCATGGCTCGCTGCGTGTCGAAGAGTGTTTCACGACAATGCGCTTCGCCAACAACTCGCGGAAGCGGGCCGAGAACGAGCGCTGCGCGCCTCGTGGGACGACTGCGCCCGGCAAACACTGCAAGTGTACCGAAGGGCGTTGGGGCAATCGTGACTTGGGTCAAAGCGAATGGCCCCCTCGTTTGTGTGGGGTGGTGCTTTGCCTTCAGAATCTTTTTGGCCGCAGGTACGGACATCTACCCAGATGAGGCTTACTACTGGGCTTGGTCTCAGCACCCCCAACTCTCGTACTTCGACCACCCGGCGTTGATTGCTTGGAGTATCGCGTTGCTTGGCATTCGACCAGGCGCGCTGTTGTGGGGCTTTGTTGCTTTGTGGGGGGTGCACCAACTCGCTCGCGCCTTCGGAGCAACCACAGAACGCGCCTGGTGGGCTACCGCGCTGTTTGCCAGTACGCCTGCCGCGAATGTGCTGGGCGCATTCAGCACCCCCGATGCGCCGTTGCTCGCTTTTTGGGTGTGGACCTTGGTCGCCTTGGTGAGAAAACAGCCGCTCATCTCAGGGCTGCTGTGGGGCCTGGCGATGCTTTCTAAATACAACGGCATTCTTTTGGGTGTGCCTTTGTTGGTCGTGTTCTTCCCCCGGCCTTTGCACCTGTTTCTCGCCTCCTTCACTGCCTTGGCAGTGACTTCTCCCACCCTCATTTGGAACGCGACCAACAATTGGGAAGGCTTTCGTTTTCAAATCGAGCACGGGCTGGGTGGTGGCGGCGGTATCAAAACGTTCCTCGAGTTTCTCGCGGGCCAATTGGGCATGGCGGGCCCGTTGCTCGCACTGATGACTCTGTGGTGGCTGGCGCGCGTACCTGGGAAATGGTTTCTCAAAGTCGCGACACTCATTCCGCTCATCTTTTTCGGCTACGCATCGTTCAAAGCCCGAGGCGAAGCCAATTGGGCATCGGCCGCTTGGCTTTCCGCAAGCATCGGCATTGCCTTGTCTGACTTTGAGAAATGGAAACGAGCAGCATTGGCTCTCAATGTGGTGGTGCTTTCAATCGGGGTCCCGCTCCTCGTTTTCCCTCCGCGGCCACTGTGGACAAGCCAAGCGATTCAAAAACTTCACGGGTGGTCGTGGCTCGCCCAAGCGCAGAGGCAGCACGTTCCTGTCTTCACCGGTCGCTATCAACTCAGTGCTTTAGTTTCACTCTACGCGCAGCTCCCCGCGAGCACTTGGGGTGGTCGCCGCAGTCAGTACGACTTGTGGCCCAAACCAGACATTCCGGCGGGGAGCGACGCTTTGTGGATCGATGAAAACCAAGGCCCACCTGAGGCATTGTTGGCTTTGTTCGAGACGTCAACTCAGCTCGATTATGCGCTCGATGAGCGACAAGGCGCGCTGCACCCTTTTTGCGTTTTCAAATTGGGGAATGCGAAGCCCTAGCAAGGAAGGTTTGGCGAGAAATCAACTCGAAGCCACTTCCCATCACCCTGAACGTCTACGCATAGTCAACCACATCACCATTGGCCCCAAAACAAGCGGCGCTAACCACGCTGCGAGCGAAGGAGACAAGCGGCCATTGAGGGCCAAGCTGCGCGAAATCATGCTTGCCAAAAAGAGCGCCCCGTAGAGCCCTGCACCTTCAAGCAAGGCCCGAGGCACAGAAGCTTCTTTGATGCCGCGCAACCCCAGTACACACGCGATGAGCGCTGCCAAAATGCCTGCGACCGGAGCCGCCCAACGATGGTGAATAGCAAACCAGATCGATTCAGTTGGCAACTGCAATGCAGTCATCAACGAGGCCTGTCTCAGCAATAGCGACAGGGGCATCCATTCTGGTCGACCAACGGCGAGTTGAGTCACTTCAGGTCGCAACGGGAGCTCGATTTCAAAACTCCCTTTTCGACCCGGCTTTACCTGAGGGCCTGAGAATTCGAGTTCAGTCGCTTCATCAACACGCCACAGGCCTTCTCGAACAAAGGTGAGGCGCGGTGCCTCGACCCAGCCCACCAACTCAGATGCAGCACCCATGTTGAAGAGACGCACTTCTTCCAATCGCTCTGGGTTTGCTGCACCGCGTACATTGAGCAGCGCTGCGCCAGCGCGAAACCACCGACGTGGTGAATACACAGTGAGGAAGTCGCCCCAGCGGTCAAAGCGTTCAACCATCAAACGGTCGACCCGAGGGCCTGAACGACTGACGACGAATTCTTGAAAAGCCACCAGGCCTAATGACAACACCAATGCCACCACCCCTATGGGGCGCACCAAGATGGCACTCGATGCTCCTAATGCACGAAGCGCGGTCCATTCACCACGACGACGGACGATGGTGACGGTGAGGCCTGCAGCCAAAACGAGTGCCGCTGGCGCAAATTGAACCAATGCCAAATGAGAGCGGTACCAATAGAGGGCCGCGACATCAATGATGGGTTTGCCTGTATACAAGCGAAGCCAATCACCAAAATCGATCACCAAAAAAAGCGTCACCAGCCCCAATGCCAACGTGACGAAGAGACCCGCCGTCAATCGGGCGATGTAGCGCTCGAGTAGATTCATCGAAGCCCTCGTCGCGCCACTTGCGAAAGCATCAACCCGCCGAGGGCGAGTGCCACCGTCACGGGGAGATAGCCTGCGACCCACGCAGGCAAGAGGCCCTTTTCCCCCAGCTGCACTCCGACGCGCGAAAGTACATAGAAGCTCAAATAGACGCCCAAAGCGAACAGTACGGCCGTTCTCGTTGCCCGACGCCGTCCACCTTGTGCGACGGCCGTTGCCAACACACACAACGCCAGCGGAGCCACCAAGGCCGATAGACGAAAATGAAAAGCAGACCAAAAGCCGTTGGCATCAGTCCCGTTTGCCTCTGCTTCGCGGGCAGCGGCCATGAGATCCATCGGCGAGAGTTCTTCATGGCCAAAGCGAAACGTGTCACGTCGATTGAGCGCATCGGCGACGTTGACCAGCAACGTCCCCTCGACAAACGAGATGGTGGAATACTCAGTCTCTGAAGCGCGCTGAACCAGCACGCCGTCGGAAAAACGCAACCCGACTCCATGTTCGAAAGTCGCCTCAGCCCGAGGAGCGCTCAGCACCGAAACCCGCGCGGAATCTCGCTCGTCAATGAGCAACACTTTTTTCCACTGAGGGCCTGAAGAAACTTCCTCAGAGAAAAAAACAATGCCCGGCAAATCGGCGCGCACAGAGCCTGGCTTTAAGTCACTGAGCACATTTCGTTCGATGACTTCTCGCGCCGTCTGGCGCATTCGCACAATGCCCCAAGGCTTCCACACCAAAATGGTGAACGCCAAGAGCACTGAGACTGCGCCGCCTAAAATCAATGGAGAACGCACCAGTGTCGAAGGCGAGATTCCTAGAGAAGCCAAAGCGGTCAGTTCGCCGTCTTCACCCAATCTGGCAAAGCCAATCATCACGCCCAGCATCAACGAGATGGGCAATACCTGCGGCAACAACATGGGTAACATCGCGCCGCCCAACACCAACCAATCTGAAACTTGGGCTCCACTGCCCAACAAAAAGTCGACCCCTCGCACCAAAATCATGGCGTAGAACAAAGCCAACAACACCGCTGTGGCCGAAAAAAAAGGGCCCACGATTTCGCGGAAAAGGTAGCGGTGCAGCACGGTTTTCACGGAGCGCCTGCTCCGATGTCACGGCGAAAGTGTCGGCCTGGCCAGGTAACCATTTGAGCCAAAGCTAAAGCGCGCGCTCGCGCTTCTTCGACGTTTGAGCCGTGCGCGCATGCGGTGAGGACACGGCCTCCGGCTGTTTTCAACTGCCCTTCAATCAGGGCCGTGCCCGCGTGAAAGAGCTGAGTTTCGGGTGGCAAATCGAGAGGAAGATGAATCACATCGCCCGTCCGCGGCGATTCTGGGTAGCCCTCGGCCGCGAGCACGATGCCCACAGAAACGCCTTCTTTCAGAACGAGCTTCGTCTCGCCAAGCTTCCCCTTCGCGCACGCTTGAAGGAGTGGGACGATGTCTGTGTCGAGTTGCATCATCAACACTTGCGTTTCGGGGTCGCCCAATCGCGCGTTGAATTCAATCACTCGGGGGCCATCAGGAGTCAGCATCAACCCCGCGTACAGGGCGCCTCGAAAAGGGCAGCCTCGAGCCCGCAGTGCCGACAACGTTGGAATGATGATTTCTCTGCGCACTGCTTCGAGTTGCTCTGCGGTGAGTAAGTGCGCTGGTGCATAGGCTCCCATGCCTCCCGTGTTCGGCCCGAGATCGCCTTCAAAGACTCGCTTGTGATCTTGCGAAGGCGCGAGCATCACGCATCGTTCGCCATCACACAGCGCCATCACCGATAGCTCGGGCCCGGTGAGAACCTCTTCCAACAAGATGGCCTTCCCCGCAGGTAAAGCACCGAGCGCTCGACACGCTTGAGCCGCTTCTTCGCCCGACTGCGCCACTACTACCCCTTTACCAGCGGCCAACCCGTCAGCCTTGACCACCACTGGGCCCCAGGACAATGCGCGTTGGGCTGCAGCGGTCACATCGGTAAAAACCTCGAAGCGCGCTGTGGGCACGTTGGCGGCCTGCATGATCTCTTTTGCGAATGCTTTGCTGCCTTCGATGTTCGCAGCCGCAGCATCTGGGCCAAACACCTCGATACCGACAGCGCGCAACGCGTCAGCAACGCCCGCAACCAGAGGCGCTTCTGGCCCGACCACCACCAAGTCAACCTGACGCGCTTTAGCCAAGTTTACCACCGAGGGAACATCGGTGGAGTTGAGTGAAACGCACTCGCCCAACGCCACCATTCCCGGGTTACCCGGGGCGATGATCAACTCATCGAGCAAAGGACTGCATCGCATTTTCCAAGCCAGCGCATGTTCGCGCCCGCCGCTACCAAGAAGGAGAATCTTCACAGCCCGTACTTGTATAGGACTCGCTTGGCATCGCGGTAGAGCGGATCACTCAAGAGCACCGAAGTCAGTACCCGACGGGCTTCTTCTGGGTTTTTTTGATGTGCCTCGCCGGCGCCAATGACGACCTTCGCGCCCAAAAGTTGGGGACCGTATTTAAGGGAAGTTTGTGCGGCCACTTTCGCGAGATCAATCTTGCCCGCCTGCATCAGCGCTTGGGCCTGCGCAAAATAGACCAGCGCATTGCTCTTGCCCCCATCGAGGCCTCTATTCGCCAGACTGGTGGCGTCTTTCACATCTTTGCGACGCAGCGCAGCCAACGCCCGATAGGCATACCCATCGGGACTTCGTGCATCGATGCTGGTGACCTTCGCGAAAAGTCGCTCTGCGCGAGCCCAATCGTCTGAAAACCACGCCACCAGACCTTCACACAGGGCCGGGCTGGGGTCTTCTCCTTGGTTATTGACCAACGCTAAATAGGCACCGACCGCCGGCTTCAACAAATCTGCAGGCCGCACGAAAAAATGAGTGAGCGTTGGTACTGGGCGACTGTTGGGGTCAACCCGAAGGCCTCTGCGCAGACACAGTTCCCACGCTTTGCCATCTTTTCGGAGTTTGGCGGCTGCAGCGCCTGCAAGAAAAACGGTGTAAACCCGTCGAGGGTCAGCTTCGGCTGTTGCAGACAGCGTTTGAATGGCATCGGCAAAGCGGCCTTCGGCAATGAGCATGCGACCTTCAAGGGTCGATTCAAGGTACTTGTCGCCCAACTTCCCCTTGAGGCCCTCGAGCTCGAGTCGAGCAGCCGACGTCACGCCTTGATCGAGCAAGATGAGAAGCTTTTGAAGCCCCGCCGCTGGGAATTCAGGTTTGAGTGCCAAGGCGCGATCGATGGTTTCGAGGGCCTTGGCAGATTCACCGTGTATTCGCTCAATGGTAGCCAGGTGCAACAACACCTGTGCTTTTTCTGGCGAAGGTAACGGCTGCCCCAAAAGCGCGGTCAGATTTTCCTCTGCGCCCTTGAGGTCACCCAAATGTTGATAGCTCAACATGGCCAATGCCAACCGCGGGTGCGCCGAGTGGGGCGAAGCGTCTCGTGCGCCCTCGAGCACTTTTTTCGCACGAGCCATTTCTCCGACGTCGATCAAAACGCGCGCCAGTTCTTCAGACGCTTCCCATTGGTCGGCATCAAGTTCCAACCGATGCTCGAGGGCTTTGATGGCTTCAGGATAGTTGCCTTGAATGAGCTCCAGTCGGGCCTTGAAGAGATACGTCCGCTTGAGCTCAGGGTCAAAGGTCAGTGCGTCTTTGAAAGATTGGCCCGCCATTTGCGCGTTTTTGAGAAGAAGGGTGGCTCCAATCGCCAGTGCTGCGAGGGCCTTGTCGCGCGGCCGCTGACTGTTGAGACCGCGCTCCGCGAGCACTTTGATGTCATTGGGGTTGCCTTGACGAGCCAAGCGAAAATGAGCGTCAGCGACAAAGACGCCCGCGGCACCTCGGCGCGCCTGCGCTGACGACAACATCGATTCGATCATCTTTTCAGTGCGCTCATCGATGGCGTCAGCCCTGCCAAATGCAATCGCCAACACCCACCCTGCAATCGCGCGGTCATTGCTGGGGTCGAGCACTAAGGCCTGTTCAAAACGCTCTTCTGCTTGAGCAAAGGCGTTGGCGGTATCGCCCGTGAGCAATTGCTCACCTTCTTCAATGTATTTGACCGAAGAACCATTCAAACCCGGGTACTTTGATTTCCATTCGCCGATCAGTGTTTCAACGGGCACCTGTGGGGCCTCAAGGGGCTGTACCGCCAAAGGAGGCGCTGGAGGTACCCATGGGCGTTTGAAAGCCAACCAACCCAACGCGCCCAGCGCAACCACACTCAGTATTCCAGCGGTGATGAACTTGCTCTTGCCCGACCCCGATTTCTCTTCGTCTCTTGATTCACTGGTGTTTGGGCGCGTCGCTGAGAGAACCTCGGTGGACCGCGAAATTTTCGCAGCTTGAGCCGCCGCCCTGGGCGTCGAGGGGCGCGGGCTCGGGGGCACTAGCGGTTGATTGGCTTGATCAAGACCAGAGTTTCGACAGTCATCGCAAATGCCTAAGGCTTGATCAAAAGGGTCCGTCATCACCTTGCCGCAGCTGCGACACTTCACCTCAGGGACGGCCGCTCGTTGAGCCGGGGTCGCCGAACCCAACCCGAGGAGATCGGCCCCGAGATCAAGATGAGGGGCACCGAAGGGATTGACTTGAGCAACCTCTGGCACTTGCGGCGGGGAAGCGGAACCGCGCGCGACCGCTTCAAAATCAAACCTTCCCGCGGGGGCCGCGAATTCAAAAGGTGACGGCGCTTCGGGGAGCGGCGCCGCGGCTGCTGGCGGGCGTACTGGAGGTGGTCCCTGCCGCGCGGGCGAGGAAGGCGCGGGCAACGTGCCCCCCAAATCGAAAAAAAAGCCTGAAGAACCTGCCTTCGCAGGAAGGCTTTCATTCGATGGAGTTGCTGGCGGGTCAGCCCTCACCAACTGAAGATGTCGACATTTGGGGCACTGCGCGCGCACACCCTTTGCAGTGACGGCCTTGTCGTCGATTGAGTACGCGGCCGAGCACTGCTGACAAATAACGCGCATGAGTTTTAGTGACGGAAGTGTCGAACCCCGGTGAAGATCATACTCAAATTGTGCTCATCGGCAGCGGCGATAATTTCTGCATCGCGAACTGACCCTCCTGGGTGCACCACGCAGCTCGCTCCGGTCGCTGCCAAGGCATCGATGCCGTCACGAAAAGGGAAGAAGGCGTCTGAAGCCACGGCACTGCCCTTGAGCAACGTTCCCCCCCGCAGGGCAGCAATTTTCACTGAATCTACGCGGCTGGTTTGCCCGCCGGCTTGAGCCAGCAAATCGGTCGGCCCGGCGAAAACGATGGCGTTCGACTTGACGTGTTTGCACACCTTCCAAGCGAAGTGCAGCGCCTTCAATTCGTCGGCGCTGGGCTGCCTGCGACTGACGATTTTCCAGTCTGAAGAAGGTTCGACGGCGTCGCGGTCCATCACCAGGAGCCCTCCAGAAACGCTGCGCACGTCGAGCTGGGCTCGGGGGCCTGCGATGGTTTGTGCGAGCACCGGGCCAGCCGACAACAGTCTCAAATTCTTCTTGCCCCCCAACACTTCCCGCGCCGCGACTGAATAGCCAGGCGCGATGATGGCTTCGAGAAAGGTCTCGGCCAAAGCACGAGCGGTGGCCTCATCGACCTCGCGGTTGAGGGCCACAATGCCACCAAAGGCAGAGGTTTCGTCAGCCGCCCGGGCTCGTCGATACGCAGCTTCGAGCGCATCATCGATGGCCACTCCGCACGGGGTGTTGTGTTTGATGACGACGGCTGCTGCCCGATGGGAAAACTCAAGCACCAGCCCCAAGGCGGCATCGAGATCAAGAATGTTGTTGTACGAAAGCTCTTTGCCTTGCAGCACTTCGCTAAACGCCACCGTCGGCTCTTTCGGAGCCCGATGCTCTTTATAAAAGGCGCCCCGCTGATGGGGGTTTTCGCCGTACCGAAGGCCCTGCGCCTTCACAAAAGGCAAAGTCATCTCATCAGGAAACGGCTCTTGCGCTTGTTCACTGAGCCAAGCCGCGATGGCTGCGTCGTAGGCGGCCGTGTGGGCAAAAGCCTTTCGCTGGAGCCCGCGCCGCCTCTTCTCGCCGACGGAACCTGACGCCTCAAGCTCAGCCAGCACGGCTGGATAGTCATCAGGGTCGACGAGCACCGTCACAAAGGCCGCATTTTTCGCAGAAGCGCGCACCATGGCTGGGCCACCGATGTCGATGTTTTCGACGCATTCCTCTGCACTCACCCCTTTGGCCACGGTCTCTCGAAAGGGGTACAAGTTGACCGCGACCAGAGAAATGGCCTCGATGCCATTTTCTGCCATTTCACGAGCATCGCTCTCGAGTGAAGGCCTGGCCAAAATACCTCCGTGAATCTTGGGGTGCAGGGTCTTGACCCGCCCTCCGAGAATCTCTGGTGCGCCGGTGTGGGCGGACACTTTGCGAGCGGCGACGCCAGCCGCCTTCAGCGCATCGAGTGTGCCCCCTGTGGAAAGGAGAGTGAAACCACACTTGATTAACCCCTGCGCGAAGGGAACCAAACCACGCTTGTCTGAAACAGAAAGGAGAGCGAGCACTGCAAAAGCGCGTACCAACCGCGTCTCATGGGGTCAATGAAACGCGGACAATTCGAACAGCGCTATTTCAACATCGGGCGTTTGGGCTCGGCTTCGGTGGCCGTGCGCACCTTGTCGAGGCCGCGGGTTTCCACTTGCCTGATTCGCTCGCGAGTGAGATTCATGATCTCGCCCACTTCTTCAAGCGTGATGCCGCCCTTTTCTGCCACATCGAGCGCACAGGTGTACTCGAGTTCCCAAATTTCTTTGTCGGGGAAATTGAGCTTGATGCTCCCCGTCTCAGGGTTGACGTCGAGATACAGGTTGTACTTGCACGAGACGAAGACACACGGCCTGGGGCTGCTGATGCAGTCGGCGCGCGACTTGGGTCGGTTGCTCGAAATCTCTTTGAGCAAAGCCGATTCTTCATCATCAACTTGACCGAGCAGACGGCGCCTTCGCAGGTCGCGCGCCATCTCTTTTCGAGACATCGTCTTCGATCGACGGTGGTCATCGATCGCTTCGTCTGACTTGAGCACCTCGGCTTCGTCTTGGACTTGCGCGTTCATCGTTTCCCCCTCCTCGAAAAAAGATACCTTTTTGACATTTTTTAGAACGGACTGACAGTCGCACCGGGTCGCGCAGTCACTGCACTACCGAAGCGAGAAATTTCATGGAGGAGTTCGCGTGCTTGTACCCTCAATGCACGAAGCCGCGATGTCATTTCTTTCTTATTTCGCTCTGCCGAGCTCTTCGCATCAAGGTGACGCTCGTACCCGTCGAATACTGTCGTCAATTCACTGCCCGCACTGTCGATGTGATTTCGAAAGACGACGAATGACGCCTTGATGTCTTCGAGCGTGAGCCCCTGCGCCATCATCTGACGAATCGCATTCATTCGCCGAATTGACGAGACCGGGTACAGCCCCTGGCTCCCTTGGTGTTTGCCCTTTTTCCCAACTCGCCGACTGCGCGGCAAAAGACCTGCTTGAACGTATTTGCGGAAAGTGGCCTCAGACAACCGCACCCCTCTTGACGCAAACACGTCGACAATCACCCGAACCGGGAGCCCCTGAGCGTACTCACGCTCGATCCGCTCAATCTCCTCCGGCCGAAAAAGCTCCACGAAGAGTGTCTTTCATTACAAGCGTTAGGGTGGTTTCCACTGAAAACAAACTTCTCAGTGGAAGCAAATGAATAGCAGCCACTGAAGCGAATTGTCAACTGAACTTGTGACATTTTGATCGCGTTCCATTCATTTTTGAGAGGCGGTGCTTTGGGGCTGACCCAAGAAAAGACAGACAGATCGATCAGCCTGACTGATTTTAAGTCATGCCTTCAACGACAAGCGCGATGGGCAGATCAATACACCCATGCAAACGATCCAAATCGCTGCACAAAACGTCAAACGGTGATCGGAACCTCAAGGCTCGTGTACGACGGTGTCGGTCAACCAATGCACATCGTCACTGGTCGGGTAATCGAGCGTGTAGTGCAGCCCTCGGCTCTCTTTGCGCCGGGTGGCGCAGTCGACGATGAGATGAGCGACGTCGGCAATATTGCGCAGCTCAATCACATCGCGAGTGACTTGGTAGTCCCAGTAGTACTCCCGAATTTCTTCTCGCAACATGTCGAGGCGCCTTTTTGCTCGAGCCAAGCGTTTGCCCGTGCGAACGATGCCGACGAAGTTCCACATCAAGCGGCGAATTTCGTCCCAATTTTGGCTGACGACGACGCGCTCATCAGAAGGCACTGCATGGCCGGGGTCCCACTCGCGAACGTCGAGGGCCCTGGGGCCGAGCGTTTTGATTTCTTCTGCGCAGGCGGCTACCGCGCGGTGGCCGAAGACCAGGCCCTCAAGCAACGAATTCGACGCCAGTCGATTGGCGCCATGAAGCCCGGTGCAGCTGACTTCACCCACCGCAAACAAGCCTGGCACCGAGGTGCGCCCAAATGAATCGGTCATCACCCCTCCGCACATGTAGTGGGCGGCAGGCACGACGGGAATGGGTTGGGTCGCCAAGTCGACCCCGAATTCACGACAGGTGGCGTAGATGGTGGGGAATCGCTCGACCAAATAGGGCTTGCCCAAATGAGTCATGTCGAGGTGCACGCACTCGTCACCGGTGCGCTTGATTTCTGAGTCGATGGCTCTGGCGACGATGTCGCGCGGCGCGAGCTCTTGACGCTCGTCATAGCGCTTCATGAAACGCTCACCCGTTGAGCGCAGCCGCAGCCGGCCGCCTTCTCCGCGCAAGGCCTCAGAGATGAGAAAATTCTTCGCGTCAGGGTGGTACAGACAGGTGGGGTGAAATTGGTAAAATTCCATGTTCCCAATGTTGGCGCCCGCTCGGTAGGCCATGGCGACTCCGTCACCGGTAGCGACGTCGGGGTTCGAGGTGTAGAGGTAGACTTTGCCGGCGCCTCCCGTCGCCAGCACCGTCACTTTTCCTAGAAAAGTGTCAATGCTGCCGTCTTCTGCCAGCACGTAGCAGCCGTGGCATCGACCGCGACCGCGAGGTGCGTTGCGGTCGATGATGAGGTCGATGGCCGTCGCGTCTGGGAAGAATTGAATGCGACCGGTGGCATCGCAGGCCGAGAGCAAGGCGCGTTCGACCTCTTTCCCGGTGACGTCGCCCGAGTGCACAATGCGACGTTTGCTGTGGCCTCCTTCTTTGGTGAGGTCGAATTCTCCGCTCGACTGCCGGTTGAATTCGGCGCCCAGGGCCACCAGCGCTTTCAACCTTTCGGGCCCCTCGCGGACACAGATGTTGACGACATCGGTGTGATTGAGACCTGCCCCGGCCACCATGGTGTCTTCAAAGTGCCGCTCAAAACTATCGTCGGGCGCCAACACGGCGGCGATTCCGCCCTGTGCATAGACGGTATTTCCCTCAGAACGACTCCGCTTGGTCAACACGCCAACGCGCCCCGACTTTGAGGCTTCCAATGCGAAAGTCAGGCCAGCAACCCCCCCGCCCAGAACAAGAAAGTCGAATTCATGCACCATGGCATTCGCTTAAACCACCGAGCGGTGCAGGGGTCGAAGAGAACCGCATGGCTCACCAAAAGGTGTGGTTCTTTGCAGGTGGTCATCGATCAGCGGTAATGTCTTGCGTCCGCTTCAGACCATGACCTTCAAACGAGCCACCGCCTTGAGCTTGCTGATGTCTTTCCCTGCCCTGGCAGGAGGCATTTACAAGTACGTCGAAAAAGACGGGACCATCGTCTACACCAATGTGCCTCCGAGAGGCGCCGTGGCGAGACAAGCTCGTAAAGTAGACGGGGAGTTTCACCCTGCCCCTTCACCCACGGCTCCGGCTCGCATGAATGCGACCACGCGCATGTCATTGGCGGAATTTAATGCCTATATCGACCAAGCGGCCATTCGTTACAAGATGCCGCCGGCACTCGTGCGCGCCGTAATGCATGCAGAATCGGCTTTCGACCCCAATGCCATCTCTCACGTAGGGGCTTCGGGGCTGATGCAGCTGATGCCGGGCACAGCTCGAGAAATGTATGTGAAAGACATCTTCGACCCGAAAGAAAACATCGAAGGTGGGGTGCGCTACTTAAGAGTGTTGGCCAATGAATTTGAGGGGGACATGGTGAAGATGGTGGCGGCCTACAATTCAGGGCCAGATGCAGTGAGAAAGTACGGAGGGCAAGTACCGCCCTACCCCGAGACCCAAGCGTACGTGCGCAAGGTGCTCTCTCTCTATTTCCAATACAAGACGCAGTGGCAAGCCGCACAAGGCGACGAGCGCTAGCGACTTTTTTAAATACGACGGGAACCGATGCCCACCAGTGCCACGGTACAAGAGCCAGCCACCGCCGAAGAATTCTTGGGCGCACTCTATAAAGGGGGCGAATTTCTGGCCTCAGGCCGAGCTGACGAGGCGCGAGAGCATCTTGAGAAAGCGCACCAACTCGAGCCTCAGAATGAAAAAGCACAGAACCTGCTCGGGCTGACGTACTTCAAGCTTGGGCTTTATGATCGCGCCGCTGAGGTGTACCAACGGCTCGTCAACGAGAACCCCACCGACGCCACCTTGCGCGTCAATTTGGGCTTGGTCTTTTTGAAGACCAACGACCTCGAGCGATGCGTTCACGAATTCAGAACCGCCACTGAAATAGACCCTGCGCACAAGAAGGCGCACAACTATTTGGGCCTGGCCCTGGCGCAGCAAGGAACGTACGCGCAAGCGCAGGAGCATTTCGTGCTCGCGGGCTCTGAACAAATGGCTCAAAAAATGAGCCGGGCCATTTCATCGCCTTCAGCGATGCTCGAAGCGCCCTCTTTGCGAGGTGATTTCTCAATACCCAATGAGGTGCCTCGGCAGGCGCCGCAGAATGTCATTCTGGGCCAAGAGCAATTCGTTAGTGCTGCGGGAGAAGAGCAGGCCATCGAGGTGATGTCTGACGAAGAACTCCCCTCAGATGTGTACGTGGTGCCTGAAGAAATACTGGTCGCTGAGACCACACCGGTGAGTTCACTTCATGCTGACTGGGGCGAACAACTCGGCGCTGCGCACTCGTCAGGAGCAGGCGTTCAAAATGACGACATTCGTTTTGCAGAAGATGAAGGCCCCGGAATCAACTCGCTTCGACCTGTACTTGATACAGACACACCGACTGAAGAATTGCTGGTGATCGATGCAGTCGCCGAGCAAGTGGTTCCTGGCGCTGAAGCTGCGCCTGCGTGGCTCACTGCGGAAGAAGAATCGACCAGCGCAGAAACGGCCTGGGTTACAGAAACGGTGACTGACTTGCCGGTGTTTGTGCCTGAAACACCCATGGAACTGATGGATGCGCGCTGGGCAGACGCCATTCCGCCTGTGAGTGCCGAGGCGTGGAACGGGCCCACTCCTTTTTCCACCAGTGCTGAAGAAGAACCGATGCAGCAGGCGTACATGGCAGAGGTGCAGGCCAACCCGGCCACTGAGGCACCTTGGGCTGAAGAAGAGAGCGTCGTGCCATCGAGTGAGCCCGCTGCCTGGTCTCCCCAAGAAGAAATGCCCCCAGAGCAGTTCGCTGCCGAGTCGAGCGCGGTACCTTCGTGGCAACAGGCTGAAACAGATTGGGCTGAGGTCGTTCCTCCTGAACCCACAAGAGAGCCGATTCAAGACACGAGCCCAGAAGCGCCTTTCCCCATCACGGTCGAGGAGCCAGAACAGGCTGAGCATCACGCCATCATCTTGCCTCCGGTGGGGTGTCCTCCCGGGTATGTGCCGCTGAGTGCACAGCCGCTTGGCGATTTCGCCGCTTCAGATTCTTGGGCCCAAGAGCCGGTGGCAGGCCCCTTCTTCATCGGAAACGAAGGTTTGGCGGTCGCGGTGCAAAATGAATTGTTGGTTCGATTGACGGGCCTGGTCGCAGTGGTGGGTGGGGTACAGGTGGTTCCTGAAAATCGGCGGAGGCATGGTCGCCCGACGCTTGAGCCGTTCGGTGAGGAAAGCGTTCAGCTCCAGCGCGTTTCGGGTCAGGGCATGATCTACCTCGACCCGGGGCGGTCACAGGTCTATGCCCTCGAGCTCAGTGAGGGACCTCATTTCGGTGCAGATGGGGCCTATTTCAGAGAAGAGTTGGTGTTCTCGTTTGAAGAGCCCATCAACTTTGAAAATGGGTGCCTCAGTGCCGACGGTCAGGCGTTTGATTTGGTGCATCTTAAAGGTACGGGGCGAGTGCTGTTGCAGCTCGAGGGAGGAATGAGAACCATGGTGTTGATGGAAGGGGCTCCGATGGTGATTCCGCTGGAGCGCGTCGTGGGCTGGTTTGGCCAAGTCTCTCCGCGATTGGTGGGTTTCGGAGGGCGCTGGGCCGTCGAGCTCACGGGTGTTGGTTATGCGCTGTTGGGCATGCCGGCCGAGAGAAACTGATGGCCAGCGATCGCGAAACGAAGCGAAAGCTTCGGCAAGAAACCAGGCTTAAGAAGCGGGAAGAAAAGCAGCGGCGGCAAGAAGACAAGACGCAACGGCGGGCGGCGAAAAAATTGGCCCGTCGAAATCGACCTCCCTCGCTGTTGCTGCAAGAATTTTGGAACCTGCCCAACATGCTCACCGTCGGGCGAATATTTCTTATCCCCCTCTTCGTGTGGCTTCTCTACGACGGAGACCCTTGGTTTTC
>JAYUVR010000302.1:0-6785 GCA_043753955.1 Archangium sp. | reverse complement strand
GGTTCCGTAGTACTGCAAGGCAGACCTGCCGCAATACACATGCCGCCATCGGGAAGGGGGTTTATGCCGCCTCCGCCGCCAGTCGCGTTTTGGCCTCCGCCGTTTCCACCGACCTCACCGCTGCCACCGCCAGTCGGAGAAGGCGAAGGGTTGTTGCATTGACAACCGCTCACGAAAATAAGCGCTAACACGACATGTCTGAGATTCATGAGAAGCCCCCCTGGCTTGGCGCTGGAACCATGCTCCTTCAGAGAGCGCATGAAAAGCGCCAACTTTTAACTTGAGTCAGGACTCAAGTAGTGACGTGTCACACATTGGTAATATTTGCGCGCGACAGCACTCTGGGAGGTCGCTTCGAAGCAACTCTATGGTTTGGTGGCCTTGTTTAAAAAGCTGACGGTGTTCTCGACGAACGAAGCAGTCCGACCCAGGCCTTTTGCCATGCCACCACAGTGCCACGGCCACACAAGAAGATGCGCGCTGTGAAGCCACACACTCTTTCTCTTGATTTTCCTCGAGGAAAGCGCCGCCGGCAATAGTAGACAACGGAAAAGACAAAGTCTCTCAATGCCTCCGCCAGTACAACTGCTAGAGGCCACCTATGGCTTGGTATTCTCTGACGGTTGATGTGCCTGAAGGCGAAAGTGAGTTGACGCAGAGCGTGCTGTACGAGCACGGCGCTTCGGGGCTTGAAGTGCGTGACAGTTTGAATCAAACGGTTCTCTCGGTGCGCGCTCCGAAGAAAGGTGAGGCCATTCTCATCGCTTACTTTGAGGACAAAGAGGGCGCGGCAGCGGCACAGGAAGAATTGGTTGAAAAAGTGCCGGGCTCACGTTTCGCGCTGGAGGACGTGGTGGAACGCGACTGGAGCGTCGAATGGCGTAGCCAAATCAAGAGCGTCACGGTTGGCCGGTTGTGGGTCGGGCCTCCTTGGGAAAAGGCGACCGCGCCTCAAGATAAGGTGCGCATTTTTATCGAGCCGAAAATGGCTTTTGGTACCGGAGACCACCCGACGACTTCACTGTGTCTTAAAGCCGTAGACACTTTTATGGCCAGTCACGAAGGCGCCAGTGTGCTTGATATCGGTACTGGCACCGGTGTATTGGCTTTCGCTGCGAAGAAACTTGGGGCAACTCGGTGTATTGGCATCGACAACGATGTCACTTCAGTGGAACTCGCCAAAGAGTGTGCGCAGGAAAATGGCATCGAAGGCGTGGAGTTATCGACCAAAACGTTGCATGGCATTGAAGGGCAATTTGATTTGGTATTGGCAAATATACTGGCAAATACACTTATTGAATTGGCTCCTTTGATTGCACCGAAAGTGAAACATCGTTTGGTTTTGGCTGGCGTGCTGGTACCTCAGGCTGAAGAAGTGACTGCGGCGTTTACCGCCTGCGGCCTTGTCCATGCGGGCAACGAGAGTGTTGGGGAATGGATTCGCATCGAGTTCGATAGGAAGCCATGATTCGACTGCTGGTGCCTCACAGTGCTGAGGGCGAAGTGAGCCTTCAGGGGCCGCAATTACACTACCTGCACCAGGTGCTCCGGCTTCGAGCAGGTGACGCACTGGAAGTCTTCGATGGGCAGGGCCACACTTTCGCGGCAACGGTCAGTGCACTCAACGAGCTCGAAGGGCGGTTGACGTTGTCGGCGTCAAAAGCCGCGCTGAAGGCACGCTCAATCACCATTGTGCAGGGTTTACCAAAGGCAGAAAAGTTCGAGCTCATTTTGCAAAAGTGTACCGAATTGGGAGCGACCGCTTTTATTCCGGCAGCCTGTCAACGCAGCATTGTGAAGCTGGCAGGTAAAGAAGAGGCCAGGCAGGCACGCTGGCAACGGATTGTGGAAGAAGCGGCTCGTCAATGTGGTCGTGCTGATGTTCCGCAGGTCTCGGCTCCGCAGTCGTTGATGGCGGCGATAAAGGCGCTACCGCAAGGCACTGCGCTGTTGGTGCTCGATGAAGAAGAGCGCGCCTTGTCACTCTCTGTCGCGGTCGCTGGGCTGGGCGAACGTCCGTTGGCACTTTGTGTCGGCCCAGAGGGTGGTTTCTCTCGCGAGGAAGTCACCGAATTGATTTCTTCCGGGGCAAGGGCGGTGACGTTGGGGCGGCTGATTCTCCGCACTGAGACGGCGGGCTTGGCGGCACTGGCCATCGTGCGACATCTCGATGGCGAGTTGGGGTGATATGAGCACGCCCCTATGAGCGTTCTTCGATGGAGTGTAGTTTTGGTACTCGCGGGGTGCACCGCTTCCACCAGCGGTTCTCGGGGACGAGACTTTTGGGTCGGGCTCAAAGCGAATGGCTTTCCTGCTCCGACGGCGGAAAGTGCCGATGCAGTTTTCGTTGAGTCTGAAGCGCTGTTGGCGACGCGTGACTCAGAACTCCGCGACGATGTGGGGTACGGGCTTTCTGTCGCTTGGGTGCTGAAGGAGCGGCTCGTTTCGCGGGAGGTGCTCAGTGCGCACGTGGCTCGATTGCGGGCCCGAATGGTGGCTTTCGATGATTCCGTTCTCGAGCGGAGCTTTGCAGCCTTGCGCCTTTCCATCGTTGCCACTGCTGACTTGAAGACTCCGACATTGAGCGATGAAGAATTCGCGAGTTTGGTTTCCGCTTCAATTCAGGCACTGGAGCAAGAGAAGGACTTGCGAGGTCGTGAAGCTTCTGTGGGGTGGATTCATGCCACCGCTCACGTCGCTGATTTGCTCAAAGCGCTCGCGAAGAATTCGCGGTTGTCGGTGGCGGATCAACGACTGATAGTTCGCGCCGTCACCCAGCGTTTGGCCCGAGGGAATGCTTTTGTCTGGGGCGAAGATGAGCGATTGGCTCAAGTGCTGCGATGGTTGTCTTTGCGCCCCGATGCCGACCATTCTGCATTGCTGAGCTGGTTGGGTACGCTGCCGCCACAGTGGAAGGCATTGTGGGGTGATGCCCAGCTCGATGAGCCTCGGTATGTAGCGCTCAATAATACCAAGCTGACTTTGAGGGCCTTACTGTTTTACCTCGATGCGCAAGAGAACCCGACGGCTCCCATCGCGGCACTTCGGCAACAGGTGCTGGAAACAAATGCTGAACTCCTCTGATTTGAGTCAGCCCCCACAAATATTTTCTTCCCCGCCGCCGCCACAGAAACTGGGCTTGATGCACGTGCCGCATTCCACTGTTCGTAGAACATCACAGTCATCGCTCCCAGAAACAGTTCCACAATTCTTGTCGAGTCGTTGACATAATTGTGCGTCTGTCTCATTTACACAGGGACGACATTGCTGCGCTTTCCATGATGTTTGTGCTTGTGAAGAATGGAAATTTTTTGGCCGACAGACCTCTGTCACAGGGCAGGTGCCGCACGGTTCCACGCTTCGCAGGGTACCTGTATTATCTGTCGCGGTGAGATTCCCGCATTCAAACCCATACGCGGCGCAAAATTCAGCGTCTGTTTGCCGGGAAATGTCTGCTTCGCCGTGACAGGTGAGATACCACGTCATCGACGGCTTTTCCTCAAGCGGGCCTCGCGTGATGTTGCCTTCAGCGTTGAGGGTGATTGTATTGTCTTTTATGAGTGCGGCTCCGGCATCAGGACTGACCGTTGAACCGTGAATTCCGAATATTCCGAATTCTTTGCCATTTGCGGGCCCACGAATTTCGAAGATGGGCTCGACGGTAAAAGGAACTTTGCCATTGATATCGAGCGTCACTGTTGAAACGGGTTGCCCTTGATCTGTCAGCTGCGGACGGAAACCAACCTTTTCGTACCTTCGGACAATCTCAAAAGCGTAAGGACTCCCAGGCCGAGCGGGTTCATAGGCCCCCGCTCTGCAGGTCAAAGTACCTGAGCTGCCTCCACCTGCACCACCGCCGGTATTGTCATTCCCTGCCCCGCCACCTGCTTTTCCATCGGCAATGGGAGAACCACCGCCGAAGCCATCGATGGACCCAAGAGAGATTTCGTCAGGAGGAAGACAACCCGCAATCAAAATGGTGGCGGTCAACACAAGGCATCTGAGATTCAGGTTTGCCAGTTTCATGGGGCCGCACTGATGAAGTGTCGATGGAACTCTTGAGCTTCAAAAAGATTTGAGTGCTTCAGATTGATCGTCTTTACGCTCACAGCTGCCACTTCCGATACTTTCGCAGCGCTCGTCAATGGGCTTCCCTCGTGACGGTGCGTCAACGAATATCCTGTCGTGGTTCTGACGGACAAGTGGATAAAACGCACGTAAAAGTACTTTGCGCTTCAACGGCAAGGCATTTTGTCGGAAGACGGGGGCTCTGGTATGAGTCCCGCTTCGGGAGGAGCCCTTTGCCATCAGTCGCCACCACTACCCTGAAAAAGGGCACGAAATTTCTGCAGGCATTCCGTTGTGGGGCGTGCCGTGGCTAAGCCCATCATCGTCGGCACTCGCGTCGCCGCGAACTACGTGGTGGTGAGGGAACTGGGCTCGGGTGGCTTCGGCACCCTTTTCGTCGCGGAAAATCGCCTGCTCGATGGGCAGCTGGCGGTGGTGAAAGTGTTGAAAGGCGGCAAACAAGGCGCCAGCGCGGAAGAAGCACGGGTGTTGGCCACGGTTGAGCACCCCAATGTGGTGCACGTGTACGCGCATGACCCGGAATACGACTCTATTGTGATGCAGTATTTGTCGGGGGTGACGCTGCACAGCTTGGTGGGGTGGCTCAACCCCGTCACTGCGGTGCGGGCGGCGCAGTCGGTGGCGTTGGCACTTGATGCTGTGCATCAGAAGCAACTGGTGCATCGTGACGTCAAGCCAGAGAATATTTTGGTTGAAGTCAGAGGGTCTGAATTGGGCTGGGTGAAGTTGATCGACTTCGGCCTGGCGCTCAAAATTGGCAAGTTGAATGAGCTGGCGGGGACTCCTGATTATTGTCCTCCGGAGCAGTTCAACCCGCTGTCGAAGGCGCTTCCGTCGAATGATATTTATGCGCTCGGGGTGATGTTGTTTGAACTGTGCGCGACGGTGCGCCCTTTCGTTTCAGAGTCGAGCGAAGAGCTGGGGCAGATGCATCTCAATAGCCCCGTGGCTGATTTGTTGACGACGCGAAAAGCGGCCACCAACCCGTCACACAAAGACAGCGGAGTGGTGGTGACGGCAGAAGTACTCGAGCCGAAAGTTGAATTGCTGCTCGACCGGGTCAATGACCTCTTGCACGAAATGCTGGCGAAGCAGCCTGAGTTGCGACCCGACGCGAAAGCGGTGGCAAGGCGACTTGATGAGATTGAACGCGATTTTTCGAGTGAGTCGACACAGGTTGGGTTTCGGTTGCCGACGGGGCCCCTTCCCACTCAAGCGGCGTCGCGCCCGAAGACGAGTACCGTTCAGTTGCCGCGTTTCGAACAGAAACCTGCTGCTGAGTCGAAGCCGGTGCTGGTGGTTTCGCATACAAGACAACGGGTGATGGCGGGCGTGGCGGTGGTGGTGTTGTTGTTGCTTTTAGGTTGGTTTTTGTTTGGGTTTCGCCCTGATGAAATCGCAGTGCCTCAACCGGTGACCTTGGTTGCCGTGTCGGTTGACGCGGGGGTGCAAGCGGCGGTCATTCCAGTTGAGGAGGAGGAAAAGCCGGTGGAGGAAGAGTTAATTCCGTTGCCGGAAATTGCGCGCCAGACGCCGCCGTCTATTCCTAAAAAAACGGTGAGCGAACCAAAGCCAGCAGCGATGGGTTTTTCGATTGCGAAAATTGATTGCACGGCAGACAAGAGCTGGAAAGACCGAAAGAAGATGGACTTAAAGGACATCGAGAGTAAAGCCGCGCGAGTATCGGGAGTAAAATATAATTTGTTTCTGACCATAGAGCGGGAACTCAGTACAGACATTCAGATTGCGAATACATCTTCAGAATGTGTCGCGGTTGAGAATTCCATCAAAAAATTGCAACAGGATTTTGACGAATGAAAATGTATACCTGGTTGGTCGTGGGTTGTTTGGTTGGCTCTTTCGCGCAAGGGCAAGAAGCGTTGCCTTCAGTGGCGCCCTTTCCCCTTGAGTTCAAGCGAGTTCCGAAGGGTTTTGGTGAGAAGCCGCAAGCGAGCGTCTCACGAGAAATGCGGAGGTTGTTGGTTTTGGCCGCCCAGGTGCCTGACAGTGCCACGATTGATTTGGCGCTGACGGCGATTAAGCGACAGGACTGTGGGCGTGATGACAGTTGCTTGGCGCAGCTGGCGAGGTTGGCGGAGACGCTGTATGGGTTGTATTGCTCTGTTGAGCTTTCGGCTGATGAGAAGAAAGTGTTCGTTTCTGGGCGGGTGGTTCGAGATGACAAGAAGTTGATGGGCTCGCCGACCACGATTGATTTGGCATTGAGTTCTCGCGATGCATTTGAGGCGGTGGCGAAGGAAGGGTTGACCCAAGTGATTGCTCGCCTGGTGGGTGAGCAGAAGCTGCCGCCTAATCGGCCTATTTCTGCGAGTGAACTGGCCGCGAAGAATGCTCCGATGGCTGAAGTGACGCCTCCGCCGATGCCTCCGATTTATGGGGTGACGGAATCGAAGCCCAAAGTGACTCGAATTGTAGGCTGGACGGCAGTTGGCGTGGGAGCTGCAACAGGCATTGCTGGAATTGTCACCTTGGCCTCAGCGCCGAAGCTGGCGAAGGATGCCAGTGGAAACATTCTTGATGATGTATCGAAAACGAAAACCGTCACCCGCCAAGAAGCGCTCGGTGCCGGGTTGATGGCTGGTGGATTTGGCGTTGCAGCTGCAGGCGCAGTGTTGATTGCTTTGTCGAAAGAAACTGATTCACCGAGGGCATCCGTAATGCCTATCGCGGGCGGG
>JAYUVR010000301.1:0-2940 GCA_043753955.1 Archangium sp. | reverse complement strand
CAAGAATCACCGATGAGGTCCAAATACACTTGTTTTTGTGTTGTCTTCAGTTGAGGCATCGACTCGAAGGCTTTGTTTTCTTCAAGTAAGCGCACTGATTGATCAAGGAATGCCTTGGCGCGGTTGATGTCTGTCTTTTGATTCTCGTTTGGTTTCCAGCCGAAGTCGTCTCTGAAGTGCGCGGCCGTTTCGAGCCAATGGCCATAAAATTTCAGCATTTGTACCAATACTTGCAACTTGTACTGAGGCTTCGCAGAGAGAGTTTGTTGATAGGCCTCTTCATATTGGCGCCGCTCTGATTCGAGCCGATAGAAGTGAATGGCAATTTGTCTGTCGAGGCGCGGGCCCCACCTCTTTTTGATTTCGGGAAAGCGGGCCCAGGCAAGTACGCCTTGGACAAAGTGCATACCCCCGCATGAGTGGGCGTAAATGCCTTGTTTGCGTTTGTCGACCTGAGGGCGGTGCTGCTCAAGGCCTTCTTGCAGTTCTGCAGTTTGATTTTCGAGTTCTAAGAGCGCATCGTCGAAGACTTGCTTCATCGACACTGTCAGTCCGTCGGCGGTCTTCCACGTCGTGCCGAGCTTTTGAGTGGCCGCAAAAATGCCGAGCGTCCATCCCACATCTTTCCAATATTCGGGCACCTGAGGGCTGTGGCGGAAGCCTGCCTTCACAGAATCAACCAACTGTTTCAGCGTCACCGGTCCCCATGAAGCGCCGAATTTTGTACTCAGTGGAATCTTGGCGTCAGCAACCAGTGCTTTGATGTTGAGGTTCGAATGAGGCTCGATCGGCGTTCCGTCTGCGGCGTAGCGGGCAAAGCCCATGGGGGCACCTGAGCCTGGGCCTCCGTCGGCGAGACGGTTTTGCATCAAGAAGTCGTGAATGATGACTTCGGCAGCGGGGCGGCCGTCAGCGGCACGAAACGTGGGACCAAAAGTCTTGATTCCATGAGCCAGCGCCCAGGGGTTGGTGGGCTCGGCGGCCCAGCGCAGACAGTGCTCTTGAAGAACGATTTCTGCGTACGGTTGGGGAGCGCCAAAGGACACTGAAAGCAGCACAGAAAGAAGCATGAACGAGGTCTTTTAGCCCAGCTGCTGCCAAGGCGTCGCGTCGTTGCCGGGTATTCGCTATAAGGGCAGCCCCAAAGTTCGTCTGTGGCCGTACAGGCGAATGACTTTGATCGGAAGTCGCTTGATGACGACGATGTTCCGCTGGACTGTGTTGATAGGCTTGATGGTGGTGCCTTTTGGCAACGCTTGGGCCCAGTATCAAGCGACCCCGCGAGCGGGCATTTCGTACCCCAGTCTTACCAACCCAGTGCGCCTGGCATTGACTGCTCCAGGTACGAACAACCCGAATGATCGCGGGCGCGCCACCGTTGCGCTTGGGTTCGATTTTCCTTTTTACGATCGGCTCTATCAGCGGCTCACGGTGACGGCCAACGGGCTTCTCTTTCTTGAACCTTCATCGGGTTCAGAAGCTGCTTCTGATTTTTCAGCGAATGTGGCGCTGCGCAATGCGACACAGCCCAATGGGTTGATCGCTCCCTTGTGGGACGACCTCATCGGCAATAATGCGAACAGCGTGGTGCAGACGCAGAGCATCAACGGCGCTCATGGCGTCGGGCTTGCGGTGGAATTCAAAGATTGGAATCGAGTTTTTGGGGTTTTTAATCTGACCTTTCAAGTGCGTCTCTGGGCGGATGGAATTGTAGAGTTTTTCTACGGCCCCATGACTGGCTCAGGAGCGACCGCCATGACCGCGACCATCGGCATCGAATCTCCCAGCGGGAGTGCGGGTACGGCGGGTTTGTCGGGGTGTACCACCGACTGCTCATTGATCAGCTTTGACCCTCAAGGCACCGGAACACCGATCAATTCGATTCGCTTTGGCCCACCTGAAGGAATTGATCTCCAGGCGATGTCACTTCGCATCGACGGTATCGAAGAATCGGACGGAGACCTGTCTATTTCAACCACCTTCACCATGCGCAATTTTGGAACAATTGCAAGTGGACCGTTCACATACGGTTTGTTCCTCTCAGAAGACACTGCGTTTGACCTCAGCGATCAGCCACTTCTCCCGTCGCCCACTGGCCCCTTTGATTTGGGGCCTCTGAGTTCGAGCAATCACAGCCATGCGGCTTCGATTCATAAGCCCGATGGAGGTTCATGGTACGTGTTGGCGGCGATTCCAGAACTCGTGGGTGGCGAGACCAATTCATCGAACAACGTCATTGCTTCAACGGTCCCCTACGCGGCAGGGGTGGACTTGATCGCTGAGTCGCTGCGTCCTCCGACGGTGGCGGGGCCAGGCGACGTGGTGAACCTTGAATTGGCATTGAGCAACCAAGGTTTTGAGCCCGCCGGCGCAGTCAGCACGAAATTTTATGCATCTGTCGATTCAGTGCTTTCTGTTGATGATCGATTGTTGACTTCACAAGTGATCGACGTTTTGGGAGGAGAGCAAGTCAGGCAGTCGGTGTCTTTCGTGCTTCCAGGTACGACGCCCGCTGATGACTACCATGTGATTATGCAGCTTGATGACGGGCCTGCAGCTGGCGCCATCGCAGAATTGAATGAGTCGAATAATGTGGTGAGTTCAGTGACGAAAATGCAGGTGCGGCAGGCAGATCTCGCCGTGACTGCAGTTCGAATACTTCGTGCTGACGCGCCTCATGACGAACTCTCGTACGTCTTTTTCGGTGATTCCATTCGCGCTGAAGCGCTGGTGCTGAACGCAGGCGGAGCCACGGCGCCGAATGTTCATGTCGACTTTTTTATTTCAGACAATGGAACGCTTAATGCCTTGAGTGATATCCGCATCGGCTCGGCATCGAATGTGTCTCTGGCACCCGGAGAGTCGCGCTGGGTGACCATCGAGAATGCGCTGATTCCGGTGACGAATCTCCAGGGTCAACCTTTGGCAGCGCAGTCGTAC
>JAYUVR010000300.1:0-12956 GCA_043753955.1 Archangium sp. | reverse complement strand
GACATGTACGCCTCGATTGATCTGGCCATGGACAAAATCGAGCGTCAGCTCAAGCGGTACAAAGAAAAACTCAAAACCCACCACGGCAAAGACCGCGTGCATCACCGGCAGGGCTTGGTTGATGAACGAAAGGTGCGCCACCACGTCTTCGAAGGCCACGGCACCGTGACCGAGATTTCTGAGGCCGCACAGAAAATCGTCAAAACCAACGAGTTTCTCGCTCACCCCATGGCGATGGAAGAAGCCATCATGCAGATGGACCTGATGAACAATGACTTCTACGTGTTCACCAATTCCACCACGATGGAAATGAACGTCGTCTACCATCGCAAAGATGGCACCATCGGTTTGATAGAGGCTTCGGCCGTCGAAAAACGTTCATTGGTGGGCTGAAACGAAGCGAATGCGGGCCTGATGCTTCTTCCTCGCTTCTTTTGAGAGGAAGACGTCAGGCCCGAGCCTTGCCTGCGTTGAAAAAGAGAAGAAAAGCGTCGTCCTACCCTCGCCGCAGCTTGCACCCCAAACAGGCCTCGGGTATCAGCCCGCGCGATGCGCATCACCGAGTTCCTCAAGCTCGAGGCAGTCATCCCGCGGTTGGCGGGCCAAAACAAGTCAGACGTCCTCTCAGAACTTGCGGTGACGCTTGCGAAAGTCAGCCCCTCGTTACCCATGCCGCGCATTCATGACGTGCTGCGCGAGCGAGAGAAAATCGGTTCAACGGCGATGGAAAAAGGGGTGGCCATTCCCCATGGCCGTCTCACTGACTTGGGAAGTCTGATCGCTTGTTTTGGCGTATCGAAAGAGGGCGTCGATTTTGATGCCCGCGATGGCAAACGATCGCACTTCTTCTTTGCCTTGGTAGCGCCCGAAAATTCAGCCGGAGTGCACTTGAAGGCCCTGAGCAAAGTGAGCCGTTTGTTTCGCAGCGATGCTTTGCGCGAGGCCCTTTTAGATGCCACCACCGCTGAGAGCATTTACACGCTCATTGCTCAAGAAGACAGCAAGGCCTGAGGCGAATCAGTGCGGGTAGAGGGCCCAAATTGCAACTGAAACGAAAAGCCCAATATCAATCAGCAGCGGCGAATCGCCTAAAAGCACTTTCTCTGGCGCTCCACCTGCTCCGCGCTTGTGGACCAAAAAGAGGTAACGAAAAACTCCGTACACCACGAAGGGTACCGTGAATTTCAGTCGATCGCTGCCCACGTGATCCATCGTTTCTTTCGAAACGGTGTAGAGCCCGTACGCCAAGATGCAGCAGGCCGCACAAATGCTCATCATCTGGTCGAGCAAGGGCACTGTGTAGTCAGCCAAACTGGCGCGATGTGCACTCGCATCTTCAAGCGACGACAGTTCTGCGCGTCGTTTCGCGAAGCCCAAAAAGAGCGCCAACAAGAGCGTGCATAAGAAAAGCCAATTCGAAACCATCACGTCGATGGCCTCGGCGCCAGCCACCACCCGCAAGATGAAACCCAAGGCGATGGCCATGATGTCGAGCAGCACCAGCCGCTTGAGGCCGCCGGTGTAGAGCACCTGAAGCATGAGATAGAGGCCCAACACAGCTGCAAAGGAAGGACTCAGCCACAACCCAGCGGCAACGCTGACGACCCAACATACGGTGGCCAACAGGGCTGCTGAGACGCCCGAGAGGTGCCCGGCAGCGATGGGCCTCTTTTTCTTCTCGGGGTGAAGTCTGTCTTTCTCGCGATCAAACCAGTCGTTGGCGATGTACACCCCGCTCGCCAAAAGACTAAAGGCGCCCACAGCCACTGCGGCCTTAAAGGCGAGCCTCGGGGAAAAGACACTCTTTGCGAAAAGCAGCGGCGCTAACAACACCCCGTTCTTAATCCACTGCTTCGGGCGAAACGCGCGCACGGCAGCGACGACGAAGGGCGGTCGGTCTGTGAGAAGGGCTCCAGTCATGCTTGGGAAAAGCCTGTAGCTCAATCACCGCTCAGGATCGAGCGCAGGGCATTTTCACCCTTAAACCCCTGGGTACGCCCAATTTCCGCCAAGGGGCTCACCACCAGTCGCTCGAGAATTTCTCTCACTGGGAAAGACACATCTGGGAGAAGCCGAGCGACGTGTGCGTGAGTTTCAGGCCAGAGCCGTTCTACGACTTTTAGGGCGCACCAGAGACCTCGATTCAATTTCCAACTCTGAGCACGAGTGCTGACAGTGCGAGCATCGATTTCACGCGAATAAGAGCCCCCCATCGAGGGAGCTCCCAATATCAATTCGCGCACATCGATGAAGTCGAGCATGGGCACCTCAAAGCCGGAACGCGCCATGAGCAACACGTGCACCAATAATGCGTCTTCGAGATCAAACCTTCGGGCCGACGCACCAAAAGCTTTCATAGGAATGGTGCGCGACATCAACGCTTCATTCTGGCGCTCGTCATCGAAAAACCCAGCGTGGATAAAGAGCTCGGTCCGAGTGTCTGAGAGCACTTTAGAGGCACCAAAGCGATCGCTTTCCCCCTCTTGAACCTTAAATTCACCCCGCCTCAACCACTTCGCCAAGGGCTCTACATCTGCAGGTGGAACGAACAGTCGCACGTCTATGACAGGTCGAAACGCGACGTGAGGGTAAAGACTTTCAGCAAATGAAGCAGCGCCCACGAGCACGATTTTTCGCCCTTCGAGCTCGGCGATCGAGCGCTTCACATGAACCAGTTTCATCACATTGTCGTTAGCAATGCCTTGGTAGAGCGAAAGAAGCCGATGTCTGACCCACTCAGGGCTCCCCGAAGCCCCTAAACGATATTCGAGATTGTGGGCTGCCAATGGCGCCAGCCCCTGCCCGATGGCCCAGTCGCAAAACGCTTCCCATGGAGCTGTTCGCAAATCGATGGGGCGAGGTGAAAACGACGTCAAAGTCTGAAAGAGCTCCAACATTGAAACGGACATGGTGGCCAAGGGAAAGACGTTTAAAGACGTGGAAAATGGCCTCTCTTCGCATGCCGTAGGGCTCAACGCGAGGGCCGCTTCAAGCCCAACTTTGCAATTCGATGCACGATGGTTCTTCGAGGCATGCCCAGGCGAGTCGCTGCAGCCGTCACATTCCACCGGGTGCGCGCCAGGGTTTCAAGCAGCAATTCTCGCTCTGCCGACTTCATCGAGCCGCGAAAATCATCGACCGTCGCTTCAAGCGACAAGAGCGAGGGCAGCGCTTCACGACCGATTTCATCGCGCACCGTCGCTCGGGCAGCGCGAGCGATGACGTTGGCCAATTCACGCACATTGCCAGGCCAGCGCCAGGCTTGCAGCATCGCACGAGCCTCTGTTCCTAAAATTAAACGCGGGCGACCGACAGCGGCCCGGGCCCTCGAAACAAAGGCCTCAGCCAAGGGAAGCACCTCGTCTTGCCGAGCCACCAAGGGCGGTACTTCAACAACGTGAGCGAAGACCTCACCGGGTGGCGCAATGGTGGCTGTACCAAGCAAGCGCGTCTTCACCTGCGCGTTGAGCTCAAGCAGCGCATGAGGGGTGAGGCGGTCGACATCTCGAACCAAAACCCAGTCGCCAGAACGAGCCAGCACGCGCGAGAGCAAAGACGCATCGAGAGCAGACACCACCGAAAGTCGCCTTCCCGCGCTCCGAGCGAGTCTTTCCAACAAGGTTCGCCGGCCTGAACCGGGAGTTCCGACCACGCATACCCCACCGGGTGAAGAGGCCAGCGACTCAAGTAAAGCCGAAAGGCGAACCATCGACGGGTTGACGTAGACGGGGTCGCTTCGATCTGCCACTTCACCCATCAAAGCATCCCAACAGGCGCCCAACAGGGTGTGCGCATCGAGGCCATCTTGCGGAGCCAAAGCCTTAGCCACCACCGCACGCTGGCCTGCGACTTGAGGCAATCGATTGAGCAGCATCGTCAGCTCGCCCAGCTCGACTTCGGGAACCACGATGAGCAACAGTTCGGTCGACAATTCACCAAAGCACGCTGTTGCACCTGTCTTTTCGACTTCGTCAACCACGCGGCGCACCAACGCATGTCGAGCAGCCACGTTGAGACCGGGCGAAGCCACTAACGCGAGCCCTATGGGGCGCTGCAGGCCGGCCCGACGCACTTCTTCTGCAAGCCGACTCATCACTTCGTCGTGCCCGCAGACTCGAGTGCGCACGGCGGCGCTTGAAGGCACCATCGAAAAGAGCAAGCGCGCCCGGCCGATTCGCAGCTCATCTCCAGAGCGAAGCACGCTCTGCGTCAAGGTCGATACGTCATTGACCAACACGTCACCACCGCCGCGTAACGGCTCGACCAAAACACCCTCGTCGCGGGGCAAGAGCGAAACGTGACGGGCAGCCAAACCCGCGTCAGCAATTTCAAGAGAAGCCCCTTTGCCTTCTCCCACCACGGCTGTCCGCCCACCCACCAATTCGATGGACCAGGTGCGATCACGCGTGGCGACCACCACTGACCATCGATTCATGGTGTCTTCAAACGCCGGGCCGCCTCGAGCACGGTCACCCGATCGCGATCGCTGCCCAGCCAGGCAAACAGCTTTCCCAGTCGCTCAAGTTTGACCCTGACCGGCACCTTGAGATCTCTTTGCTGAGCGACCAATTCAGACGGTATGCCGTCGGTTGCATCGAGCACGTCAATCGCGTGCAGCTCAAAATTAAAAAGCACGTCGCCCCGAAGCGTACGGAAAATCGCTTCAACCAAAGGCCAAGGCATGGTGGTGGCAAAGGTCCCGATGAAGGGCAATCTCGTCACTGGAGCCACGGCCATCGGCAATTCCATCAACGGTGCCTGGCCCTTTCGATAGGGAGCTTCGAGCGAAGGTCGATAGGGCACACGTGGGGCGAAGAGCACTTCGGGTGAATCGAGAATCGCACTCGACGGACGGCCTAAGAGAGACAAGCCGCCCATCACCGAGGCCTTGGCCAAATAGTAAGGAACAGCCGGAAAGGCAGACGAATCGTATTCATACCCGCGCGCCGCCACGGCCTTGAGCAACGAAGAAGACAGGGTGTAGCCCGGGGCTCGAAAGCCCCGCACGGGCCCTGAGACGGGGGCCAAGGCCTGTTCTGCTCGAAGCAAGTCAGCTTCGATGTCGGCCTGAGTTCGACGCGACAGCGCGTAGTCATGAGAAAAACTATGGCTGGCCAATTCGACGCCCACGCCGTGGGCAGCGCGAAGGGCAGCTTCCATACCTGGCTGGGCCACATCTGCGCCGATGACGAAAAAAGTCGCTGGAGCACGGTGCTGAGAAAAAAGCTCAAGCAACCGGGGGACGGCTTTGGTCGCAACCAGGGCCTGTGCTTTTTCATCGAGCAAATGCTCGGGCAAACCTTGAATGCGGCAGTAGTGAGGCAGCGAATCAAGGTCGACCGAAAGAGCTGACAGGCGCATGAGCAGCCGTTACTCGCCCCGCACCCGAATGACGTAAACCAGTCGGGCTACGTTTTTGAGTACGTTTGGCACTCGCCTAAAAAGGTGAATCGAGGGCTGCCGCTTTTCATGCAGTTGAATCGGTATCTCGCGCACGTCGAGATTGTCTCTCCATGCACGCACCACGAATTCAGAGGCAAAAACGTCCATATCGACGACGCAGCGGGCGATGACGGGCATCAACCGTTCGCGGCGAAAAGCTTTGAGGCCATGCGTGTCGGTACCTTTGAAGCCTAAGGTTGCGCGAAGCAGGCCATTATGAAGCCGAGTCGCGACGCGCCGAATCACGGGTCGATGGTCGCTCGAGCCCTTCGCCGCTTTGGAGCCCACGATGAGGTCAGCTTCCTGTCGCAACAACATGGGGACGACTTGATCGTAAAAAACGAGGTCGCAGAGGTCGATTTCATCGCACACCACCACCTCACCCCGCGCCTTTTCAATACCTGCCTTTAGCGCCACTCCGTAGTTGGGGCGTTCAGAATGGAACCAATGTAGGCGAGGGTTCGCCTTGGTCATTCGCTCGAGAATCTCTTGAGTGCGATCTCGAGACCCATTCTCAGCGAAGATGATTTCATAGTCCCACCCGCGGGCGTCGAGCCCTGCGGTGAGTTCGGTGGCCGCCTGCTCAACGATAGACTCTTCGTTGTAGACGGGAATCACAATTGACAGCTGCAAAGAAGCAGTCATGGAACAGCCCACGCATAGCATGGAGAATCGCCAGCGTCATTCTCCTCGACTAGCCTGCGCCAAAGCCTGTGGTCCCTCTAAAGGAGACGCATGAAGGTCTCATGCCAGTCTTGTAGTTCTGTCCTCAACATTGACGACGCGAAGATTCCGCCTGGTGGCGCACGCATCAAGTGCCCCGTCTGCCAGCAAATCTTCCCCGTCAAGCTCGAGCTCTCTCCCTCTGCCGGCGGCCCCGTGCCGCTCCCGGGTCTGAGTGCCGCGCAACCCGCTTCATGGGAAGACGAGTCGACTCGGGTGGCCAGACTTCCGCTCCCGGCGGCTGCTTTCCCTGAGTACAGGGGCGCAGGCCCAGATTCGGTGCCCTTGCCTGGCATCACCGCGGCGGCGCCTCAGCGCCAAGACTGGGAAGAGCGAGACACGCGCATCGGAGTGCCTCTGCCCGGACACGCTGATTCCAGGCCCACCACCGAAATTCCACTGCCTGGTTTCGCTTCGGGCCCGCCCAGAATTCCGACGGCCGCGCCACCTTCATTTGCTCTGCCCGCTTCGAATGGAATACCTCTGCCGGGCGCGGCCTACAAACCAATCGGAGTTACGAGTTCTGGACCCTTGCCCGGCGAGAAAGACCCCTTCGATTTCGATTTTCCCAAAGTCGAGAATGCCGCGCCTTTGCCCAGTACACCCAACCCAGCCGAGTTCGATTTTTCTTTGCCCTCTTCGCCTGTGCCTCTGCCGGGAACATTCGATTCAGCTGGGCTCGATTTTTCTTCTCCCTCAGGAGCGGTCCCTTTGCCGGGAACGCCCGCTTCCTCTGAGGTCGATTTTTCTTCTCGCTCTAGCGCGGTGGCCCTGCCGAGAACGCCCCATTCAGCCGGGTTTGATTTCTCCTCCCCCGCTGGACCAGTGCCTCTGCTGGGGACGCCCGACTCATCCGAGTTCGATTTTTCCTCTACCGCTGGCGCTGTGCCTCTGCCGGGAACGCCCGATTCATCCGGCTTTGATTTTTCGTCCCCCGCAGGACCGGTGCCGCTGCCGGGAACACCTGATTCAGGCGGATTTGATTTTTCCTCTCCCGCAGGACCGGTGCCGCTTCCGGGAACACCTGATTCATCCGAGTTCGATTTTTCCTCCCCCGCAGGGCCCGTGCCGCTTCCGGGAACACCCGATTCATCCGAGTTCGATTTTTCCTCCCCCTCAGGGCCCGTGCCGCTCCCGTCCTCGAAGTCAGGGTTTGGGCATGTGAGCGAGCTGCCCGCTCCGCCTGCAGCGGCGACCGGCTTTGACTTTGGAGCACCCCAAGCGGCCGCGCCGAGTGCATTGCATTTTGACCCGCCTCGAAGCAGTTCTGGTTCAGGAGTTTTCAGCGTCGATTCCTCGCCGTTGCCTCCTGCGATGGAAAGTTTCGACTTCGCGGTCCTTCCCCCGCCTCCTGGTGCGCTCCCTGCCGCCGGTGCATTTGATTTGGGGCCGCCGCCAGGTGCGCACAGTGCAGAACCTGACTTGGGTTTTGATCTCCCTACCTCACGTGGAGAATTCGATTTTAGCAATGCGCCCGCCCCCATCTCGTTCGGAGAAGTCGACTTCGGTGCCGGGCTGCCTCCGCCAGAGAATTTAGAAGCAGACTTAAACGCATCACTGCCGCAGTTGCCGCCTCTCGATGCAGGGCCGATGGATGGCCTCGAAATGTTGTCTTTCATCGACCAAGGCGCAAAAGAAGCGGGCGCGGGTCTTTCTGACGGCACCTCGGCGCGACGCTTTCACGTCAAGCGGCGCAGCGGCAAAGTTTTCGGGCCCTTCGAAGAATCCGTCATCGCGAAAATGTTGGAAGAGGGTCAGCTGCTGGGGAATGAAGAAGTCTCGCTCGATGCAGAAAGCTGGCACCCCATTGGTACTGAGCCCGCTTTTGAACAAGTGATTGCGCAGCTGTTGGCTTCGCCCTCACCCAGCACCTCGCCAGAACCGATTCTATCGAAGCCGAATGACGAGGCGCCGCACCCGTCGATGGATCGCCTCAAACAACTTTACGAAGGGCGTATGGCGGCGGTCGCTGTCGTCCAGAGCAAAGATCCCTTCTCGTTCAAGAAATTCTTACCCGTTGCCATTGCCTTGACTGCCGCTCTCGCCGTCGTGGTGGGTGGCCTCGTGATGGGCTTCGTGACGCCCTATGGTTTTTTCGGGCTTAAACTGGCGTTCCCTTCGACCGTTAAACCCGATTCGCGCGAATTTGGTTACCTGCAGGCCGCGCGAAAGGGGTTGCTGCAAGACACGTGGAAGTCTTACAAATTGGCCAAAGACTCGGCCCAACAGGCGCTCCAAATCAAAGATTACCCTGAGGCGCGCGCATTGTGGTGCCAAGCCGTTTTCGCACTCGACCGCAAATTCGGCAAATCAGAACCGGGCGAACTGCAACAAGCACAGCGCGACTTGGTCAGCGTTCGATTGTTGGGCGAAAAGCACCCCGAAGTTCTGAAGACAGAAGCGGCGGCAGCCTTAAGTCGTAACGATGCCGACGCGGCCTTGGCCAGCATTGCTGATGCCGTGGCCCGCGATGGAGATGATCTCGAAACCCGTTTTCTTCGCGCCGATGCGTACTTGCTCAAAAAACAAACGACTCAAGCCAAAGCAGAATACGAGGCGATTCTCAAAAAAGCCCCCCAGAGTGCCAAAGCCCTGCACGCCTTGGGGTTGCTGCACAAACAGCAAAACGAAATCAACGAGGCGGCGGGCCGATTTGCTGAGGCCATCGAGGCAGACCCTTCACACCTCTCTTCAGCGGTTGAACTGGCTGAAATCGCCATCATTCGCCGCAAAGAAGCCGACCGCGGCGAAGAGCTGCTCGAAAAAGCATTGAGCGATGAAGGCCGACCCAATTTGTCGCCCGGAGCGTTGGGCAAGGCGCTCGCACTCAAAGCAGAAACCCTGGTGGTGCAAGGCAATCTAGCTGACGCAGTCCCTCTGTTTGAGGAAGCGCTCAAAGTTGACCCCAACAACGCCTTTACCAACGGGCGGCTTGGCCACACCTATGTCGAGCTCCACCAACCAGAGAAAGCGGCTCCACTTTTTCAAACTGCGGTCAGAGCTGCTCCTGAAAATCTCGACTACACGGCAGACTACCTCTCGAGCCTCATTATCGCGGGAAAGATGGATGAAGCCTCAAAGGTGATGTCGAATGCCAACACCCGGTTCCCAGGCAATGCGACCTTGGCTTACTTGGCGGGCCGAGTGGCTGACGGGCTCGATGACGTCAAGGGTGCCGAAGAGGCTTACAAGCGTGCCATTGCTGCAGACCCGAAAATCGCAGAAAGCTATCTCTATTTGTCACGGCTCCTGATGCGTTCGCGGCGCTTCTCAGAAATACCTCCGTTGCTTGAAAGCGGCCTGAGCCAGGCTCCTGATAATGCTTCGCTGCGCGTTGAAATGGCTGAATTGGCGATTCATGACCGACAGTACGAGCGCGCCGAAACTGAGCTTAAAAAAGCGCTCGAACTCAACCCGTATGCTGCTGAAGCGTACTTAAGCCTGTCGCGGGTCACGCTGGCCCGGGGCAACGTGCAGCTCGCCTCGACGCAAGTCGAAAAAGCGCTCGCACTGAGTAAACGAATCGAAGGCGGCCAGCTGCAGCGTGGAGTGACGTTGTGGAAGTTGGGTCGACTCGACGAAGCCATCACCGAACTCGAATCGGCGCACCAAGCTGAGCCAAAGAATACGCAAGTCACTGTCACCTTGGGCGCCGTGAAATTCACGAAAGGCGACCTCGAGGGAGCGCTCAAGCACTTGAGCGCAGCGTTGGTCGCTGAGCCCAATCATGCCGACGGCAATTTTTTTCTAGCCCGAGTGAAGCACGCCAAAAACGAAAACACCCAAGCGCTCGAAGCCATGAAGCGCGCGCTCGACGTCAAAGAAAAAGACCCTCTGTATTTGTACTGGTACGCGAAAATTCTCGCCGCGTCTCGGGCGAGCGAAGAAGCGTTGGCTCAGCTCAAACTGGCCCTCGACATCGACCCGAAATTTGCAGATGCGCTTGAAGCGATGGGGCGCATTTACTTCGATCGCAACGACTTCACCAAAGCCGTCATCGCCTATCAAAGTGCGCTGGAAGCAGACCCGTCACGCAATGCCACTCGAGTGCTCAAAGGCGATGCACAGATGAAGCTCGAAGACTGGTCAGGAGCCATCGCCACATATACTCAGGCTATTCGCGATGACCCTCACTTGACCTCTGTCTTTGCTCGACTGGGTCTGGCGTACCAAGAAAAGAAGCAGTGGACCCCTGCCATCGAGTGGTATCGCAAGGCCGTCGAGGCCGAACCTGAAAACGCAGATTCTTGGTTGGCACTGGGGTACTTGTATAAAGACATCGCTAAGAAAAAAGACGCCAGCACGGCTTTCAGAAAGTACCTTGAGCTGCGACCAGATGCAGACAACAAGGCTGAGATCGAAGATGAACTCGAATATCTCAAGTGACGTCTTTTGAAGGAGTGGTGAGCCGTGCTGGACCTCAAGGAATTTTCAAAGAATTTTGATGCCGTGTTGGCCCGTCTGAAAGATCGCGGAGGCACACTCGACCTTTCTCGCTTTCAGGAACTCTTCGCTGAGAGAAGAAAGGTGAACATCGAGCTCGAAGCCAATCAGGCCCACAAGAATCAGGCGCAAAACCTGATGAAGACCGATGCTTCGAAGCGCGAAGAGCTGAAAGCTTCGATGAAGGAATTGGGCCTAGTAATCAGAGATCAAGAAGCTCGGCTCAAAGTCATCGAAGAAGAGCTGTTTTCGCAGATGATGATGGTGCCAAACCTGCCTCATGATTCGGTGCCTGTCGGCGCTGACGAACAGGGCAACGTCGTGGTCCACAGCTGGGGTGAAAAGCCACGGTTTCTCTTCACCCCGAAGCAACACTTCGAGGTGGGTGAAAAACTGGGGCTGCTCGATTTCGAACGGGCGGTAAAAGTCTCAGGCCCACGCTTTGCCTTTTCGAAAGGGGCGCTAGCCCGGCTCGAGCGCGCGCTGGTCTCATTTATGATCGACGAGCACACTCGACATGGCTACACCGAGTTGCTGCCGCCCTACCTGGTCTCGCGCGAATCGATGACGGGCACGGGGCAGTTGCCGAAATTCGAAGAAGACGCATTTCGCACCACCACCGGTCGAGAGCTCTTTCTCATACCCACCGCTGAAGTGCCGGTGACCAACTACCACGCCGACGAAATTCTCGAAGGCCCGCTCCCGGTCAAATACGTCGCATTTTCACCCTGCTTCCGCGCTGAAGCCGGGAGTGCGGGGAAAGACACGCGCGGCCTCATTCGCATGCATCAGTTTCACAAGGTTGAAATCGTAACCTTTGCGCACCCCACTCAGTCGCTCCAAGAGCTTGAGACCCTAGTGGGCGATGCTGAAAATATTTTGCAAAAATTGGGGCTCCATCACCGGCGCACGCTTTTGTGCACAGGTGACATGGGCTTCGCCTCGCAGAAGACTTACGACTTAGAAGTGTGGTTGCCCGGTCAAAACGCCTACCGGGAAATCAGCTCGTGCTCGAACTTCAGTGACTTTCAGGCGCGACGAGCAAAAATTCGGTTTCGCCCTGCCCCGGGTGAAAAGCCTCAGCTGGTGCACACCTTGAATGGGTCTGCGCTGGCGGTGGGTCGCACCGTCGTTGCGATTCTTGAGAATTATCAGCGGGAAGACGGCAGCGTAGGCTTGCCGGAAGCGCTGTGGCCCTATATGGGCGGCCTGCGAGAAATCGTCGCCGGCTGAAAGCGTTTGCAGTCGCGGGGGGCTTGCTGTACTGGGTGCGCCCCCGTCGTCTGAAGGTGGACGTCAGGGCGTCGGTCCACCGAAGTGTTTTTTGGAACAGTGGCCGAGTGGCTGAAGGCGGCGGTCTTGAAAACCGCTGACGCTGAAAGGCGTTCGTAGGTTCGAATCCTACCTGTTCCGTAGGAAGCAGTTCTTTGACAGGACGTCTCGTCATTTCGCTGGAGTGATGGCCGAGCGGCTGAAGGCGCAGGTTTGCTAAACCTGTATACGCGAAAGTGTATCGAGGGTTCGAATCCCTCTCACTCCGCAACCGGTGATTTGTGTTGAAAAGAGAGCTCCGTTAGCTCAGCTGGATAGAGCGTTGGACTACGAATCCAAAGGCCGGAGGTTCGAATCCTCCACGGAGCGCACTCAAACACGATGAGAGACACTGACGACATCGACAGCCTTTTTATGGCTCAAGCGTTGGAACTGGCGAACCACGCCGCTGGTTTGGGCGAAGTTCCTGTGGGTGCGGTGGCCGTCAAAGATGGGTTGATCATCGGGCGCGGTTACAATCGTCGAGAAATCGATCGCGACCCTTTTTCTCATGCTGAGTTGAGTGCGATGCGAGAAGCCGCCACCGCGATTGGAGCGTGGCGACTTTCTCAGGTCACGATTTACGTCACCTTAGAGCCCTGTGCGATGTGTGCCGGTGCTTTGGTTCAAGCCCGGGTGTCGAGGTTGGTGTTTGGGGCGGTCGATCTCAAAGCAGGTGCAGTGGGCTCATTGTATGACTTGGCGCGAGAACCCAGGCATAACCACCAAGTTGAAGTGACGAGCGGAGTGATGGGTGAAGCGTGTAGCCAAACGCTCAAAACTTTTTTTGCGAGCCTTCGGGCACGGAAAAGCACAACTGAATAAGTCGTTGGAGAGCTGGCCGAGTGGTCGAAGGCACCTGACTCGAAATCAGGCATACCGGTAACGGTATCGTAGGTTCGAATCCTACGCTCTCCGCTCGTGCCGTCGTCAGCTGGCGGTCGTGGAGAGGTGGCCGAGTGGCTGAAGGCGCACGCCTGGAAAGCGTGTGTACCTGAAAGGGTATCGTGGGTTCGAATCCCACCCTCTCCGTAGAA
>JAYUVR010000299.1:0-15606 GCA_043753955.1 Archangium sp. | reverse complement strand
CGTCGCTCATCCATTCGCCTTCGACAGCACCCGAGCAACTCGTCGAAGTCATCACCATCACGAGGAAAGGTCGACATGCCTCCCGTGAGGCCCATGGGCACTCGCAGTTCGAGACTTTTGGTCTCGGGTTCTTCTGTCACTGCCGACAAGGCGCGACGCAAGAACATCAAACCACCGAAGTAGTCTGCTTCTGGCAACAGCACATGAAACTCTTGCTCTGTCGCGCGGGCCACCACGTCTGAATCTCGAATGATTTGCGAGATGACGCGCAAGACAATCTGTTGAGCTTGGCGCACCGCTGTATGGCCCACGCGCTGACGAATGCTCGTCAGGTTATCGATGGAAAAAGTGAGCAGAGAAAAGGCGCGCCCGTAACGCCGCGCTTTGTAAATTTCTTTGGTGGCGTAGTCGGTGAAATACGAGAGCGTATACGCCCCCGTTTCACGATCTCGAAGACCCTGCCGACGCAGCTGCGTATAACGAGTGGCCGTCTTCAATGACGTCGCGGCGAAACGACCAAATCGCTCACAGTCATTGAAGAGCTCATCTGCGAAATGGCCCGAAATGGGGTCACTCAACTGCACCAAGGCCATCAGTTCATCTTGTGCGGTCAGCAATGGCACCATCAACGAATCGCCCACCATCCACGCTTGGGTTTTGACTTGGTTTGGGTCAAAGAGCTCGGGCAAAGCAGTTCGCTCGAGCAGGCCACGCCAAGCCCGCAGCCGCATGCCTACTCGTTCCCCAGAGACCCAAAGCGCCCCACTCTGCGCCGCAAACAGCGCGCAAAATTCAGAGAGAACACGCTCTTGTAACGATTCAATCTCGCTGACCCCGACGATGGCCAAACACCGTTCGTCGAGCGTCATGGCACCTGTCCTTCGAATACAAAGCGAACAGGCCCCTTGAGCCACACTTGAGACAGGTCGCGGGCCACCTTGATGTCCAGGAGACCTCCTGGCAACTGCACGGGCACCCATTCGTCAAATGGGCTGCGAGAGGCCAAAGCAGAGGCCACCACCGCCGCGCAGGCTCCGGTGCCACAGGCCAAAGTGAGCCCGACACCTCGTTCCCAGACGGTCACATCGAGCCCTCCACCTGCTCGGTTGCTCACGAATTCGACGTTGGTGCGATAAGGAAACCAGGGGTGATTTTCGAACAGAGGGCCTTTGAGCGCCGCTTCAGCTGGGGCGACGTCGAGAAACACCAGATGGGGGTTGCCCATACTCACTGCCGTTCCCATGAACCCGTCGATGCGCTGGGCGACAAAAGGCCCTCCGTGAGGGAGGCTGGGGCTTTGAAGGCGCGCCGGCCCCATCGCCACAGTGACGCGCTCGACTCCCCTCTCACCCCAGTCGATGTCGCTGCTCAAAATTCCAGCGCCCGTGGCGATGGCGAGGCTCGTCGGTCTGCCGGGCTCATGTTCAGCCAAATACTTCACCACGCAGCGAAGGCCGTTGCCGCACATCTCGGCGGTGCTCCCATCGGCGTTGTGGACGACCATTTTTCCGGCCACGCCCAGCTCGGGCAAAATACACAACACCCCATCAGCACCGACCCCGAAGTGGCGATCGCACAGACGACGAGACGTCATTTCATCGATATCGAGCCCTGAATTGCGTCGATCGATGACGACGAAATCGTTGCCGAGGCCCTGATACTTAAAGAAGGTCTCCAAAGCAGGGAACGATGTACCCCAGAACACAGCGCCCTGCGAGCGGAGTAACTGGGGAGGTTTTCAAAAACCCATGCCACCGTCGACATCGATGGTGCGGGAATTGAAGTAGTCACACTCGATGATGAACTTCACCGCCAACCAGATGTCTTCAGGGGTGCCGATGCGCCCGACGGGAATGTTGCCGATGGCCGCTTCGAGGGCCTTTTGATTCATACCTTCAGTCATCGGGGTGGCAATCATGCCCGGAGCGACCGCACCCACTCGAATTCCAAAAGGAGCGAATTCTCGAGACCAGGTCACGGTGTTGGCAGCCAAAGCGGCCTTGGCGGCGACGTAGTTTGATTGGCCGCGATTGCCGTGGCGCGCGATGGAAGACAGGTTGACGATGACACCGGGGCGTTGATCAGTGTTCACCATCTTCGCCACCACTTCGCGCACCATCCACGTGGCGCCCAAGAGATTGACATTGATGACGGAAGTAAACTGCGCGGCACTCATGGTGACCGCCTTTCCCGTTTGACGATCTTTCTTCACCAACAGGCCGTCGCGCAAAATGCCGGCATTGTTGATGAGGCCGTTGAGCCCGCCGAGTTCAGTAAAAGCCCACTCGACAAAACTGCTCACCTCGGCCTCGTTGCTGACATCGAGTTGCCGACGCTTGATGCCCTCGGGGAGGGTCGCCAGGGCCTCGCTGTTGACGTCGCCCACCGCCACTTGCGCTCCAGCCTCGAACAGGCGCCGAGCAAAATGTGCACCCATACCTTGGGCACCACCGGTGATGATCATCTTCATCTCGTTCAGTTTCATCGCCTCTTCATTCCGTTGATGGCTGCCGATAGCAACGGGATACGGGCGTCAGCATGAAGGTCAGTGTGGGACTTGGGCCGACGGCGAGTTGATCAACAACGCGTGGTAAAGAAACAGCGGCTTTCGCCATTCGGCCGAGAGCCATTTCCAGGGGGTACCATGTCAAGAAAGTTCTTCACCGTTTCGGGTGTTCTCTCGTTGTTGGTTCCGCTGGTCGCTCAGGCGCAATGGCACAGTCATCGCGTGCCGCAGGACTACCCGAACATTCAAGAGGCGATCGATAATGCGGCGCCGGGGGATCACGTGCTCGTCTCCCCAGGGCGATGGTGCGGAGCGACGATCAACAAACAGATTCATCTGCTCGGCTCGAACGAGGCGGTGATCATCGGCTGCCCCAGCCCAACGCTCGACGGTACGCTGCGAGTTGGGTTTCTGCTTTCCAGTGCCGAAGCGGCTGGCACATCGATTCGCAAGTTCGCCTTCGATGGGGCGGGTATTTCGAATGAGAATCTGACGCCTCTCGCCGTAGCGGTATTAGGGCGTGACGTCGATCGAGTGCTGGTCAGCGAGACGATGATCACCGGCACCATTCAAGGCATTACCAATACCAACGGCAGTTACTGGGCCGTCTTTGACAACCAGATCAATGCTCTCACCGCCTTGACCTGTGACGGCTACTGCGGAGGCGGAGGCGGCATCGTCTTTCAAGAGCGCACGGGCACCTCAAGAGCCGTTGGAAACGTGGCTGCATTTAACAAAATTGCAGGCCACGTCCCCGACGGGTTGAACGAGTTTTCCATGACGGGCGTCTTTCTTCTCGCTCAAGATCACTCGGCGGCGGTGGGTAATAAGTTTGAGTTGCCCGACAACCCGCTGTCAGAAGGCGCTGGAGAAGGTGTACTTGCCTCGGATCATTGCTGCGGAGAAGGCGGCCCCATGACGACCATCAACGCAGCCATTCTCTTTAACGACGGACGCCAGAGCGAATACGTGGTGGTCGTTGAAGAAGACTCGTCAGGTGGGCACGGCAACTCAGTGGGTGCGTTAATCTTCGGCAACCGCGGCACTCACCTCATCGACGGCGTCACTTCGGTCGCACGGGGGCGGTGGCGCAGCTTGACTGTGTTCCAATGAGCACCAACGTTTCTCAATCACCGTCGTAGATGCCATTCCACGTTGCTTGCGGTGGGGCCGCGATAAGCGCGGCACACCGAACAATAGCGAGCCACGACAGCATCATCAGGGCGAGCGATGGCTAAAGCATTGAAGGCATCAAGGGCATCACCAAAACGGCGCTCTTCCCAAGCAAGGTGCGCGATTTCAAAATCACTTACCGATACCGGGGTGGCGTAGGCATACTGTTTCTGAAAACGAGTCCCTTGCCTTTGGTGTTGTGGCGAAGAACGAGGCCGGTAGCTGTGATCTCGCTCTCTTGATGTTTCACGCTGCGACCAGATTTTTTTCTTCATCAGTTTTTCGTCGCTCTGGGCCTGTTGCTGAGCTCATCGACACAAGCTTGCGAGTCTAAATAATCACAAACACTGTCTTCACTTTCGTTGACACGTTCCGTTCCGCACACAGTGAAGCTCCTCGGCAGCCTGATTTTTTCTGGCCGCTATTCCCACTCTAATAGTGCGCGCCAAGACGCTGTCGATTTCAAAAGCGATGTGGCATATGGCAGGCGCAGATTCTCACAACAAATACTCAAATGGTTAGAACGCTCCAGAAATGCAATTGAGAACGGGGCACGGTTCATCAATTTTGTGGGGGCGATCGAAGTGGGCCCAAGCGCTGCTGTGCGGTAGCAGCTTTGCAACTGGCGGAGCGTTGCTCGTCTACTTCATTTTCGACATACCGTTATTGGCGGGACTGGCGGCCACCGTTGGCTTGGCCGCGGGCGTCTGGAGGGTCATCTGGAGTGCCATGACCCGCATAGAGAAAGATGAAGTTTTGAGGCGAGTCATCATCGGCCTTTTGGCAGGAGCCATGGCTACTCTTGCTTACGATGTGAGTCGCTGGGCCTTGGTTGAGCTCACAAGAGCTCAATTGCACCCATTCGCAGCCTGGCCGCTTTTTGGTGAATTGCTGGGTGCCGGGCACCACGAAACATTTCTCGCGTTTGCAATTGGATTCGCGTTCCACGTAGCCAATGGGTTGAGCTTCGCCGTCGGCTATACAATTGTCTGGGCTGAGAAAGGCCCCGTTTGGGGCGTTGCTTGGGCCCTCGTGCTTGAGACACTGATGGTAAGTTTCTATCCAGGGTGGCTCGGCTTGAAAGCGTTAGATGAATTCCTTTCAGTGACAATCTTTGGACACGTGGCTTACGGGTTAGTGCTGGGTTGGTTCGCCCAAAGACGAGCGCAAGCGCCTCGTTCGGTGATGCAATGAAGAGATTGATGCAGCTCTTATGGTTGCAACTGCCTCTTCGCGTCGCGCGAATCTGGCCTTCGTTGGGAGTCGCTCTTGCCGATGGTCATTTTCTCGTTCGGTGGCCACCGATCGCTACGTATGCCACCGGTACTACCGCTCTATTTGGGTACCTTCTCGCAGCCCTGCAAACTGATTCGACGTTTACTTTCAGTCTGCTAACCATGGTTCTGCTGGGAGCGGTGGCGCAAGTCGGTGCCAGTCTCGGTCTTTCGGCGACCATCGGGTACATCGTCGGGGACATGTTCTCGAACCTTCCATTGAGGATTCGAGGGCCAGAAACCGTTTTCACTGTCGTTGTCCCAAGCCTGCTCTCCTACGCGCTTCTCGGCCTACTCACGGTGGTGCTTCCGCTCGTTGTTCTTGGTGCACGTACCCGGGCGAATGCCATCGAATGGGTCCCGAGGCAGTTGCGAACAATCTGGAACCTGGCGGCTGCCGGTTTCACGGCTGCGTTGGGTGCCTCTATTTGGAGTGGAAGTATTCCGATGCTCATTCGTCCTGTCTTTATCTGGCCGGGAGGCACTCCGAGTGTCGAAGCGGTGGCACCGCTGCAGACACACGGTTGGGTTTTGGTTTGCATTGTGGCTTTGTGCGCCACCGCCCGAGCGTTACTTGAGTGTCGAGCCGTAGTGGGAACAACGGCTTTTTTTTCCCGTATTCTTTGGACGGGGTTGACGTTCGAGCTTTCGCGTCAACGTCCAACTGAGAGTGCGAGCGGGGTACGGTTGGTAGTGTACGCCGCGGGGTTGACGTTCTTCCTTTCGGGAATGATTGCGAGTGTCGTCGAGGCAGTCATTGCGTGGCTCCTTTTTGTTGGACTTCTTTTCTTTCATCACTTGTTGAGGACCAGCAAAAAGCGCCTGGTTGCTACCCTGCGGAAAACTCCCTTCGGGCTTCGTTTGGTTGTTGGCGGAGTGTGTGCTTGGGGGGTTGCTCGATCAGTGCTCGAATTTTTCTGGAATCGCACGACTAGCTTGATGCCGGTGCTTGTGAGCGCGTGCGTCGCGGCAGCGGTGCTTGCGATTCTCCTTCTTCCTCAGCGCGCTGAGCCTGTCGGTCGGAAAACGGGGGCTTCAGCTTGAGTCGCGCATTTCAAGTGCGCCAGAGGCTTGATCGTTTGCTTTTGATTGGAGCAGCAACAAGCGCAAGCCCTTGTTGGGCAGACAATTGTAGTGGGCTTAGCGATTGCTTCTTCACCTTGGCAGCCGCGCTCGTTGTGGTCGCTCTCCTTGCGCTGTTGATTGCTTTCTTGCTCAGCAGCGGAGGCACTGGCGCGTTCGCGCTGGCTGGCTTCGGTTCGATGGGGTCATCAGCAGCGGGGCTTGCCGCCTGGTGGACAAACCTTGCGGCTGCTGCGGCGGCAGCCTCAGCGGCGGCAGCTGCAGCGGGCACTGTGGTTCAAATGTCTTCAAACGGCACGCCGGGCAACAACGAAGCCCAAAACAAGCAGTTTAGAGATGCCGTGCGCGAAGCAGAGCACAAGCTTGGTCGCAAGTTGGACAAGAGTGAGACGCGGCGTGTGCACGATGAGATCACCGGCGAAAATATGGGTTTCCACGAAATTGTTCAAACCATTCTCGCGATGTTTGGCGGTTGAGTACCTAGGAGAACTGCAAATGTCAGACAATCAAAACTCACTTATGGGGGTGAAGGCGCGACTCGCTACCGCGATCGGACAGACTGTCTGGGGCGCGGCCCTGGGGGTTGGGAGCTTCGTTACACTTGAATTCGGAAGGTCCGTCGAAGACAGCAGGGGCAAGGTGCACGGCGAGTTCCATCTTTGGATCTATTGCACTGCTTGGAGAATTGAATCGATGGAGAAGGTCATTGCCTCTTCGGAAGACGCACGCGAAGAATTGCAGACACTTGTTCCACAACTGAACGGCAAGTTACTCAGTGGAATCGACATTGATCCCATTTCGCTCTCTGCGATCTTCTCGTTTGTCGACGGCACTGCTTTGAGAACGTTCTCCGTCTTTTCAAAAGAATACGAGCACTGGATGTTTTATCTGCCCGATGACCAAGTATTCTCGGCCGGGCCTGGAGCTTCATGGTCTTGGGAGAAGTAGGCGGCTTTAGCGCGGTTAGGGTAACAAGAATCGGAACATAGGTGAGACTTCAAAATTGAGGAAGTCACTCGATGACGCGAAGGTCCGCCTCTACCCGGCACCCTGGAAAACGTGGCGGCGGTCCCGAGCCGGCCCTCGCACTTTGGTCACTTTCGAGGGGACGTTGGTGCATTTGGGCGAGGCAGAACTGGCGCAAGTCGGTTCGTTTGGTAGGCCCAGACGGAGAGGTGCTGTGCCGCGATGGTGATCAATGGTGTCAGGTTTGTCGCTCGGGGGCGCTGGCACAGTTTGACTGTGTTCCAATGAGCACCAACGTTTCTCAATCACCGTCGTAGATGCCATTCCACGTTGCGGGCGGTGGGGCCGCGATAAGCGCGGCACACCGAGCTATATAGCGAGCCACGACAGCGTCATCAGGGCGAGCGATAGCCAAAGCATTGAACGCATCAAGCGCGTCGCCAAAACGGCGCTCTTCCCAAGCAAGGTGCGCGATTTCGAAATCATGGAGCCAACCAAATTGCGCTCCCTCACTCGTACGGGCCAAGAGCTCATAGAGTTTGATGGGCTCGCCCTCACGCCCCAGTCGCACGGTGTCGACGGCTCGAAACAAAAACTGGCCCTCCACTTCCTCTCGCAGTGCGCCTCCGACCAAGGTGCGCACGCCGTACCTTTTGGCGAGAGATTCGAGTCGAAAAGCGATTGCAACCGGTTCCCCCATCACGGTGTAGTTGACCCGATGTATCGTCCCCATTTCACCAACGACGGCTGTCCCTCGCTCTAAGCCGGCGCGGAGCAGCAGCTTTTTGCCTGTCTTTTCTTCCCACTCATGGCGGCGGGCATTGAAGCGCTCATGCATGCGCAACACCGCTTCACAGGCCTGCCCATCGTCATTAGGCGCCGAGATGGGAGCGCCCCAGAAGGCCATCATTCCGTCGCCCAAGTACTTGTCGACGTGACCACCTCGGTCGAGCACCAAGGTCGTCATTTCTTCGAGGTAATCTCGCAAAACCTCGACCACCACGGTGGGCTCTTTGTCGTTTGAGACCGAGGTAAACCCTTCGATGTCAGAGAAAAAGACCGTCAGTTCTCTGCGCTCAGGCCGCATCAATGCCAAGTCGCGTTCGACACGATGAAAGATGTCAGCACGCACTGCACCGCCCAATGCCCGGAGCATAAAATCGCGCAGGCTATGTTCGAGTGTTCGCGCGTAACCCAACGCCGCAAGGAAGGTCACACTGCAGGCCAACACTGGCGTCAACATCGCCACCTGTCGATGTTCAGCGACGTAAAATTGTCGTGACAACAATGCGTGCACTCCACACACAAAACCAATGGTGGCGACCCAGGCCAACCACCCCGGGCGCCGCACCAGGCTCGACCAAGCGACCGCCAGGAGCGCCCCTACAAAAGAAAAAGCGACGGTAAGCCAAAAATCGAGCCGCGCCGGCACCCGAGTGATGCCTTCACCTCTGGCCACATTCGAAATGGCTTGTGCCCATATCGCGCCCCGAGTGAGTTGGCCCACAGGCGTCTGAGCCAATGGCGAAGAGCGTTCGTCGATGAGCACTACGACCCTGCCTGCCAAATCGTTGTCGTGATGTCGAATGCTGCTGCCAGCCTCGTCGTCTTCTCGATTCACGAGCAGCTTCCAAGCGGACACCGCTCGTTTCATGGTGCCACGACCTCCGCGGCCGACAGCGTCACCGTTCCACCGCAAGGTGAGAAACCCCTGGGCGTCGATGGGTACGCTAGGCTGATCATCGCTTTTGAGCAGGTCACCCTCGACCAGGTATGAGGAATGAACGCCGGGCCGACTGCGCAACGCGATGCCAGCGACCAACGCGTTCCCAGTGGCGGCTCGGGCGACATTGATGAGCAAAGGCACCGAGCGAATCACGTCGTCTGAATCGGGAATAAACTTCATGCTTGCCAAAGTCACCTCAGGCATCAGCAACGCTGCGACTGGAGCGTCAAGCGCTCGCGCATGGGGAACACCTTGAAGGTCGAGACCTTGCACTTGAACGTGTGCCAATTTCTGAAGCAACAGCTCGCCCGTCACTTCGGCAGCGTCATCCGCGGGCTCTAAGCTCCGTAAGACCGAGGTTCCCTTGAGGCCAAGAGCGTTCATCAGTTGACGCGTGTTGGCTTCGCCACTCGAGCCTGCCCACACCACAAATCGACCTTCACGTTTAATCACATAGGCCGAGGTTCGTTGCAGGAGAACTCTTTGCACCCAAGGGAACGTTTGGGCTTCAGATTCGACGTCGGCGACGCGAAGCAATAAAGGCATGAGCGGCCGGTCAGCAGCTCGCCGCGGTTGTGAATGCCAATCGAAGCCGAGTACCACTTTGTCGCCCAGCGATTTGAGTGTTTGAGCAAACCGTTGGTCATCAGTGCTGGCGTCTTCACCTTTACACGGTGCGCACTGCCGAGCGGAAACGTCAGCAAATGATTCATCAATAAAAACCATCGCGGCGCCCTCGCGAATCGCCTGTGCAGTCACCGCCCCGAGCAACTCTCTGGGCCACGGGCGCATCGCCCATTCAGGGTGCTCTGACTCACGGGCGTTCGACAACGTTTCTTCATCGACATTGACGAGCACCACTCCATCAGCCCGTTCTTCGCTGGCGCCTAGCTCTCGTGCTCGCCAATCAACGGTGCGCGCCTCGAGTTGTTCGAGCCATAGCCGCGGCAACACATGCCAGCGCGGCTCCCCTTCGAGCTCTCGTCGATCGACCCTGAAATAAGCGGCGCCTCCGAAGAGGAGACCGACGACAATTGCCCAAAAAAAAGCCACGCCAAATTTTTGGACGAAGCGAATGCCAGCGCTCTGAAGGGGGTTGGTGGCCACGCAGGTGCGACTATGCTGCTTGCCTTATGAGCTCGTCACTTACAATTACGCGTGCAGTGTTGGTGATGTTGATTTCAAGCGGCTGTGATTTTCAGAAATCGGTGAGCCAGGCTACCGCCAAAACAGTCGCCATCTCGACTCTGCTCTCGACACCGGCCGTCGAAATCCGCGGGGCCGCAGTGGCCGGCTATGGGTTTGACGCGGGCATGTTGCATCTCGATGCCGGTACAAGCATTCCGGCTCAAAACAAGGCCTTCGTCTTTTTTGGGCAGCGGCAAGGCAATGCCCTCGATTCTCCTCCGATCGGCGTCGCGGGGGCGAGCGCTCGCCTTATCGAAGTGGGAGGGCAGAGCTTCTCACTGGAAGATCAAGGCAGCGGTACCTATGCATTTCCAGCCGAGACTGGCTTTTCGTATACCTCGAATGCCACCTACCAACTTGAATTCACCTTTCAGTCCGAAGTGTATGTGACTGAAGTGAAACAAGTTCCCTCGCAGGAAGTGATTTCAGAATTTCACCCGGCTCAAGGTTTTATCGAACTGAACCCACTCGATTCGCTCACCTTCACCAGAACAGCTCAGGAGCGGCACATTGGCTTTGTCAGCGTCTTCCCCGTCAACATTCAAGGCACCCAAGGGCAGCCGACCTACACCAATATTCCCAGCACGCCGCTTGGTTTTCTAAAATTGGTGTTGACTCCGGATGAATGGAAGACAGCGACCAACACCATTCCGGGTTCTGCTTTCCCAGATCGCGATTCAAACTACTTGGTGATTTTCCAGAACGCGAAGGTAGGAGCGCCGCTCTCAGATAATCTCTTCACCAGCTCAGCAATACTCGCAGGTACTGGCGATGTAGGAATCGTGAAGACGAAGAAGTGAGCTAATCGCTCACCAATTCCATCTCGATTTTTCCGGCGAGCTTGAATGAAAGCAAAAGCCCGGCGATGCGCTCAGCCTGATGAGGGCTCAGCAGGTTGCTGAAAGTGTCGCCCTCTTGAATCTCAGCTTCCAGCACGGGCCCGCGAGAAACCCACCGCGCCCACGTGCCATCAGGCAGCCTCATCGGCAACATGGCTTTCACAGGCCACACTTCGTGAAGCGATGACAGCACATGACCCAAGGCAGTGACGTGAGTGCGCAACGCCATCACCCCTTCGTCTGCGTACAACATCGAGGAAACGGCGGTGAGCGCATCAACGGCATCATCTTCTAAAAAGCCATAGCGACTGGGTATGCGCCCGTTCAACGCAAACAAAGCCAAAACACTCTCATCTGCACTCAGACGATCAGCGTGAAGAATTTGACGCCCGTCAGAGAGAGAACGAACTGCCAATTTGAATGTGGGTCGAAGAGCCGCTGCTTGCCGCGACACTCGCTGAACCAATTCTTCGCGCACTTTGCTCAGTTCGATGGCGAAGCGATGTTCGCTCGCACGAGCACCTGCATCAAGGGCTTGTGCTGCCGCCGCCAATTTCTCTCGCGTTTCGGCAACGAATATATCAATCGAGCTCAACTGCCGCTCACTGTCATTCGCAGCTGATGGAACGTTAGAGGCTTCTCTCACTGCACCTAGCAGCAGCTCTCCTTGTCGAGTGAGCCGCTGCTTTTCATGTTGCCACTGACGGCGAACTTCAGAGCGACCTTTCTGCAACTGAGCCCAAGCGGCGTACCCCGCCTTCAGCGTTTCGTCTGAGTGTGCCCAAGCCGAGGCCCAAGACTGCAGGAATGAGGGATAGGACTCACACCCTGCATTCTCAAGCATTGCATCGACATGCTTGAGCGCAGGAATGTCTACCTGTGTATCGCTCCCAGAAGTCGTCATCGACCTAAGCCGGGTGCGTCACAGCGTCTTTGCTGACCTTGGGCGGCTGCGTGTGAGACCCGTTGGGGCCTTTGGTCAGGCGATCTCTCAACTCGCCGCGCAATGCTTTCCCAGGCTTCGGAGCGAGCATCAGCCCCAGTCCCACACCAACCAGTACGCCCGCTCCAAACAGAGCGATGGTCGGTACGATGCGTTCAGCCGTATTCCTCCGTGATTGCAAACCGATCAGTTCCAAAATTTCGTCTTTATCGAGATCCGACAGATTGTTTTTGAGCGAGCGCCACATGGTTTCTTCCCCGTTTCTTTTGGACATTTGGTTTCAATGCTCCTCTTCTTCTGAGTCATTTTCGCCACGCGCCCTGATATTTTCGAGCACGTCATCGATGACCGATTCGGCGACATCGAGGAGGCGATTTCGAATCAACGGCAGCGAGGCCAACCTAAACCCCAACCGAACCAATCGTCCGGAGGTCGAAGTCAGGAGTCCTCCCCCAATTATATAACCAACACCTAGAGCCGCCGCGATCATGGTGTACGGGGCCTGCTCTACCTTTTCGGTGAGGCCGACCGCATCAGAGATGCCATTCAGAGCTGAGTTGGCGTCTTTGGCCAATTCAAACACTGTTTCCATGCCTTCTGGCGGCTGCCACGTGGCTTGCTTCGTTGCGGAAGTTTCGTTCATCGTCGTGATGCCCATCTGCCAATGAGGTAGCCGAGAGTGGCAACCCCTAACAAGGCAGTGCCGGGGTTCTTTTTGATGAAAGCCGTCACCCTTTGATTGACTTGAAGAAGCTGAGCTTGAGCCTCTTCAAGCTGAGGTGCAAGCCGCTCATGCAAATCACCAAGAGGGTCGACTTCTGGTTGGGGTTTTGCTCTTTCGGGCGGCGTTTGGCCCTGCGTGCCTTCACTCATATCGTGCTCCTTCATTTGCGGGAAAATAGTCTTGCCAAGGCGTAACCAACGGCGAAAGCCCCTACAAAGGTTGCCACGGGGTGACGCTTTATCACAGTGCGCCAATTGAACATCTCTTCTATCGCCTGTTCAGCCTCGGCGACCTGCCTCAACAGGCGTTCACGACTGGCGCTCAATTGTTCTCTCGCCTCACCAATGTCTGCTTGAGACATGAGCCCGCGAGGAGGGGACTTCATTAACGGCGAAGAGCTCATCTCAATGATTCCTCTGTGCTTTTTCGTAACAGCGCCGAAGATGTTTGCAATTCTTCGATGCTCTCACTCATAGCGTGGTGCGTGTCGAACTGCTTGCCAATGGCGACCATCGCTACCCCGCCGACCAGCACATGGACTAACCCAATGACTAGAAATGCCACGTCAACTGGCATCAGCCGAGCAAGGGCGAATGCGCCAGCGGTACAGAGACAGCCATAGCCGATGAGCAGGGCCATGCCGCAGATTGCGACGAGCCCAACTCGTTTGCCAAAGAAGCGCGCATCTTGCGCCAGTTCTAATCGAGCAAGGCGAACGTGTTGGGCAACCAAGTCGCTCAACGCGTCGAGAACATCTTTAAGGTGTGTTCTCAGGAGCATGAAGTCAGAGTGTACGCTCTTTAATCGAACTTTCGTCTTTGTAATGAATCGCGACGCGCATTCACATACTCACCAATTCCATGAGCACCTTTTTGATATTGGCGGCGGTTTTGACTGCGTCACCTCTTGGCGTTCAACCGCCCCTGCGGCCCTACGATGTATTGCACTACAAAATCGAAGTGCGGCTCGGTGACGGCGGTACCTTCAACAACACGGTCAGCACCACCCTCAAGACAAACAAAGCGCTAGGCGAGATTGAATTCGATGCGTACGGCTTCAATATTAAGTCGGTCACCATCGACGCGCAGCCCGCTGAATTTAAACTGATTCAATCAGAAAAGTCTCACACGGGGTTCCTGCAGCTCAAACCCCAAAAACCGATTGAGTCAGGCAAAGAAACGCTCGTGGCCATCAGCTACCAAGTCACGCCGGGGACATCGAACCATGGCCTTTTCGTAGCCAGCGAGCCAGACGTCGTCGATGCGTTGCCAGGGTATTTCACGCACTTCGAACCCAATTCTGCTCAGCGATTTATGCCCCTGAATGACACGCCTGCAGACAAGGCGACCAGCGAACTCATCGCCGTTGTCGACAGCCGCTACCAAGTTGTTTCCAACGGGAAAAAAGTGACCGATGAAACCTTTGCTGAAGCTGGAAAAAATCTACGCCGAGTGCACTGGAAACAAGAGCAGCCCCACAGTCCCTATCTGATCGCCTTGGCCATCGCGCAGCTTGAGCCGGTGTTGGTCAGCGAAGACATTCCCTCGACGTTGTGGGTTCCGCCTGGCGCCAAAGCGCGCGCTTATGTCGCAGTCGACGTGCTCAAAGGTCTCTACGCCTACCAGTTGGGTTTCGTGGGCATCCCCTACCCTTTTGCGAAGCTCGATGTGGTGGCCGTGCCTCACTTCAATTGGGGCGGTATGGAAAATACATCGGTCATCTTCGAGCGCACTTCTCGGCTGCTGGTTGATCAACGCACTGACCAAACCGCGCGCACTCAAATCGTTTCTCTGCTGTCTCACGAGATGGCGCATCAGTATTTTGGTGATTGGGTCACCTGCGCCTGGTGGAACGAGATTTGGCTCAACGAAGGTTTTGCGACCTACTTGGGAGATCTCGCAGCCGATGACTACGCCGACAACGATGAAGTCGACATTGAAAGAACTGGCGACCTCATCTCGGGTTACTTCGTCGAAGAAGATGGGCCGCATTCCCACCCGCTGGTGGTGAAAGGAATTCCTGCTGAAGAGGCCTTTGACGCCACCTCTTACACCAAGGGCGCCAATGTGCTGCGCATGCTCGAATTGTGGGTAGGCACGACCGAGATGAAAAAAATCATGAAGAGTTACCTCGAAAAGAACGGCGCCAAATCAGTCACCAGCAATGACTTTTTTAAGGCCGTGTTTGAGGTCACGAAAAAAGAAAAAGAGCTGGCACCCTTCAAGGAAGCTTGGCTTAACAAAAAGGGCTACCCCGTGATTCTTGCCGACAGTCATTTTGCCGGAGGGAAACTCACCCTCACCATTCGCCAACGCCCCAATCATCGCGGCGAAAAGGGCGCGTTTATTTTCAAATTGCCCATCGTCATTCAGCGGGCCGCTGAGCCTGCTTTTTCTCAAGAAGCACTGCTGACCATCGACAAGCCTGAAGTTAAAGTGATCATCGATGTGCCCGCGGCGCCAGAATGGATTAACTGGAACAAGAATTTTGGAGCTCTCGCCAAAATTGACCCTCAATCTGTCAGTGAGAGTCAGTGGATCGACGCGGCTCGACATGATGTCGACTCGACTTGGCGCCTCATTGCCACCTGGCAACTGTTAGGCGAATTGGGAAACAGCAACCTAAAAACAGAGACGCTTCCCAGCGATGCGGCGATGGGGGCGATTCTTGACGTGTTGATAAAAGACCCTTCACCTTACGTGCGAGAGGAAGTGCTCAGTCGTCTCGCGCAGACTCGTTTTCATGTTCTTCCGAGCGCATTTGCGCAGCCCCTTTTCGCGTTGGCTCGTCGGCCGGAAGGGTTGACTGAAGACTCGGCAGGTCACATTCGAGTGCGACGCGCCGCTATGGAAGCCCTCGGCCGGGTCGATTCACCACAAGGTGCCGAGTGGCTTCTTCACGAGTTGAGCAAGCGCGAGGTCGACATCAATTACCTCGGTGGCTACGCGGCAGGCGCAGCTCGCTTGGGTACTCCGACAGCCCTAATTCAGTTGCGTGCGGCCTTGGTGACGCAGCGATTTCGTGGCACGGGCTTTTACCAACGGGTGGCGAGCGCTTTGGCCCTTTCAAGTTCAGCAGAGGCGATTCCACTGATGCACGAAGTGCTCCTGGCTCATGCGAGTAACAACGAATTTGCTCGAACTGCAACGCAAGGGCTGGAACGCAACAAAGAGCTGCGTGAAAC
>JAYUVR010000298.1:0-2630 GCA_043753955.1 Archangium sp. | reverse complement strand
CTTGCCGAGGAACGTGTCATGCTCGAGCGTTTAACAAACACGGGTCCACTCTCTTTTGTCTTGAAATTGATGTTGTGTATAACGCCCACGCGTCACGGCTTTCGAAGAAACTTAAGCCTAGGGGCAGTGAAAGCCTTCGCAAGTATTGGAAAGCTGAACCGACACCCTTTTGGTGCGTGGGGGTGCCTGTTGCCAAATGGTGTCGCTCAAAAATCGACGCCCGAGCCCGCCTGAGGGACAACCAACGACAGCGGGGCAGTAGCGCCTCCATAGAGTTGTCGATAGATGAAGAGATCGCACGTCACCTGTTTCACGTAGCCGCGCGTTTCTTTGAGCGGTATTTCTTCTACCCATTGGTCCAGGGGCAGTTCTCCTCGCTCTTTGACCCAGCGAGCGACTGACGAAGGCCCCGCATTGTAAGCCGCAGCCGCTAGGGCAGGGTGACCCAGCCGATTGAGCAAGGCACGAAGGTACCAAGTGCCCAGACGAATGTTCCATTCGGGCGAAAACAGCTCGGCCTCATCAGGCGGAGGAATTTTGAGGTCGAGGGCGATGGCCTTGGCGGTGGGGGGAATGATCTGCATCAGGCCGCGCGCATTGGCACTGCTGATGACATCGGGGTTAAACCCACTTTCCCTGCGCATGATGGCCCAGGCGAGGGCTGGCTCGAGCTGGTGTTTTTGAGACCAGGTCTCAACGCTGCTGCGAAAGGCGCGAGGGTACATCAGTGCCAACGCTTCTGGACTGCGCTGCGTGTAAGCCGCCCCCCAAAGATGGCGCGCCGCCAGCGCGTGAGCCGCGCCAAATTCACCCAACGCCTGAAGGGCGTGACCCCATTGCAGCGCTTCACTTGAAGGCATCGAGGGTATGGCGTTGGCGATGGCCAAAGCTGCGTCTCGAAAGAGACCCGTACGTGACAATGCTTCCGCCAAATTCAAAGCCGCGGGTCGCTTCACTTCAAGCGCGTTAACGGAAACCCCAAATGGCAGCGGTACGGCAACACCCTCAAGTGCTTCTAATCGCTGTGCTGACAATAGACCGTAGAACGTGCCTGGGAAGTTTCCGACGAGGGCTCGGTACTCGGTTTTGACTTCAACGTTCGCACTTGGCGAGCTCAGTTCGAGCGCTCGGGTGGCCCAATACAGCGCCTGAGGCACGAGCTGCGATTTAGGAAAATCGGAAGGCAGCTTGAGCAAGATGTCGCGAGCGCGTTGGTATTGGCGAGCGCGAATCAGGGAAAACCCATGAAACCATCGGGCTTCATCGCGCTTCTTTGAAAGACGGTGGCGAGTTTCGAAGAGGTTGAATTCGGTGATGGCGGTCTCGAGATCGCCGGCATTCATCGCGAGCCAGGCAGCGAGGTAGCCTGCATCATTCGCCGCCGGATCTTCCGGGAAACTGAGGTCGAGTTTGCGAAAAGCAGCTCGAGCTCCCGCATCATCTTGAATGCGCATCAGTCTTTTACCCAAGGTCAAGAGCGCCTGCGCAGCGATGTCGCTCGGGCCATCAATCGCAATCGCCAACTCGGCCATCGCGGCTGCACTTCGACTCGGCCCTCTCATCAGCAACGCTTGAGCCTTGAGGAGCGCAATCTGCGCTGAAGCACGCCCTTGAGAAAGCAAAGGTTCGATCGATTCTAAAACCGAGAGGCAACCTTCGGCGTCGCCTCCGATGAAGCGCGCTTGCGCCAGCGAGAATTGCTCTTCAAAAGTCAAAAGCCATTGACCGGCGCGTTGAAGGCGCCTTTGAGCGGCTGCGCCGTGAGGGTGTGTAGGAAATCTTAATGCCAGCATTTTCCAGTCGGCTTGAGCCAGGGCTGGCAATCTTGACTGTTGTCGAGCCAGCGCCCGCGTGTACAAAAGTTCCGGGGTGAACCCCACCTCAGGGTCGAGTGCCAGCAACGCGAGCGCCTTTGAGGCCTCACCTTTTTCAAGAAAGAGTTCTGCCATACGACGGCTGATTCGGCGCTCGAGCCATTTGGGAGCTGTTTTTTGGGCGCGCTGAAATGTTTTGAGCGCAGCGCGCGATTGGCCCGCCCAAGAAAGCGCCTCCCCGAAGTACCAGGCGTGGAAAGCCTCGAGGCCTTCAGGCGCTTTTACCGCGCCCAAGGTGCTCGCTGCCTCTGCTGCATGGCCCTCAGACAGTTCAAGAAAACCAGTCAGCAGATTCAGCCGCCCTTGGTCGACACAGTGGGTGGTTGCACACACCGTAAGTTCACCCCTGGCTTCAAGAGCGACGCCGGCCCGCTGAAGCCTCACCGATTCGAGGAGCGCTGGCGATTGACCGAAAGCTGATCCACAGATCAGCAGCGCTCCAAAAAAAATGTTGGGCCTCAGAAGGTCAAACATGAGGTACCCCGTTTGACAATGGTCGACGGACTGCCATACATGCCTCTGACCCGCTTTGTGTATCAAGGCGGGTGCATTGAAGAATTAAAATCACGCTCACCAAGATTCTAGGGACCTGTCGGTTGCGTATCCCCCACTGATTGCCGACAAGAAAAAAGGTCCTTGAGAGAGAGACATAGTGTCTTCGACGTCGCGCAGCAGTTGCAATCGTCTGGGGAAACTCGCAGCAGCCGGGAGGCCGAAACCGCACATGAAGCCGTGTCCGACCGAACTTCCACAGAG
>JAYUVR010000297.1:0-14540 GCA_043753955.1 Archangium sp. | reverse complement strand
CTTCAGCATCGGGGTCGATGCCGTAGTCCTTTATTTTGTACAAAAGGGCTCGATGATTGAGCTCAAGTAATTCGGTGGTTCGGGTGCGATTGCCGCGAGTGTGTTGCAAAGCCTTTCGAATGAACTGTGATTCGACGGTTTCGATGGCACGTTTAAGGGAAAAGCCACTGGTTTCAGGTGTAGGTAAAGCCAAGCCAATGGTCGCCGGTCGACTGGCCCACAGTTTTTCAGGCAAATTCTCAGGCGCGATGTGGGTGCCTTCCGCCAGGAGCACCGCGCGTTCCATTGCATTTTCAAGCTCGCGAACATTGCCAGGCCATGGGTACGTCACCAACAACTGCTCCGCTTCAGGTGAGAGCCCTGCGATGGGCGGCTCCCGGTTGAGCTCTCGATTGAAGCGATTCACGAAGGCTGCTGCCAGAAGGCTGATGTCATCAACCCGTTCGCGCAAAGAGGGCACTTTGAGCTGCACCACATTGAGGCGGAAATAGAGATCTTCCCGAAACTCACCTTTGTCCACCAACCGCTGGAGATCTCGCAAAGTCGCGGCGACGACTCGCACATCGACCTTCTCGACCCGACTCTCTCCGACAGGGCGCACTTCACTTTCTTGCAACACCCGCAACAACTTCACCTGCGCCTGCATGGGCAGTTCGCCCACTTCATCGAGAAAGATGGTGCCTCCATCAGCCTCTGTAAACAAACCGCGTTTCGCCACGCGGGCATCAGTGAAGGCTCCGCGCGCATGACCGAAGAGCTCTGATTCAATCAACCCTGCCGGAATGGCTCCGCAATTAATTGGTACAAAAGGCATCGAGGCGCGCGGTGAAAGTTCGTGGAGTGCGCGGGCCACCAATTCTTTGCCCGTGCCCGATTCACCAGCGATGAGAATGGTGGTTGAAACGGGGGCCAAACGGGCAATTTGTTTTTTGAGAAGCCCGAGTGCCTCGCTGCGACCGAGCAAACGTTGCAAGGGGCCATCAGGAGGTGGCGCGCCGCGCAGCCGACGATTTTCGCGAACCAGTCGAAATCGCTCTTCAGCTTTTTTGAGAATGAAGACGATTTCTTCGGGCTTAAAAGGCTTCTCGACAAAATCGAATGCGCCTTGCGCCACGGCTTCGAGGGCCAAGTCTTTCGAGCCATAAGCACTCATCACCAAAAAAGTGAGGTCGGCGTTCAAAGACAAGGCTTGTCGCAACAAAGCCATGCCGTCGACTTTGGGCATACGCACATCGGAAATCACCACGTCGTAACTTCGCGCAGCCAATTCTTTGAGGGCCTCTTCGCCATCGCCCACCGCGCGCACTTCGTAACCGCTTTCGGTGAGCACCAATGTCAGTACATGGCGAATAGAGGGTTCGTCATCGGCGACCAGTACATGGCGGAAGGCACCCATACTTCATGAGCTAACACGCCCCTCGCACCTCAGCCATTAAGGCCCGGGCAACGTGATGGCGAAGCGAGCGCCTCCTCCTTCCTTATTGCTCCCTTCAAGCTGCCCTTCAAACTGAGCCAGCAGATGGCGCGAAACGGCCAGCCCCAAGCCCGTGCCTTTGCCCGCGGCTTTGGTGGTGAAAAAAGGCTCAAAGATGTGCGCTTGGGCTTGAGCGGTGAGCCCTGGCCCTTCATCTTCAACCGCCACCACAGCTCCGCTGCTGATGGGTTCGAGACGCACCACCACCTTGCCTTTGCCAACCATGGCTTGCGCTGCGTTGAGCAACAGATTGACCAACACCTGAGAGAAAGGCCCTGACTCTGCGCGTACCCACAGAGACTGTGGGCCTTCAATACCCACCTGGATGTTCTCGAAATCTCGACTGGCGCACAGCAGCTTCACGCTCGATTCAATAATCGGCCGAACATCCATACGTTCAGCTTTACCGCGCGAAGGTCTGCCCAATTCGAGGAGCCCTCGAACGATTTGGTCAATGCGCTGAACTTCATGTTCGATACGCGAAACCACCTCGAGCATCTCAGCGTTGTTGGGCTGTCGCATTCGAATCACCGAGAGGTAGCCCAAGATGCCTGACAAGGGGTTACCCACCTCATGCGCGACGCCAGAGGCCAACTTGCCCACCGTTGCCAGTCTGTCGTTGGCTACCAATTCAGCCTGCAACTTCACCAAAGCATCATGCGAAGTCTCGAGCTCGTGCAGCCGTTGCTGGTTGACGCGTCGTTCTTCACTCAACTCGAGCGCCAACCTTCTTAAGGCCCGGTCTAACCGCAGCAACAGGGCCCCGCCCTCGTCATCTTCGCGGGCCAAATCACGCACCGTATGCTCGATGCGTTCGATGGGCCGACCAAACGTAAAATGGAGCAGTATAAAAACCGCTACGGTGGAAAAGACGAAATCGAGAGACAGCAGAAGGGTCGTCATGTTCTGCCATGCGGCCCCTTGTTCTTGAGCGCGCCTCACCAATGGCTGGAGCGACACCCAGGTGGGGATCACCGTCACCAGAGAGATCAGCACCGAAGTGATGAACAAGCGCGCCTTCATGCGTCGTCTCGATCTCCCAAGCCGTGTTTCGCCAGTCGATAGCGGAAAGAACGAAACGTAAGGCCCAGCAACTGGGCTGCTCTGGTCTTTGCGCCACCCGAAATACGAAGCGATTCCTGCAAGAATTTTCTTTCGAGGCCGTCGAGTTGTCGTTCGAGTGAAAACCCTTCCCCGATACTCACTTCGGGCTCGGCATGCGTTTCATTCGTTCCACGCACGCCCGGCGGCAGACTGTCTGGGCCGAGCATTTCGGTCTCAGAAAGCGTGGCGGCGCGTTCGACAATGTTTTCCAACTGGCGCACATTTCCTGAGAAGGAATAGTTCTCTAAAATGGCGAGCGTTTCGTCTGAAAAACGAAAACCTGGCCTCGCCAACTCTTCTGCCACTCGGCCCAAAAAGTAGACCGCCAAAGCACGAATGTCTTCTTTACGGGCGCGCAAAGGCGGCAACTCTATGTTGATGACATTGAGACGAAAGAAAAGGTCTTCGCGAAAGCGACCTGCTTTCACCTCGCCTTCGAGGCGTCTGTTGGTCGCCGCCAGAATGCGCGCTTCAAAAGGAATTTCGTGAGATGAACCGACGGGTTTAACTTTGCGCTCTTGCAGAACTCTGAGCAACTTGACCTGCGTGCCGAGAGGAAGCTCGCCCACTTCATCGAGCAAAACACTGCCATCTCCAGCTGAGACCAATATGCCCGTTCTATCGCTCGCGGCACCGGTGAACGCCCCGCGCACGTGCCCGAAGAGTTCGCTCTCGAGCACGCCTTCAGCCAATGCCGCGCAATTGACCGGAACAAATGGCGACGCCGCGCGTGGGCTGCGCACGTGAATGGCCCTAGCGACCACTTCTTTCCCGGTACCGCTCTCGCCGGTAATCAACACCGTCGAGCGCGCCTGCGCCACCTTGTCAACCATCGACCACACTTGTCGCATCGCTGGGCTGGTGCCGACGTAGTACTCAGCGCGCGGCAGCAAAGTGGCGCGAAGTTGTCGGTTCTCTTCGGTCAGACGGCTCTTCTCGAGCGCTCTATCGACCAGCAGTATCAACTCGTCATTGTCGAATGGCTTACTGATGTAGTCGTACGCACCTTGGCGCATCGCCTGTACCGCCGACGCCGGAGTGCCATAAGCCGTAATGACGATAACTTCAGGTGGAGGAGAAAGCGCGCGAGCCGCCTTCAGCACTTCGATGCCCGAATCGCTGCCGATTCGAAAGTCGGTGATCGCCAAGTCATAAGTGCGGCTCGTTAACAATCGCCGTGCTGCATCAACCGAATCGGCCAAGTCGACCACATGGCCAGACCTCGCGAGCAGCATCTCGAGGTATTCACGAATGGAAAGTTCATCATCAACGACCAGAATGCGCGTCATGCAAAAGTGCTCCTTCAGACCTGAGCTTGACGCAAAAGGTGGTTCCCATCGAAGGGTTTGATTCGACGGTAATGGTGCCTCCGTGCGCTTGAACGATGGAATGCACCGTTGAAAGCCCCAGCCCTGTTCCACCTTGAGTACGAGTGAAAAATGGCTCGAAGACCCGATGTCGATCTTCCGGCGCTAGTGCACCTGCGCTGTCCCACACTTCGACCTGGGCTCCGCTGGCAGTGCCGGTCACCCTGACCCGAACTCGGCCTTTGGAACCCACGACGGCAACGGCAGCGTTTCGAAGAAGATTGACCAGCATCTGTTTCATCTGGCCTGCGTCGCACACCGCTTCGACCGGTTCGAGTTGCGCTTCAACTTGAAGCGTCGAAAAAGAAGGGTCAGCCCTGAGCAATTCGAGCGTTTCGCGAACCACCACATCGAGGCGGGTCATCACGAGCTGCGGCGGAGGAGGCCGAGCGAGCTTGAGATACCCGTCGACCAAACCCGCCAAGCGATCTGCCTCTCGCAAGATGAGATTTGCCAATCGCGCACCATTGCCCTCGACCGCATCACCGGCCAGCATTTGCGCTGAACCGCGCATCGCAGCCAACGGGTTTCTAATTTCATGAGCAAGCTGCGCGGAAAGTCTTCCCAGGGTCGCCAAGTGGTCCATGTTGTCGAGTTCCCGTTCGATACGGCGCAGTTCAGTGAGATCTTGAAACACGATGAGCAAACCTTCTGAACTGTGCAACGGGGCCACCGAGAGGCCCAAAATGCGTTCGCCTCGAGGGGTATCGACGCGGAGCTCAGACCTTCGCCCAGCCACCAATTCCATCGCTCCTGGCAGCAGGTCGTCGATTTTCCTCTTGTCCTCATTTGGGTTTTCATTGCCCAAAATGCTGACCGCTGCGGGGTTCAGAAAGGTCACCACGCCCTGCGAGTCGCAGGTGATGAGCCCCGAAGGCATGGCGCGAACGATTTCATCTTGAAGCTGTGTCAGTTCGCGGAGATCTCTCTCGCTGGCCGACAATTTTCCACCCGTGCGGGTGAGTTGCTCACCCACGTAGCCACTGAGAACGGCGATCAACACCTGAGCGATGAGGTGCGTCAGCATGTCGAGGCCCAAACGAAAAAAACCGTCTGCCGACTGGGTTCTCGGCAGCGACGCTTGCACCAACACGTATGCACTCGAAGCGAACAAGAGGCCGGCCACTGCGCCTCGAGTACCGAGGAGAAAGGCCGCCCCGACAATGCTCGCTAGAAAAAGAAAAGTGAAAGGCGAGCGCGCACCGCCGGTGAGAAAAACAACGCTCGCGGCCAGCAACACATCGAAGACAATTTGCGCCCAAGCAGCGCGAAGGCCCACTCTGCTGGCGCGCAACAACAGGCCAGCAACCAGGGTGAGTACATAGCTGAGGCCGATGATTCCAAACGAAGCGAGATCGGCCAGCGACAGCGTTTCGCCCCGCGGGGTGACTGACGAGAGTTGCGCCGCCAGTATTCCGAGGACCAGCGTGGTCGCGACGGTGCGAAAGAGCGTCAACCACAGAAGGCGCACCCGAAGGTCCGCCGCCGCTGCGGCTACGCCTCCTTTATTTGATGGCACCGGCAATGCTGAAGATGGGCAGGTACATCGCGATGAGGAAACCACCGACCACGCCGCCGAGGAAAACCATCATGATGGGCTCGATGAGCGAGGTCAGTGACGCCACACCGGCGTCGACTTCGTCGTCGTAGAAGTCGGCTATTTTTCCAAGCATTTGATCCATCGCGCCGGTGGCTTCACCGACGCCAATCATCTGCACCACCATCGATGGGAAGACCTTAGTTTCCGCTAGCGGGCCTGCGATGTTTTTACCTTCAGAAATTTTGGCCCGAACGTATTGAATGCCCTTTTCGATGGTGCGATTGCCCGCGGTTTTGGCGGTGACGTCGAGGGCATCAAGAATGGGAACGCCTGAACTGATCATCGTACCTAAGGTGCGCGTAAACCGAGCCACCGCCACTTTACGAATCAGGTCTCCGACGATGGGCGCATACAGCACGCCCTTGTCAAAAATCTCTCGCCCTTTGGGGTTCATGTAAAAAGCTCGAAATGCGAACACGAAAGCGGTGAAGCCCACCACGATATGAATGATGTAGCTCTGTAACCAAGCCGAGAGGTCCACCACGAATTGAGTCGGCCCGGGGAGCGCAGAACCAAAGTCAGCGAACATTTTGGCGAACACAGGGGTGACCTTGATGAGCAGCACCGCAGTGACCGCAATACCGATACACATAACTGAGACGGGGTACGTGAGTGCGCCTTTGATTTTGCGGCGCAGCTTTTCTGATTTCTCTCGGTAGACTGCGAGACGATTCAAAATGGTATCGAGAATACCGCCCACTTCACCGGCCGCGCACAGCTGCACATAGAGCTCATCGAAAATTTTGGGGTGCTCTTTGAGCGCGTCAGAAAAGGTCGAACCACCTTCGACTTTCGATTTGATGGCAAAGAGCACTTTGCGCAACACTAAGTTTTCAGTCTGACTGGCCAAGATATCGAGGCACTGCACCAAGGGCAGGCCTGCGTCGATCATGGTGGCGAACTGCCTGGTAAAAATGAGCAAATCTTTGCCTGCGACACCCCCAGGCAAACTCAGCTGCGTATCAAAGATGCCTTTTTTGCGAACTTTGGTGGGCGTGAGACCAAGCGAGAGAAGGCGCGCTTCGACAGCTTTCGAATCGCCAGCCTCCATTTCGCCTTTTTTGATTTCCCCTTGTTTGGTCTTCGCTTCCCACAGATAGATGGGAATGGTGTCCTTCTTGGTAGAAGGCGTGCGCGGAGCAGTTTTGACGGTCGCAGCTTGAGCCATAGCGATGTGCTTCCTTGAAAAAAATGCCTCGATGAAGAAGCGCCTTTGTCGATGCTAACCCCGCACTGAAAAAGTCCCAATGCGTGCTTTGGCCTTACCCTGACCTACCCTGTGGGCGACCTGAAGGACCTGTCGCCTGATGCCCAGGAAGTTGGGCGCCGCCGCCGCTGGCGATGATGTTTTTGAGCTCATCGGGGTCGTTGGTACGACCAAAAGCTTCATCCATACTGATGGTTTTTTTCGACAACAACGAGGCGAGCGCCTGGTTAAAAGTCTGCATTCCAAACTTGGACTGGCCGACCTGCATCTGCGAATAAATCTGATGCACTTTGTCTTCGCGAATGAGGTTTCGAATTGCAGCGTTGGGGATCATCACCTCGAGCGCCAGTACACGCCCGCCGCCATTGGCCTTTGCCAAGAGCGACTGCGACATGATGCCTTCCAACACGAATGACAATTGAGCGCGTACCTGCGGTTGTTGATAGGGCGGGAAGACATCAAGTATGCGATTGATGGTCTGCACTGCACTGTTGGTATGCAAAGTCGCAAAGGCGATGTGGCCGGTTTCAGCGATGACCAAGGCCGACTCGATGGTCTCTAAGTCTCGCATCTCACCGACCAACACCACATCGGGGTCTTGCCTCAGAATGTACCGAAGGGCCAGTTTGAAAGACTTGGTATCAGCACCCACTTCTCGTTGATTGACCAAGCACCCTTTGTGGGGATGCAGGTATTCGATGGGGTCTTCGATGGTCATGATGTGTTCATGACGGTCGGTATTGACGCGATCGATGATGGAAGCCAGCGTGGTTGATTTGCCCGAACCGGTGGGGCCCGTCACCAGCATCAACCCCCGAGGTCTTCTTGAAAGCTCTTGAACGATGGGAGGTAAACCCAGTTCAGCAAACGTCAAAATTTTGAAAGGAATGGTCCGAAATGCTCCGGCGACCTGACCCCGTTGCACAAAAATATTAGCTCGAAATCGTGAGAGCCCTCTGATGCCGAAAGAGAGATCAAGTTCGTTGTCTTCTTCAAATTTGTGCTTCTGAGCGTCGGACAAAATCGAATAACACAACTGTTTGGTTTGAACTGGCGTCAGCGGGTCAATCTTTAACGGCGTCAGCTGACCATCGATTCGCAGCTGAGGGGCTGAGGCGGTGGTGATGTGTAAATCTGAAGCGCCCCGGTCGACCATCTCTTTGAGTAACTGTTGGAGATTCGCCATGGTGAAGGGCCTTTTAAAACTTGTCGGGAGCAGTGTTGCTCACTGCTTCTTCGATGGTGGTCGCACCGACCATCACTTTGGCAAGCGCTGCCATGCGCAATGTCTGCATGCCCAAGCGAATGGCTTCTTGTTTCAGTTCAGCTGCCGACGCGCCGTTGATGACGATTTCTTTAAGACCGTCCCAAAACGGCATCACTTCGTAGACGGCGACGCGGCCCTTGTAACCGCGATCGTTGCAGTCCTTACACCCGGCTTTTTCGTAGAGCGTAAACGAGCCAATTTTTTCAGCTGGAATACCGGCGTCAATCAACGCTTGTTCATCGACGTTCTGCACCGCCTTCTTGCAGTTTGGGCACAGCCGTCGCGCGAGGCGCTGCGCCAAAATGAGATTGAGCGATGCAGTGACCATGAAGGGCTCGATGCCCATGTTGAGGAGTCGGCTCACCGTGCCCGGGGCATCATTGGTATGCAGCGTCGAGAGCACCAAGTGGCCGGTGAGCGCGGCTTTTACACCGATTTCGGCCGTCTCAAAATCGCGAATCTCACCAATCATGATGGTGTCTGGGTCTTGCCGCAGAAAGCTGCGCAAGGCGGCCGCAAAGTTGAGACCGATGGAATCTTGCATCTGCACTTGGTTGATGCCGGCAAAGTTGAACTCGACGGGGTCTTCGGCGGTCGAGACGTTGGTAGTGGGGTCATTCAACGCCGCGAGTGCCGAGTACAACGTCGTCGTTTTCCCAGAGCCTGTGGGGCCAGTGACCAGCACCATTCCATACGGGCGGTCGATGGCTTCTTTGAACCATTTAAGAGGCTCTGGGTCGAAGCCCAGCTTGGTCATGTCGAGTTGAAGGTTTGATTTGTCGAGCAAACGCATCACTATTTTTTCGCCGAAGAGCGTGGGGCAAACGCTGACGCGAAAGTCCATCTCTTTACCGCCGCCCAATTTGATTTTGATGCGGCCGTCTTGGGGAAGCCGACGTTCAGAGATGTCGAGCTGCGCCATGATTTTTACGCGCGAAATGATGGCGTTCTTCAGCTTGATGGGAGGCTTCATCACCTCGTACATCACGCCGTCGATGCGAAAACGAACGCGGAAATCTTTCTCGTAAGGCTCGATGTGAATATCTGAAGCCCGCTTGCCGATGGCGTCTTTTAAAATCAGATTCACCAGTTTGATGACCGGCGCATCTTCAGCTGCACGCGCCGCTTCTTCGACGCTGGCGTCTTCGGCGCGATCGGCTACTTCAACATCGTCATCACCCATGCCTCCGACGATGTCTTCGAGGCTGGGGCCGCGATCGGCGTAATACCGTTCAATGGCTTCACGAATCGAAGGCTCGCTGGCGACGACGGCTTCGATGTTGTAGCCCGTCAGAAACTTGAGGTCGTCGACGGCGTAGATGTTCGAGGGGTCACACATAGCGACGATCAACGCACTGCCGGCGCGATTGACGGGCACGACCAAGTGCTTTTCCGCCACGTCTTTAGGAACCAGCTTGATGATGTCAGGTTCGACATCAAACTCTTTGAGATTGATGGAAGGAACGCCGTACTGCTTCGAAAGAAAGTCGGTGAGCTTCGATTCTTCAATCGCTCCGACTTTGATGAGCGCGGTCCCAATGCGCGAGCCGGCCTTCTGTTGTTCTTCCTGCGCTTTGCGCAGTTGCTGAACTGAGATGAGATTTTCACGAACAAGCAGTTCGCCGAGCCGACCTGACATGGAATTGTGCCCTCGATGCAAGACGCGAGAAAAGAGCTTGTGAATTCAAACCTCGTGCCCTCGGCAAAGCAAGGAATCAGGACATGTAGCGCGTCGAACTCAAGTCAGACTTTTGGCGATCGACGTACGCGCTGCCTCAATATCGCGCGCAATTTGCGCACTCAATTCAGGCACTGAAGCAAATCGCATCTCAGCGCGTAGCCGCTCGAGAAACTCGACCCGAAGGTTCTTGCCGTACAGGTCGCCTTCAAAGTCAAAAAGGTGCGCCTCGATAGTGACTTCTTTGCCACCAAATGTAGGCTTGACGCCGATATTCGCGGCCCCCCCATTCCACCATGTAGGTTCATCAACGTTGCGCACCTTCACTGCGTACACGCCGGGAGCGGGCCTCAATTCGTTGCTGGTTTCGATGTTCGCGGTGGGAAAACCGATGCTGCGGCCACGGCCAGCACCGGTGACCACCACACCGTCGAGGTCGAAAGGTCGACCTAACAATCGAGCCGCTGCTTCAACACGACCATCGAGAATGTATTCTCGAATTTTGCTCGAAGACACCACCACGCCATCGAGACCGACGGCGCCTACCCTCAGCACTTGTGCGCCCCGAGCACGGGCGGCAAGTTCGAGATGCGCGACGGTGCCTGAGCGCTTTGCTCCATACGTAAAGTCGTAGCCCACCACCACGGTTCGAGCTCCAATCTCGTCGAAGAGGGGTGATTCAAATTGGTCTGCAGGCGTTCGCGCATATTCCATTGAGAATGGTTGGGTGATCAGCACTTCAACACCATGGGCTTGAAGCAATTCGCGCTTTCGCGTGGGTGAGACGATCAACCGCGGAGCCAATTGAGGTTGCAGCACTTTCCCTGGGTGCGGCTCAAAAGTGAGCACGCCGACATGGCCGTGTTTCGAGGCTTCCAGAAACAAGGCCTGATGGCCCAAGTGAACGCCGTCAAAATTGCCAAGGCACAGCGCGCAGCCCCGGAGCGAGCCATCTGAGGCATCGTGAATTGACGAAAAGAGCTTCATGCCTGTTCCAATACAAGCGTTCACGGTCGCTGGCGATGCCGTCGGGTACATCTCTTTTGAGTTTTCTGCTTTCGACCTGCGCGAAAGAACCTGCTAGCGGCCCCAAACGCTATGAGTCGGATCCCGCTTCGCCCTTCACCTGCAGGTCACGAACTGCTCGGCCTCGAAACATTTCCCGATTGGGAAAAGACGTTCGGGTCGACAGGGCCCCTCGAACTTGAGATCGGCTGCGGAGCCGGTGGCTTCGCTCTCGAACACGCCAAACGAAACCCCCATCTGCGCTGCGTCGCTTTCGAATGGCGCAAGAAGTACGCGCGTGAAGTGGCGTTTCGAGCTGAAAAGAATGGCGTCACCAACCTCAAAGTCATCGAGGGCGATGCACGAATTGAAGTGCCAAAATTGTTCGCGCCGGCGAGCCTTTCGACCATTCATCTTCAGTTCCCAGACCCGTGGTGGAAACGGGCTCACCAACGGCGCGCCATTCTGCAACCCGAATTCACGCGTTTCTTGCTCACCCTGCTCAAAAACGGAGGCACGTTCGACTTTCGAACCGACGTTCAAGACGTCGGTGAACGGGGGCTGCGGGTTCTCGAGGCCGCTGGGTTTCACAACCCCTTAGGCTCAGGCACTTTTCACCCATACGACCCGAGCGAGGCGCCTTCGACCCGTGAGCGACGGTACTTAGCCTCAGCAGCACCCGTTTATAGAGCCCGTCTTGTAAAGGTTTAGAGAAGATGAAAATCGAGTGTGGTAATCCCCTTCGCCCAAGGCGCTCGAATCTCGCTATGAAGTACGTGATGCGTATCGCGGGGGTGTTGTTCTTGATGATTGCAACGTTCGGCTGTCTGCCAGCGCCCACCAATTCACCGGAAATGGCCTACCTGAGTTTTACCGATGCGCTGTCGAAAGGAGACACCACCAAGGCGTGGAATCTGCTCTCGAACCCAACGCGCACCAAAGCCGAAGAGCGTTCGAAGTCCATTTCGCTGGCATCAAAAGGCGTAGTGCGTGATGAGCCTCGTTCACTCTTTTTTCAAGGCATTCGCGCTGATCAACCCGGGCGGGTCGTTAAAGTGACCGCTGACGCAGCGACAGCAGTACTCAAAGTGGCGAGCGCCTCGGGCGTTCGTGAAGTGAAATTGATCAATGACAACGGCAAGTGGTTCCTCGACCTCTCTGACTCTCTTGAACAACGAGTAAGCCCGTGAGCGATCGACCCAAAGGCAAGCCACCAGCCCCTCTGGTCCAAGTGATTCGCAAGCCGCCCACCGGGGCAAAGGTCAGCCCCACTCCTTCGGTCGTGCGACCATCGACCACCGCCATCGCTCCGACTCCGCGGCCAGTCCCTAAACCTTCTGCCTCTGCGCCGCGGCCGGCTACGACAAGGCCTCCATTTCGATCGTCTTCCCCACCCATGCCTTCGAGTCCGGAGATCATCGCCGCGTTGGCTCGAAAGGAACGCGTTCCCAATCGCATTGCCAAAGGTGAACTCGACGGCAAAATGAAGTGTCGCATTTGGAAAAAACTCCACGCCGAAGAAGCAAAACGTTTTGATCAAGCGTGGATATTGCTCGAAGCGACGCCTGGGCTCGATCTCGCCGATGCGTTTGGCATCGTGCAGAGCGGTATGTCGGTCGAAGAATTTAGAATTCGACGCGCCCGCGCCAAACGGCGTGATGCCATCAAAGAAGCGCGCACCACCGTCTCACCAGAGGTCATCGACAACTTCATCGCGGCCTGCATTTCAGAAAAGCGCGAGTTGGCTTTGGTGCTCGGTGAGCGCACGGTGCTCGACACGTTGGTGGCGGTTGCTCCAGTCTCTCTTACCGGCGAGAGATCAGGTCCTCACGAGAAAATTCAGCTGGTGGTGCTCTCGCGAAAGAGCACTTGGGACAGTCTTTTCCCTGCGCTTGAACGCGAACCTCGGCTCTCGCAAAAGCCGGCGACGGTGGCGCGACAACCGGCACGCCGACCCGTCAGCGACCCGAGGAGTTTTTTCCCTCACGTTGGCCAGCAAGTCATCGTTCAGCTTCGCAACGGCATCAAACTCGAAATGCCGCTCTTAGGAGTCGGCCCGTATGATGTCTTGCTGGGCGAACCAGCCAATGAGTGCTTCGTACCGCTTCACGCCATGTTGTCGTGGGCACCTGTGGCTCGGTAAGTGCGTCTGGGCGATGCGCATCGAAGACAAATCAGAGTAGAGGGCTTTTTAAGGAGCTCTCATGCACTCATCAGCCCTTCTCTTCGTTGCCCTTTGTGTCATCGCTTGTAAAAAAGAAGAAGTCGTCGCCGTAAAGCCGGCTGAAGTCATAACGAAAATTGAGCCTCGGCCCCGCACGACCGCTCCCAGCGCGCAAAAATTCGTCGCCATGGATGTGACTGAAGAGGGCTTCGTGCCGGAAAACATCACGGCGAAAGTGGGTGAAACTTTGACCTTGGCCATCACCCGAAAAACAGAAGAGACCTGCGCCAAATCAATACTTGTTGAAGGTACCGACATTCACAAAGAATTGCCCTTCAACACTACGGTTGAAGTCACCTGGGTGCCCACGAAGGCCGGCAAAGTGAAGTTCGGCTGCGATATGGACATGATGATCGGTGGCGTGTTGTTGGTTGAGTAGGGCTCTTCGATGCTCATGAGGGCCAACTGTGCATCAATTGAAAGCGCATGAGGGCGAGGCGGCGCAACGTGTGTCTCAACGCAAACATGTACCCTGCAGCGCCGAAATGAAGACACTACTGAAGGGCGGCTGGGGCCAACGGAAGAGCGGAGCGGTGATGTGTAGACTTAGAATCACTGTGCAAACCAAGCAATTCTTGGGCGTGTCCTAGAACACTCTGCGGGTAGCCCGGTGCTCTAACAACTCGAGCGCATTGCGATTCGTGGTCTGTCCAGACTTGATCTTGTAGTCAAACACCAACCCAGACCCCCCGACTCTCTCGCCGAAATGGGCATTCCCAAATGAATTTTCCAAAATGTGGCACAGCTCTGTGTCGTGAGTTGCGGCGATAACCAATGAATTCTTTTCCGCAAGATAACGCAACACCCCTCCGGACGCTGCTACTCGCTCGTCGGTATTTGTTCCTCGGAACATCTCATCCAGAATACACAAGATTGGAATGTTCGCTTCTGCATGTCTCAAGATCGCGCGAATGGCGGTTGCTTCTGTCAGATAGTAACTACGTCCTTCTAAGAGACTATCAGAGCGTTTAATCGATGTGCATAAGCGTACATACGTTCCTCGATACGACTTCGCAAAGCAGAAACCTACCGTCTGAGAAAGCAGCACATTCAGCCCAATTCCTCGCAAAAATGTCGACTTTCCAGACATATTTGAACCCGTAACAAGCAATTGACCAGACAACACCAAGGAGTTCGCAACAGCTCCCGACAGCAACGGGTGGACGAAGTCTTCCATTACGATATGTGGAGGACCATCGACAAATGTAGCAATTGCAAGTTGCGAATTATTTGTTCTCACAGAGGCCAAAGACTGAATTGCATCCAGAAGCCCAACGTTTTCAAACAACTCGCCGAAACCAGCCCGACACTGAGCAATTCGTCGAGACGCCATAAAGAGTCGTATTTCGTCAACTAAACAATACACTTTTACGACTGCAAATATCGAGTCATCCAACCCCGGAGGGAGCGACAGCCACCGAAGTGACTGAATGACTGGCCCAACCGATTTGAGGCCCTGAGATAGGCAAGATTGAATCGTCTCCAAACCAGTGAGCCGCTGACTTACTAATGATCGTGCGCAGGCGGTAAGTCTTTGAAGAAACGATATCACTGGCAATGCCTCTGACAATTTGTAGAACATCAAAAAATGAACAATCAAATTGCACACAAACA
>JAYUVR010000296.1:0-4500 GCA_043753955.1 Archangium sp. | reverse complement strand
CTCGATGCGTCTCGATGCGTCTCGATGCGTCCGTGGCCCTTGTCCACGGTTTCGGCAAATCGAATGCTAGCGGCCTCACTCTTGTCTTTAATCACTGCAGTAAAATACGACTTCACCTCTTCATTCATCGTTGGTTGGTTTCCCTTGAGCCCAATCACATAGTCGGCCGCTTTCTCCTCGGTGATTTGCCTCACAATTTCTCTCTGACAGCCCATTGCATCAATGGTGACGATGCATCCGGCGATGTGGAGTGCCTCAAGTATTTTCGGAATAGCCGTAATCTCGTTCGACTTCTCTTCGGTGAGGACTTGCCCAATGCACAACTCGTTTTCGGCGGCCCACGCGCTCACGATGTGCGCAGCTTTCTTTTGTGAGGCCTTGTCGTAGCTTCGCCGTACCGTTTTTCCATCAATGGCGATGACTTCGTTTGGAAAGAGTTTTGCGACTGCTTGTGCCCACTGAGAGAAACGACGCTCGAAATCTTCGGCATCAAGCACAGACAATACTCGCGTCAATGTGTCGTGCGATGGAATGCCGTTTGGCAATTCGAGGAACTGCCGAAACCATGCCTCTTGCGATTGCGCGAATTCCTCAATTTCTTCAAATGATTCCAGACCACTGATGAAACCGCACATACTGATGATGATGATGTCTCGAAGCTCGTGTCGAAGGTTGCCTTTCGTCACGCATCTCGGGTCTGCCATCGTTTCGAAATAGCTCCAGAAGGGAATCGCTTCCATTCTTAGACCTCGATCAAATGTTCCTCCCAAATTCAAGCGGTTCGAACATTTCGATCGAATACCAGACCTTTATGAATGCGTGAGCCCTGAGAGGGCCATCGAGTGTTTTGATTCTTGAGAAAGCAAGTAGTATGTACGTTCACTTGTGCAAGGAGATTTGTACAAGAATTGGGAAACCAAGTTGTGATCTACTCTTTTCGTTGGCCCTCACAAGTCTGCTCGCAGTTGATGCGCTGCTCACGACAGACCTGTGGCGAATGGCCGCACCCTTCGTAATACCGGCGACAGATGTTGAGACAGTCCCAGTGGCGGCCCGACTTTGCCGCGATCTGTTTGAAGCGTTCGCGCGACCGCTGTTCTCCGCGCTGAGACTCAGCGAGGTAGGCGTCGACGTCCCTTTGGGTTGCGAACTTCAGTAAAACCTCGGTCGGCTCGACGTTGGGGCTCGCCTCGGCGCAGGCCTTGAACAGCTTGTGCTGATCGCTGCGCTCTGTAAGTGAGTGATACCCACGCTTGCAGGCAGAGAGGACCTCGTCGGAAAGGCCGCGCAGGTGCCCGAGTTTGACGTACTGGGTGTACAGATCGGCGTCCCAGGTGGTGCCGGAAAGTAGCTCTTTGGCGCGTGCGTAGTCGCCCGTGCTGAAGGAAAGGAAGCCGCGCCAGACCTGAACGCGCTCGCGTTGCCCTGGGAGTGACTCGATTCGGTCAAGTGCGGCAAGTGTTTCCTGCATCAGCGAGGGTCCGTCGACTTCATTGCGAGCGACCTTCCCGCTCGCGTAGGCGGCGGCCACCGCACGTGCGAGCACCTGCACCATCACCGGCTCATTTGGATTATTGGCAAGGCTCCCCCGAGCGGTCCGCAGCTCGATCTCGATCTCATCTTTCGGCATGGCGACCATGCGAGGAGAACTGGTGCTTCGAAGCCAACAACCGCTCAAAGCAAGCATTGCAAAAAGAAAGAATGGTCGAGTGTTCATGAAGCGCTCCAAGCTGAGAGAGGAATGAGCTGTCGAGATGGTCACAGGCAGGGCGAGTTGGGAAGTTTCGACGCGCGGATATAGCCGTTTGTGTAGCGGCCGTCTGGACCCCAAGTCTCGACTTGAACGAAAGCGACCTCTCCGTCCCTCGCACAGCCTACCACCCGAACCGGCTGACCGGCCTCGAGTTCCATTTTACACGAGAAGGCCTCCTTGATCGGGCGCGGGCACAATGCCGAGAGGTAAGCCAACTTGTGAGTCGATACCGCTGACGTGGGGTTCGCCCCGGCGCGCCCAAGCGCCTTGCGGTGTACCCAGCCGTTCCAGCCGATCTGCACGGCCACGGGGGAAGTCTTCACCTGTACGTACTGCCACACGCTGTATGGTTTGTGCTCTGAGCCAGCGGTAGTGACGTAGTCGACAATTACAATCGTCGACCCAGCCGGCAAAACTCGCCCGGTCGTTCCTCTGAATAGAACGCTCGGCTCCGAGAGCTCGGGCTCACCGGGGTTTACCTCAGCCAGTTCTGCGTTGCGCACGAGCTCGTAAATTTCTTCCGGCTGCATGGGCAGGCCGATTTGGGAAACGAGCCGCACACAACTCGCGTTCAGCACGGCGACGGCAATGAATAACAAGTGCACGACTTGAAGTCTTTTCACGCCGATGCAGTGCAAACCATCTTTGATACTGACGACCATTCGCGGCGCATATCATAGGTGACGCCAGCTGCGCGATAGCAAGTTTGACTGCCGCGCAACGCCCCACTGACATCACTCCACCCTCCGACGAGGTGGCTGACCCGGACACCTTCAAGAGCTCAGTCGACATAGGCCCCTTCAAAACGAGGTTGACCCGTTCGATAGGCGCCTGCCCATCGGGTTGATTCCAACTCCTCCATCAAAGTTGCCGCGCATCATCACTTCGCGATTGTCGTGAAAGTTTCACCACGAGCCGTGGGGTTTTCCTTCCATCAACGTTGCCTTTTTTTCGATGTTGCCGCTGGGGTGCCAATAGGTCCACATGCCAGTTCCCAGCATCACGATGGTGTCGTCTTCTTTGGCCCGACAAACCAAACACCCGAGCGTTCGCTTTTCTCCGTCAGCGTTCCAAATACATTTCATCGCTGTACACGCTTTGGCGGCTTCATCATCTTCACTTGCAGTGAGCGAGGCAGAGAGTTGCGAAGCGGTGGTGGTGACGTGTACCGACAGTCGAGTCGTTCCTGAATTGGTGTTTGATCAACCGCTCGGAACTTTCACCGTGATTCGCTTGCCAGGCGCCCAACTCGATGATGTGGCCGTACGCGCCGTTGATGATGCGTTGAGCAGACTGGACGCCAAGTCAATCATGTTCCTCGGGCACCTCGGGTGTCACCACGTGCAGCAGACGCTTGGGAACGCGGGGAAGAAGAAGAATTCGCGACCCACGACATTGGTCGCCGCACTGGGAGGCCTTTCTTCTTGGTTTCAAGGCGACGCGCTCGAAGTTGCAGCCACCGACGCCAGCGTGACTTTCGCGACTAAAGAACTCAGGCGACGAAGCAAAGTGCTTTCTCGCTCGCAAGGCGTGACCACTATGGGTGTGGTGTATGAGCCCAAGACGGGGAAAGCGCGCTGGCTGACTTCTGAAGCAACTGAGCCGCCGCCGCCGCCGCGTTCTGTTCGTAACTGATTTCTATCTGATGTGCGTAACTGTTACCGGTTCGCTTTCGCTCCGCGCTGATGAGTCCGAAGATTTCGCGGTCGAACTGCGTAAGGCCATTTTTTTGAGTTCCTCCGCTCGGCGGAATACTTCGAGATTCGCGTGTCGTTGAATGGCTTCGAGCACTCCACTTCTCTCAGTGACGGTACGGGAAGATAGTCAGCGCGCATGTACCATAAGCAGCCGGCCCGGTGAGCCTCCACAAATTCGTCGATTTGTTTGTGCAATTCGGAAGCGTTCAGTGAGAGAGAAAAGTAGCCGCTTCTGAGTGACTGACGCAACTTCTGAGCCGTGAGGTCGGCCAAGCGGTGGACTGCAAACAGAAATCAGACCCAGACCTCCCGATTCATACAGGTCCTAATCTTCAATGAGCGCGGTGGGTTTTGGGTGGGGAGAGCGACAGCACACGAAGATGCTTGGATCCGAGGTGGACGTTCTTGGCCTTCAACAATCGATTGATCCGCTCTACCGCTGCGACCATGCGAGGTGTTCCCATGCGTGCAGCGATGTCTGTGGCGACGCGCCACGCGTCGTCTTGGGGCAAGCCAAGAATCTCAAGAACCTGATCTGCGAGCTCATCGAATGAGGCACCTGCGTACTCACACAGCAACCCAGCATCGGGCGAGCTGGGATCGAGTTCGTCGACGATTTCCGCAATCGCGATTTCCAGCGAATTCTCGATTCTCAGCAGAGGGTTGAGCTCCATAGTGCGCAAACCCTACTCCGCTCTATTGCAAGAAAACAATTCACGACTTAACGCGTAGGCGTTCAACGGCTACCAGTCTGCGCGGGGCAAGGTAGTCAGCGCGCATGTACCATAAGCAACCGGCTCGTGAGCCTCCACAAATTCGTTGATTTGCTTGTTCAGTTCGGAAGCGTTCACTGGGAGAGAAAAGTAACCGCTTCTCCACGAGGCCGCACGGCGTTTGCTTCAGAATAACCATCATCATCATGCTCACTATCAAACGTCGAATAACTCAGCTTTGCTTTGCCTTTTGTTCCTTGTCTCTTTTGAATAGTGGGCAGGCTCTCGAAGAAACGCCTCAAAGCTGCACAGTACGACGGCGGTGACTCCCACGAGC
>JAYUVR010000295.1:0-8299 GCA_043753955.1 Archangium sp. | reverse complement strand
ACGTCGTTGACGCTTCGATTCACAGGAGCACCCAGTGGAGCGCCACCGGTAGCAAAGGGCGAACCTGCGTTCAGTTTGAGTGTAGAGCCTTCGACGCGCGTTCCTGCCGAGACGCGGAACCACTCGTTCGCCGTCCAATCGGCAGACAAGAAGCCTCCGTAAACAGCGAGCGATGACGCCGAGCGGTCAAAGGACAGGGTCGTTTCTTCGAGTGCAATTTGCTGTTCACCTTGCAGTGGTGGGCCGATGCGCTCGGGCACCAACAGTTCTTCCACCGAGTATTTCTCTTGCTCCCCATTGAGTCGGGCCAGGTAGCGGAAGCGGCGAGCGTCAAATTCGCGGGCTGAGTATTGGCCAAGACCGCCCAGCGTGGCTTTGAGTGAGCGCCATGGCACGGTGAGCTGGGTGGTACCTCCGGCTGAGTCTTCATTCAAAGTCAGAAAAAACCGCTCAACCGAATTGGGTTGAAAACGTACCTGTTGTGAGCCGTCTTCATTCACAACCTTGCGGAGATCTCGAATATCGGGCTCATCGCGATTGACGCGCGAATAATTAATTTGCCACTCAAGCTCAGCATTGAGCAAATGAGGTGCACGGTGAAACCCTTTCAGTTGATTAAAGAAAAGTTCACGCTGAGTAAATTGGAGGCGACTGCCAGTGACCGGCGACATTTGTTGCTGGTCAAACCCTTCGGTTGCCATCGCCGAGGTATCGGCATTCCATAAATAAAGCCCGAGCGCGCTGAACTCATGATTGCGATTGAAATGGAGCCCTACGTTGGCCAATACACTGGTGGCACCACTGACCGTACCGATGGTGGTGAGATTCGATTCAATGCTATTGGGCATTCCGTCGTCGAGGCGCAGCGTTTCAAGCTGCAACTGTTGCCGACGTTCCTTACGTGAAAGCTGAGCTCCAACCAGGTAGCCCAGATGGGCTTCTTTCCCGAAATGAAATGTGTTGCCCATTGAGGCGCCGAAACTCCCCGAGGGAAGACCGTGCACGCGGGCCGGTGTCCACCTTTGAGTAAACGATTCACCCGCGGCTTCTTGTTGCTGCGCCGTCACCCCGGGAGACCCAACTCGGGCAGGCACTACCGGAACATCACGAGGAACAGCCGCAGGCAATTGCCGCGACGCGCCCGAAGCGAACCCAATGTTTTCAAATAGAGATGCCGGTTCATCAGGCCTTAACTGACCGGTAGTCAACGTGTCGCCTGCGATTTGCGCCCTCAGTTTCAGTTCGAATTGGGTCGGGAAGGTATTGGTGTCAATGGTGAGCGAACCTCCGCCAAACGTTGCAGGGAGTTCACTGGTGTATGTCTTCACCACTTTCAGGTTTGACAGCAACGCGACGGGGAAAAGGTCGAGCGGCACGGAAGGCTCGTCGGGTTCTGGGCTGGGCATCAGCGCCCCATTGAGGAGCGTCTGTGCATAGCGCCCACCCAAACCACGGAGGAAGACGTACTTGCCCTCAACCATTGTCACGCTCACCACGCGTTTGACCGCGTCACCCGCATTGGCATCGGGTGTGCGCGACATTTCCTGCGCGCCGAGCGAATCTTGGGCGACTACAGATTTTTTTCGTTCTTGAAGCAGCGAGGCTTCGTTGCGCTTATCGACCTTCGCTTCGACCACCACTTCTTGCACCGCTCGGCTGTCGCGCTCGAGGGCCACCTCGAGGTCGACTCGGCTTCCCGGTGTGACTTCAACGTTATTGATGCGACGCCCTTGGTAGAGCTCGCAAAACACACGGAGCTCATAGTGCCCTTGAGGGAGCTTGAGCTTGAAATAGCCATCGACATCGGTGACGACACTTTTTTTTGCCCCGGCGACGACTTTGATGGTCGCTTCGATGAGGCCTTCACCTGTTTGTGAATCGGTGACTCGCCCCCATACGCCGACGAACGATTTTCCTGGGGGTACCACCAGCCCCGCATCGATGACGCCGTCTGAAAGCTCCAGACCACCCGCGTCTGAACTGCTCTCTTCAAACACGCCCGCGTCAAATCCGCTCGACCCAGCGACGAGTGGGAACAGAACTGTGGTCAACAAAACGCTCTTCTTCACTCAGCGCTATCTGCCCCAGTGCTGTGTCAACCCTTGGGCGACCGCGTCACTTCTCGAACACGATTGAGTCACGAGAACGCAACGTCAACGAACACCCGGCGGCATCTTCTCAGCGACCGAGTCAGACGGGAGAATTGAATCAGCCAACACAGCCAACGATTCCACTCCGCCGCCCCGCACCATATCCATCACTTCAAGCGCTTGCCCGTAAGCCAGGCTTGAGTCTGCGTCAAAAAAAACAATTTTATCTGTCCGTGCATTCACCATTCGCAGCAACCGTGAGGCGAGCTCGGCCCGTTCGATGGTCTCGCCATTCACCTGCGTTGTTCCATCACGAGCCACCGTCAGCACCAATGCAGGCAAGGCACCTGGTGGTGGAGGCGGCGTCTCATCGTCAACCTTTGGAGGCACACTGAGCGAAAGATGTTTGGTTAAGAGTGGAGTCACCACCATAAAAATGATGAGCAACACCAGCACCACATCAACCAATGGGGTGATGTTCATTTGCGGCTTAATTCGACGGGCCCCTCCGCTGTCTTCAACTTCCATTCCCATACTTTCACCCTTTTTTATTTGCGCGGTCGATGACTTGCAAGGAAGCGCCGAGAAAACCGAGTTCTTGGCAACGCTTAAACATGGCTCGCACTTGACCGTACTCGAGTTCAATGTCTGCTTTGAGTACGACGCGGGTTTGGGGTTTGAGGTCATGAAGTTGCTTCAATTGAGAAACGAGCAGTTCAATTGAGAGCTCTTCTTTTTCGAGATAGAACCGCCCATCTTTGGCCAGAGTCACGGTCACGGGCTCAAACAGCTCACTGCCTTTGTCAGGGTTCGAAATAGACGGAAGTTTGACACTCGCTCCTGCTTCCATCTGTGGGGCGACCACCATGAAAATAATAAGCAGCACCAGCACCACGTCGACCAGTGGGGTGATGTTTATTTCAGGCTTCAGTCCACGGCGACGCGGAGGCAATTGGTCAGCTGCCATGACTTTCCTCTTCGTGGCGAGCTTCCAGGAAATCGAGGAATTCTCCGCGAGATTGATCAAGCGCCAAAAGAATGCTGTCAGCCTGGGAAGAGAGCCAATTGAAAGCAAGTACGGCGGGAATGGCGACCACCAGCCCCAGCGCCGTTTCATACAGGGCTTCGGAAATGCCCAGAGACACGCTCCCCAACCCCCCGGAACCATCTTTGGCGATGCCTTGGAATGCGGTGATGATGCCAAATACTGTGCCCAACAAACCGACGAAGGGTGCAATTGAACCGACCGAAGCAATGACATTCATTCCTCGGCGCACATCGGCCGCGAGCGCTTCGGACTTTCGATTCAATTCCCGGCGCGTGGCTTCGACAGCGGAAAGTGACGAAGGCTTTCTTTTGGTGGCTAAGTAGGTGGCGGCTCCGGCGCTCAGCAGCCGGGCGAGATGACCTTTGTTTCGTTTCGCGCGTTGAATCAACCCTTCAGCATCATCTTTTTCTAAAAGCACACGAGCTTCAGCTGCGAATGCACGCGACGACGAGCGACTGCGCCAATACGAAAAGATGCGTTCAAAAAAGATGGCCAATGAAATGAGCGCCATCAAGAGCAAGGTGGTGGCTACTGCAATGGCCGGCGGGCCCATGTGAGTCATTATTTCTGTCGCGAATTCCATGTGATTAATTCCTCAGGGAAAAGGTGATGGTGATGATTTTGAAAACAGAGATGGGCGAACCTTCAAGAGTCGCTGGTTGATATTTCCAAGTTTTCACTGCGGCGAGAGCCGCTGAAATGAATGGCTCTTCCCCTTTGAGCACTTGCAGATGGCCAACTTGCCCCTGGATGCCGATGACTACTTTGAGAACCACTTTGGCTTCTTTCCCGGTGAGGCGCGCGCTCTCTGGATAGTCAGGCTGGGCGTTGTCTTCTGACGGCTCAGCTGGCTCGGCTTCTTCGGGCAAGCTCACCGGGGCATTGCCATTCCCCCTCGCAGTGCTGGGCGATGGCGATTCGTCGGCGGTGCCATCACCTGTACCTCCGACGGCCGCAGCACGAGCGGTGACAGCGGTGTCTGATTCTAGGGCGGCTTGCGTGGGAACTTCCTTGGGCACGACGCGGGCCGCGGGTGCTGCCTGAGGCGTCTTCGTCACTGTAGGGAGTGCTGTTTTTTGAGGGGCAACTTTAGGCGGAGGTGGTGGAAGTACCGGCTCTGGTGCTGGCGGCGGCCGAAAGATGACATCAACTTGTTTGGGTTTCGGTATCGGTTCGGGTTGAGGCAACGATGAAGACAAGGCGCTCAGCAGCATTCCGCAAATTCCGAGTGCGATGGCTGCCATTGCAAAAGAAATGATCAGCCGATAGCGGGTAGTGCCGAGGTGAGGTTGAAATTCGTACGCTTCAAACATCGCGAGCACTTTCTAGAGAAAGCACTCAACGAGGGGATGACGGTTCTGTCACGAATGGGTGACTCCATTGCTTCGCGCTGGTCACAGCTGAGTGGGCCTTAACCGTCACGCTCTTGTCACCCAGACTCCGCGCAGATGCCGTGAAGAATATGTATGACATTGAACCTATGGCACTGGTTCTCATCGTGGATGATGAGGTTGATCTCGCTCATTTGGTTGAATTTGGTCTTCAACACGCTGGCCTCGAGACGTGCGTTGCGCTCAGCGGAGCGGACGCTTTGGAATCGATTCGGCTTCGCGTACCCGAAGTCGTGGTGCTCGATTTGATGTTGCCAGACATGTCTGGGAGAGAAGTCTGCAGGTTGATGCGCGAAGACTCGCGCCTTCGGCAGACGGCCATCATCATGCTGACTGCCTGCGGCGAAGAATCAGACCGAGTACGAGGTTTCGAAGTGGGCGCCGACGATTACGTCACCAAGCCTTTCAGTCCGCGAGAATTGGTGCTTCGAGTACAGGCGATTCTCCGTCGAAGTGCGGTGCCATTTGAGCAACCCATTCGGCTCTCGCTGGGCCCCCTGCGAATCGAGCTCGATTCGCACCGAGCCTGGGTCGCTGAACAACCACTCGACTTGACTGCAATAGAGTTCAAATTGCTGAGGCAATTTTTGGCGAACCCGGGGAGAATACAATCACGCGAAAGGCTTCTCGCTGAAGTGTGGGGTATTATTTCGCCCGTCGAGACTCGTACCGTTGACACCCATCTCACGCGATTGCGCGAAAAGCTTGGGCCAGCCAGTGTCATGGTTGAGACCGTGCGTGGAGTTGGTTACCGGATGACCGCCTAATTCAGGCCACCTGAATCACAACCTTGCCCCGGGCGTGGCCTTCTTCGAGATAGGCCAGAGCTTCGGGCACCTTTTCCAATGGATAGGTTCGGTCAATGACTGAGCGCACGGACCCGTCGGCCAAGCGATCTCGCACAAATTCCAAATCTTCACGGTTGCTCTTCATGGTGACAAAACCCATGCGCTTTCCACTTCCGAGCGAGGAAAAGGGTGCCAAAAAGATGGCTTCAGCCATCTGCTTTCCGGCGCCACCGGTCATCATGAAACGCCCTCCAGGGGCAAGCGCGCGCTTGTAGTCGTTCAGTCTATGGTAGCCGTTCGCGGCCAGAATCAGGTCGTAGCGCTGTTCTCCTTTGGTGAAGTCGTCGACCGAGTAATCAATCACCTGGTCCGCACCTAACGAGCGGGCGAGCTCTACATTGCGAGGGCTGCACACCGCCGTCACCTTGCCCCCCAAGGCTTTGGCCAGCTGCACACCGTAAGTGCCCACGCCACCCGAGGCTCCGTTGACCAGCACACGCTCTCCAGCCTTGAGTTGGCCTTTGCTGCGCAGCCCCTGCAACGCGGTCACCCCGGCTAACGGCGCCGCAGCAGCCTCATCGAAGCTGATGTTGGCGGGCTTGAGGGCCAGCACAGCTTCCGGCGCACAGACCCGTTCGGCGAAGGCACCCCAGCCGCTGCTGCCCAACTCACCCATCACCTGGTCTCCCACCTTGAAGCGCCTGACGCCGGCGCCGAGAGCCTCGACCACGCCTGCCAAATCACAACCCAGCACGTTTTTTTGCGGCTTGAAGAGGCCTACCGCCAGCCTCGCCAAGAAGGGGTCAGCCCGTAAGATGTGCCAATCAGCCGCGTTCATCGAGCAAGCTCGCACCCGCACCAATACCTGACCAGGGCCGGCGACCGGGTCAGGGCGTTCTTCGACTTTGAGGACAGAAGGGGCGCCGTATTCGTAGAAGGTGATTGCTCGCATTAGGGGGGCTCCAGGGGTATCGGCAACACGCTCTATTCGAGGTCAAAGAGCGAAGACAGCGCGATTGCGCAAAAGCCACTTCATGCGGTGGAGACAAAAGAGCACGAGGAGTATGATGAGACGCCCATGTTGAAACAGAGCCTGGTCGAACATGATCTCGAAATCAGCCGAAGCGACAGCCCCGCGAAAAAGCTCGCTCAAGCCCTCTCGATGATGGAAACCGGGATTCGGCTCAAACGTGCGGTCCTTGCCCATACTCACAAGGAAGCGACCAGCCATGAGCTTGATAAGGCATTGATTCGTTGGCTGTGTTCCGATGAGTGACCCTGATTCCATCGAGCTTGCGCTCGCGGCAGCTGTCGCCAATCTTCGACAAGCAAATCGCCGGTTTGCACTCGTTGGGGGCTTAGCAGTTTCAGTGCGGGCAGAAGTTCGATTCACTCGAGACGTAGACCTCGCGGTGCAGGTTGAGAATGACGCTGACGCCGAAAGTCTGATTTTTGACCTCAAGGCAGCAGGCTATCGACCCGTTGCGATGGTAGAGCACGAGCAACAGCATCGTCTGTCTACCGTTCGGTTGATGTCTCCTTCCCAAATCAAAATAGACTTATTGTTTGCCAGTTGCGGAATTGAAGCAGAGATTGTGGACCGCTCAACAATAATTCCCCTTCCTCAAGCGGGCGACGTCCCCATCGCAGAGGCGGAAGAGTTGCTCGCAATGAAAATACTCTCGATGACCGAGCGGCGCCTTCAGGACCGCATTGATGCGATGCAACTTATCGCATGCAATCCGACAATCGACCTTTCACGGGTGAAGCAGAATCTGCGTGACATTCGTGAGCGCGGTTTCGATCGTGGTGAAGACCTCGAAGGTAAATTGGCTGCTCTCATCGCAAGCCAATAAAAAATAGCCCCTCATATTTCAGTGCCTCAAACAGAAACGCCTCATCAGCGACTGCGCAATGCCTTCTCTATTTCTGGCGGGCTGAACCCGTGAATTTTATGCGAACCAATCACCACCAAAGGAATGCCTTTGTAACTTGGGTCAATTTCTCGCTTGCGAACCAGCGCCGCGGCGTCGGCCTCAATGTCATACACTTCGAAAGGAATATTTTCATTTTGCAAATAAGCCACCGTGCTCTTACATGCAGGGCACCAACTGGTTGAGTAGACCTCGACTTTCCGCGCAAGACGGGGAAGAAGAGGTGCTGCTGGCACTTCAGGTTTCTGCGGCGGAGCTTCCGTGTCAAACACGCGCACTTGGGCCGAGACACCGCCGCATTTTTGGCGACACGTTTCCTCTGGACGATTGCATTGAGACTGAGCTCGAGACGGGTTCAAGCAGCGAGCTCGGGCATTCGAACTCAAGGTGCAGCCTTGAAGGAGCAAGCACTTTTGGTATGCACTTTCACAGCGAGCAGCACATTGAAGACGGGCGGTGAGAAGGGTCTCACGCTCACGAGCTTCCTGCGCGTGTGTTTCTTCTTGAAGGTGTTGTTCTGCTTTTGCTTGCTTCATCTCTTGAACCTGCGCGAGTTGGCTTGCTTCAAGCACCTCATCTTCAAGCCGTTGCTTTTCGACGGTAATGAGTTGAAGCAATTGTTGCGCTTTGTCTGCTTCCATTGAATTGGGCGACACCTGCTGAAGAAGAGCAGTCACCCTGTCCATCTCGGGGTCTAGATAGGCATCGTTCCCCTGGCGAGCGACGAGTGAGGAATAGCGACCTTGCGCATCGTAGTAGTCAACTGACGAAGGCTTTCGGCACCCAGCGCCCAACACAAACATACTGACGAGAAGCCACTGTGTTTTGTAACTCACATAACAACCATATTCATTATTGATTACGCAAGCCGAGCTATTTTTCTCGCCTGCTTGCGAATCTTCGGCAGCACCAACTGAAGGGCGGGGTTTTCGCCATACCGCTCCCTGAATTCTTTGGCTGCATTGGAAATGGCGTCTAAAAATTGATCAGCTTGTTCTGCAACAATGGTGAGAACAAATCGTTCTCCCAGGCCAAGGTCTTTTGCGAG
>JAYUVR010000294.1:0-6173 GCA_043753955.1 Archangium sp. | reverse complement strand
AGGCGCTCGGGCCAGTATTCAGAACCCACCTCGAGCGTGGCTGCCGCCAAAACTTCTTCACGAGACAGCACAGCTGCACCTTCGACGAAGAGCGCGTTGATGGTTTGTTTAGGTGAAAGAACAAAAATCACTTCAACGCCAGTAGGCACGTCTGACGCGCGAACTTCGATGTCTGCAAAGCGGGCAGTCGCAAAGAGACTTTCAATCGAACGTTCGACCGCTCGTCGAGAAAGCGTCTGCCCTTTGCGCACCGAGATGAGTTGAGAGACGCGATCAAGCAATCGTTTGTCTGCGCCAGCGGGCAGACGCACTTCCACACTGGTGACGAGAGGCGCTTCTCTCACTGGCGCCTGCGTCAGCAGCGCCAAAGTCAGAACAATCATTCCCATTGGAAGGGGAATCTCAGTTCTACACCGGGGTTACCAAGCGAGGTGTTTTGATTCTGGTCATCCCACTGCAGTCTCATCGATACTCGCTGATTGATGCGGTATTCGACGTGAGCTTTGGTTCCTCTCCCGGTGACGGGCTTGGTGATGCCGACCTTGATGTTGTCAACGACAACCCTCGATTCCAAACTTACGGCGGGCTCGGCGGTTCCGGTGTTTTCATTGAAGCTGGTGGTGAGTTTAACTTGTGGGTCTTTCAACAAACCTGAACTCTGAGAAAGAAACCGTTGAACTTGTTGATCGAGCCCTGATGCCGACATCAACGCTTCGGCAGCGAGGCCAAAACCCGAGCGGCCCGTCAGTTGTTCTCGTGAAGTGACCCCAAGCGTCAGCAACGAAAGAATGTCTGTATCAGACAGCGGCGGGTCAGACGTCAAAGACACCTTGGGGTCTTCAAAACGGCCAAAGGCCTTGACACTCACCACATATTCTCTGATTTGGCTTTGAGCTGAGAGGTCAAACGTTGGCCAAAGCCCGTTGAACTGCAGTTGACCTCTTTGCACATTGAAGGTGTTGCCTCGAAAGAAAGCCTGCGAGCCATCTTGGGTTTCGACGGCTCCAATCAATACGGGTCGAATGTTCGTGCCGGAAAGCTTCAGTTGCCCCGCCAACCGGGCATCGACGCGCCCCACTCCGAGCACGGGCACGCCCGCCAAATTGCTCTCGATGCGCACATCACCTGCGGTGCGCAAATCGACGTCGAGGCGCAGCCATTCTTTGGGCGCCACATCGCTGGGCAACGCACCTGCTCTCGCATTGGCGATCAAGGAATCAAGAGCCAGCGGCTGCGTGTATCGAAACTTGACCACATCAAGTGCGCCCGAGAGCTGAAAGAGTTCCAAGTTACGTGAAGCCAACAGCAGCGAACCCGTCAGCGTGGCCGGCACGTCGGGCTGTACAGGAATGGGCACGTCTTCCAAATCGAGCTGGGCTTCGAGCGTCTTGACCTTAAATCGATCGAGGCGAATGTCACCGCGGCCTCGAATACGCCCTTCATTGAGAAAGCCTTCGACGTCTTGAATGATGACGCGAGATTCTGAAAACTCGGCGCGACCCGACAGCGCCCGCACTGTGAGATCTTTACCGGTGAGCTGTAATCGAACATCAGTCAAAGACGCTTGCCCTGCAAGCGATGGGGCCCGAATTGGCCCGCCAAATGCGGCCGTAAAATCAACCCGCCCAAAAGTGCGCTCAAATTGCCCGGCGAAACTGGAAAGCAGCCGCAAATCAATGGAGCCCCGCGTTTTGAGATCAACATTCACGGGCCCCCACGAACCGGCAGCCGAAAGCTCGGTGGTCGGGCCTTTGAGTTCCAACGAAGTGACTTCTATTGCGCCAGCGGTGTACGCCAGCACCACAGGTTCGGTATTGGAAGTGGTCACTTCGCCTCGCGTCACCGCCACTTCTTCAAAGTGGGCGCGGGCAGTACTCTTCGCAATATCGAGCAACGGTCCTTTGATCTCGACCTGCCCTTTGAGTTGCACCGCCGCCGACGCGGCGTCAGGTAAAAAGGGCGCCGCATCGGCAATGTTCACCGATAATTTCGATTGGAAAGGCCAGTCGTGACGCATGTTCATCGTCAACGTGCCTTCCAAGCCTTCAAACAACGTTCCAGCGGCCTCGAGTTCTCGCCCAGACATTTTTGCGTCGAGCCGCAGCGGCCCTAACGCATGTGTTTTCCAATTCACTGAGGGGGAAGAAATATGTGCATCGACCAAAATCTGTTCGGTTTCACCCGTGATGTTTGCCGAAGCAACAAAGGTACCCGTCAGCGGAGTCTTTTTTTCTGCGGCTGGGTCGACCAGTTCTGACAGCGAGCCTTCTTGAATACCGAGGCTAAAGCGCAAAGGGCCATCAAAACCCCATCGACCTTCAAAGGCAAACCGGCCCAAGGGCCCTTCAAACACCGCCGGTTCAAACACCAAGGCTTTTCCCTCATCGAAGCGAGCTATAAAACTGGTGTCGCCCAATCTCCGTTTCAAAAAGCGCGCTTCTCGTACGCTGGCTGCAATCACGCCATTGAGTGCACGAGCAGGGCTGTCAATGGCAGCCAAGGCGCTCACTTTGCCGGTGAGTACACCGTCTTGCACAGTCTGCATGGTGGGGCTCAAGCCGGCCAAGATGTCCACCACGTCTTCTACCCGCCCGTCAGTGAGTTGCACCGTCGCTCGGGTGTGCAAACCCGCCGTTCCAAACAACAGGGCGACTTCACCAAAATAGGGAGTCTGACCCTTTTGTCCCGCTATGGCTGGGAACGAAAGTGTTCCTGCTTGATAGCGCAATGGGCTTTGCACCACTCCAAGAGCATATTTCTGAAACGTGAAGTCACGCAGCGTCGTGTCGCCTTCCACTTCGATGGCGGCGAAAGGCCCTTTGACTGAAACATGAGCGTGCCCATACCCCGACCAAGGCATCTCAGAAATTGAACCAAAATCAGAGAGGTCAAGCTCGTCTGCATTGATGTCGACGTCGAGAGCGCGACGCTGGGGGTACAAGGTGACTGTGCCGCTGACTTTGGTGCCATCGCGCGGGCCTGCTCGAATCGAGATGTCTTCGAAAGACACCGCGTTGGCATTGATGCCCAAGTGAAATTGCCCGGAGGATTGGGCGAAACGCAAAATATCAATGCCGGCAGACTGAGGACCGTCCCACGGGCGGGCGGCCAAAATGAATTGACCGGTATGAAACTCGACGTCTCCCGACAACACCGGGCTCGGGCTCAAGGTGCCGCTCAACGTGCCTTTGACAGACGCCGGGAATTCGACCCAAGAGCCGCGCACTCCGGCCCGCCCGAGAATCTGCGCGAACGAAGCATCGGTGGTTTCTACTTTCGCCGTCATCGGAAAACCTGACGTCAAAGACAGCTCTCCAGAAATGCGCACTTCTCCATCACCCGCGCGGCTGAAAAATTCTTCGAGCAGCACCGTGCCCCCATTCCACGAGGCTCGCGCGAGAAAATCGCCGGGGGCATAGGGGCCAATGCTGACCCGCGAACCTTGCACTTCTCCTCGAACCAACATCGAGCCGACTTTGCCTCCGACCGTCGCGCGGGCCAACAATTGGCCGCTCGGCGAGGGCACTGCAACGCCCAAGCGGGGCAATGATTCAACCGGGAGCCAAGCGTTGAGGGTGAGATCTAACGCGGGCAACGCGTCACACAACGATTCCACCGTACCGGCCCCTGTCACCTTCACGCCTTCGAGGTTCGCTTCTGCACGTTGAATCTCGAGCCGACCCGATTCGACTTCAAGCGTGCTTTCGAGCGCTAATTTTCCGACGCGAATCGTGCGGCCATTGACGACCAGCGATCCCCCCCGTCCGTCGAGCGTCACAGTTGCTTCACGCTTCCCTAAAGCGGCATCAATGGCCACCCCTTCGAGTTTTATCGAACGATTCTCAGGCAGTCGAATTAGCAGGCTCCCATCGACAATACGCAAGCGAGCCACTCGCACTCGATTCAAAGCACGCAGCGCGCATTCGTCTGTCGAGTCGGAAGCCCCTGCCTCAGGAATACTCAACTCAACACTCGGTCGAACGAGCTCAATATCTTGGAGCGACACGCCTCCGACAAAAAAGCCTCGCAACGAAATAGATGCCGCTTGCGCAGCGAACGCCAATTTCGGCTCAACGAGCGCAAATGAGATACCGGTCAATTCAACGCTGGCGGTCAACGGCTCAAGCGCACACTGGTCCAATTCGACTTCGACTCCAAGTAATTGGGGAAGCTTGTCTCTGAGTTGCTGGCACACCAATTCCCCAGCCTTGTCAGTGCGGAGAATGAGAAAGAACAGCAGCAAACTGGCCGCCAGGACACCGAGCGCTGTTCGCCATCGGCGTCGGTTCGGCTGCAAAGAGAAACTCCTTTCTTAAAGCTGTACCTTGTAGAGGGTTACAGCTTTCCGAGGCCTTCGAGATAGCGATCGATTTCCGCGAGATCCACCGTGGTTTTGGCGCTTGAAGGGCTGCTGCGCACCGCAGCGCGAGTCTCGAGCGTCGTTTTGAGCTTTCCAACCGCAGACACGGCAGCATTTACATTTGTTTCCAAACCCAAATTGTCAGCAATCTGCTCGATGAGCGCACCCCCTATTTCCGTACCGCGACTTAAGAAGGTTTCGAGCAATGCATTGTCACAAATGGTGTTGATGACCCGCGGCGTGCCACCGGAACGCCGATGCACAGCTTCGATGGCCTGCGAGGTAAAGGGCATGCGACTGCTCCCCGCCAAACGCAACCGATGCTTCACGTAGGCCGAGGTCGAATCAGACGTGAATGCGTCGAGCCGATAGCGCATTGCTACCCGCTGAGCCAAAGGCGGGTCGAGTTTGAGATTCTTTTCAATCTCAGGCAAACCAAAGAAAACAAAGCTGATCAACTTACGCTCTGGTACTTCAAGATTGAGCAGCCCACGAAATTCTTCCATGAGCTCTTTTGTTTCCAACATTTGCGCTTCATCGATGAGCACCACGGCTTTTCGCCCCTGCTCATAAATTTGCATCAATCGTGCATAGAGCTGACTGAGCAGGGTCAGTTTTTCTTGTGCAGGGTTTTCGACTCCCAACTGCAATGCAATTCGTCGCAACAACCAGCTCGCGTTGATGCCCGAATGAATGATGACCAACAGCGCTGCTTCGTATTCGTCTTCAGATAACGAATCGAGCAGGCGCCTGGCAAGGGTGGTTTTCCCAGCCCCGATTTCGCCCACCAACACAGCCAAGCCCTTCATCGAATTGACTGCGTACAAAAGCCGCGTCAAGGCCTGCTGATGTTGGGGGGCGTTATAATAAAAACGACTGACCGGAGCGTTACTGAAGGGTTCGCTGCCCAGACCGAAATACTCGAGGTAGCTCATGGCGAATCACACGTAGCCAACCTTGCGCGCTCCGCCTGCCCGAGGGCCTGAGGGCTTGGGGGGAATACTCTCTTCATCTTCAGGGCCGGTGATCGCACTCAAGTGCTGCACTTTGTACGCAATCTCTCGATAGCCCTCGTCAATGGCTTGCACCTTCAGATACTGACCAAGGGCTCGGCCCGGCGAATTGGCGACCTCGTAAGCCGACGCCAGTTCGTACCGAAGCGATTTTTCAACATCGTCGTGGGCGTGTTCACTGAGGAGCGCCTGCTGATAGGACTCGATGGCCGAAGCAAATTCACCGCGGGCCACCTGCAGCATGCCCATCATCGAGAGACAGTCGATCTCTTTGCGTTTCCCCAAACACCCTTTGCGAGCGATTGAAAATTCGCCAACCGCGTCATCGATCAAACCCATTTCTTTGTACGCAACACCGAGATCGTAGTGCGTATCGACATCTTCAGGTTTGACGACTTTTTCCAACCCTTTTTTAAATTCTGCGAACACCTCTTCTACGGAAACTTGGTACTCATCACTGCCGCCAAGTGACCCCGACTGGCCAGCGCCATCTTGCGCTTGACTGAATTCACCCAGTTCATCTGCAAGTTCTGAAGCGAGGTCAAACGCATCGCGTGCCACTACTTCTTCACCTGTAGAGGCATCGTCAGGAACAACGCCAAATTGTGCAGCCTCGACGCGCGCGAGAAGCTCAGCGCCACGGCGATGCTCAGGGTAGGCGATCAACACTGTCTCAAGAATTTCGCGGGCCTCGTCGAAAAGCCCCTGCTCGAGAAAAAAGACCGCCTCTTCGCATTCTTCGGCAGCGGGTTCATCGCCCAGGTCTTGATATTGAACGACCGGCTCGGAACCAAATGTCT
>JAYUVR010000293.1:0-5238 GCA_043753955.1 Archangium sp. | reverse complement strand
GCAGGCGGCGAAGGATGCCCTGTAGAGCTCTTTCAGTTGCGTCTTAAGCCCGCGGGCGGAATAACCAGCTTCATGGCTCAGCTCGACTCGTTCAAGACCCGGACCAAATTGCCCGTCGGGGGCATCCCGCACGACATCTTCTCGCTCAAGGCGCTGCAAACGCAGTTCGCGCAAGTTGCGAAGTTGCCTTTTTCACTCAAGGTGCTGCTGGAAAACTTGCTTCGTTTCGAAGACGGCCGTGTCGTCAAGAAGGACCATGTCGAAGCGTTGGTGAATTGGAACCCTCAACGCGAGCCAGAAACCGAAATCTCATTCACGCCAGCTCGAGTGTTGTTGCAAGACTTCACCGGCGTGCCCGTGGTGGTCGACCTCGCGGTCATGCGCGAAGCGTTAGCCACGATGGGTGGCAACCCGCAGAAAGTAAACCCCCTGTGCCCACTCGATTTGGTCATCGACCACTCGGTGATGGTCGACAAGTTCGCCAGCAAATCGGCCTTTAAAGAAAACGTCGATATCGAATTTCAGCGCAACACCGAGCGCTATGCATTTCTGAAGTGGGGCCAAAAAGCGCTCAAGAATTTTCGCGCGGTTCCCCCAGGCACCGGCATCTGCCATCAGGTCAATCTCGAGTATTTGGCTCAAGGTGTCTTCAAGTCAGCTGATGGTTCCGCCTACCCCGATTCGTTGGTGGGTACCGATTCGCACACCACGATGATCAACGGCCTGGGCGTAGTGGGCTGGGGCGTCGGAGGCATCGAAGCCGAAGCCGCGATGCTGGGCCAACCCATCACTATGCTCATCCCTCAAGTGGTGGGCTTCAAGCTGATGGGCAAGTTGGCTCCAGGTGCCACCGCTACCGATTTGGTGTTGACCGTCACCCAGATGCTTCGAACCAAGGGCGTGGTCGGCAAATTTGTCGAATTCTACGGGCCGGGTTTGAGCTCGTTGGCCCTGACCGACCGCGCCACCGTCGCCAACATGGCTCCGGAATATGGAGCGACAATTGGCTTCTTCCCCATCGACCAAGAAACCATCAACTACCTGCGTTTTACCGGCCGGTCGCCTGAGCATGTGGCATTGGTCGAGAGCTACGCCAAAGAGCAAGGTCTGTTTCACACGGCCGCGAGCGAAGATCCCATCTTCAGCGAAACGATGGAACTCGACTTGTCGACCGTCGAACCCTGTCTTGCCGGACCGGCGCGGCCACAAGATCGCGTGCTGTTGAAAGACATGAAGTCGTCTTTCCCTAAGCACGTGAGAGACATTCTCAAGGTGCACGAAGGCGATGCCAAGTTGGCAGCGAAAGCCGTCATCGCTCAGGGGCCGCAGAGCTATGAAATCACCAATGGCTCTGTCGTCATTGCCGCCATCACTTCGTGCACTAACACCAGCAACCCCTCGGTGCTTTTGGCTGCAGGCTTGCTGGCCAAAAAAGCGGTGGAACTGGGCATCGACGTCAAGCCCTGGGTGAAGACTTCGTTGGCTCCCGGCAGCCAAGTCGTCACCGATTACCTCATCGAAGCAGGCTTGATGCCCTACTTGGAAGCGCTCGGCTTTCACGTGGTTGGCTATGGCTGTACGACGTGTATTGGCAATTCTGGGCCGCTGCCTTTGCCCATCACCGAAGCCATCATCTCTTCTGGGGTTGCAGCCGCAGCGGTCATCTCAGGCAATCGCAATTTCGAGGGTCGCGTACACCCGTATGTGCGAATGAACTTCTTGGCCAGCCCGCCTTTGGTTGTGGCCTACGCATTGGCAGGGCATACCAATTGGGACCCCAATAACGAACCCATCGGCACTGACAAAAATGGTCGAGACTTGATGCTCAAAGATCTCTGGCCCAGCGCTGATGAAATTCAAAATGCGCTCAAGATGGTCAAGCCTGAGCACTTCAAAAAACGCTACGCCGATGTGCTCAAAGGCGACGTGCAGTGGCAAGCTTTGGCGGTCAAAGAAGGTGCCACCTTCGAGTGGGATCCCAAGTCGACGTACGTACGCAAACCACCCTTCTTCGACCAAATGCCGGCCGTACCTGCCCCCATCAAAGACATCGCTGGAGCTCGGGTGCTGGCATTCTTAGGCGATTCCATCACGACGGATCACATCTCTCCCGCAGGCGATATCGACAAAAAAGGCCCCGCCGCGAAGTACTTGGGCGAACAGGGCGTTCCTCCGCTCGAGTTCAACAGCTTCGGGGCTCGCCGAGGCAATCATGAAGTGATGATGCGAGGCACTTTCGCCAATATTCGCCTGAAGAATTTGCTCGTGCCTGGAGTGGAAGGCGGGGTGACCAAACACATTCCCTCAGGCACGCAGATGTTCATCTACGACGCGGCGATGAAGTACCAGCAAGAAGGTACGCCACTCGTGATTATCGCCGGAGCTGAATATGGCACCGGCAGCTCTCGAGATTGGGCAGCCAAAGGCACCATGCTGCTGGGCGTGAAGGCAGTCATCGCCAAGAGCTTTGAACGCATTCACCGTTCGAACTTGATCGGCATGGGCGTGCTGCCGTTGCAGTTCCAAACCGGGGAAGATGCCACTTCATTGGGCCTTAAAGGCACCGAGGTGTTCAGCATTTCTGGTGTGGCCGACGGCCTGGCACCCATGAAGAAACTCGCGGTGACGGCCAAGAGTGATGACGGCACCAGCAAAACATTCATCGCCACCTGTCGCATCGATACACCCAATGAGCTCGACTACTACCGACACGGCGGCATTCTTCAGTACGTGCTGCGTCAACTGGCCAAGAGTTAAACGGTTGCAGAATGCATTCGCTCCGACAGGAGCGAGTGCGCTTTCACTGCCGGTGAAGTGGTCGTCGTTTCGCTTTGGAAACGCGCGATGACTTCATCAACGCCCCCTCGTCGAGCAGGCAAAGAGAGATGGATTGCAGCCATCACTCGGAGATCAGCTTTGAGCGGTCGACGCCTGCGTCGTACTTTTGTTGTTCCCCCCGCGCGATTGACGTGGAACACCGGGACTCGTGTACCCCGCCCGCTACCAACTTCCAGACTTGGCCGCCCATGTGGTGGCAGTCCTCGAGCGCCGACGCCAAGGCTATGGAGCGTGGGATACGCAAGTCGAAGCCCAACTGCTGACCGAAGCCCAGGAGGCGCTGGCGGAGGCGGGGCGTCAATTCGCTGAAGTGGTAGACGACAAAGGGTACTGGCAACGGCTGGAACAGCTGCTGCTCACCGCTGTCCTCCCCCGCTACTTCAAAATGGCCGCCGCTGAGCACCAACTCGAGCGCGAAAAATACAGAATCTGGCGCGGCGGAGATTTCATTTCGCGGGCCGCCTACTCCGCCGCGGGCCTGCTGGTTGCAGCCATCATCTGGCGCACCGCCATCCCCGACTGGTTGGAACCATTACCGCTGGCCTTTTTCATTGGAGGTCCGCTCATTCCAGATTTGCAGGCATGGTTTGAAAAGCGCCGCTACTCCAACAGTCTCGCTTCGCTGGTCGACGACATGCGCGACGAAGCGGCCGCTCGAGATTTGTACCGTCCGCTGCTCGAGGGTGCTCCGGCGCCCGTTGCTCCTATTTCGAGGGGTGACGAGAAACAGCGCGTAAATAACGACAAGGGGGGAATTCATGGTTGAACGAAATCGAACGACAGTGCCCGCCTTTCTTCAGCGACGCGCTCGCTTGCTGTGGCCGCTGGCGGCTCTCTTGATGCTGGGTTTGTTTGGCTACGGAAGTTGCACCGTCTACGTGCGCCCGGGACAATACGCGATCAAACAGGTCGTCTTGGGTTCTGATCAAGGCATTCAGCCGCAAATCTACCCGCCCGGCATTCACTTCTTAACGCCTGGCGTAGAACGAATGCATTCCTTCCCTGCCGACCTTCAGGTGCTCGAAATGAGCGACAAGACGGCCGGAGATCACGAGCCCACCACCAATTTGCGCCAGGTGCCGGCGATTAAAATACAGACCTCTGAGGGCTACACCGTTTCGGTCGACATCACGGTGCTCTACCGCATTGAAGATGCCTACTCGGTGATGACCCAAATAGGCCCCGGCCGGCTCTACGAAGACTCTGCCGTCATTCCCAGGGCTGAACAGCAACTGCGTCGAAAGTTCGGCGAGCTCGATGCTGAGCAATTCTACCAAGGCGACTACCGCGAGAAGGCCGCCATCGAGGCGCAACGCCTGCTCACCGAAGAATTGTCTCCCAAAGGCATTCGAGTAACGCATGTACTGGTTCGCCAGTACCGCTACGATCAGCGCTACCAAGCAGCCATTGAGAGCCGAAAGATTCAAGATCAGACGGTTTTCAAGAATCGTGCTGAGGCAGCGGCAGCCCAAGAAGAAGCCAAAATGAAAACGATCGTCGCCACTGGAGCGGCTTCAGTGCAAACCGAACTCGCTCGAGGTGCAGCTGAGGTGAAAAAAATTCAATCTGAGGCTGACCTCTACCGGCGCACCAAGGAAGCGGAAGGGCGACTGAAGGTGGAACTGGCAAAGGCCCAGGGCACCGATCTGGAAAACAAGGCACTGCGCGTGGGCGGTAGCGAAAACATGGTTGGTTTGAAAATGGCTGAAACGCTCAGAGGGGTGGAAATTGTGGTGCTCCCCAGCGATGGCGAAGGCGGCACCAACCCGCTCGATCTCAACGCGATGCTCAAACGTTTCGACGTCAGAGGTGAATGATGAAGAACTTCACCTTGCTGCTGGGGGCCGCGGTCGCCTCTTCGATTTCGGGTTGTACCTGCCATTCCACCGCCGCGAACGAAGTGGGTGTACTCACCCGAAAGGTTGCTCCGTTCGGCAAGAAAGGGGTGCAGTCAGAAGTGTACGCATCTGGTGGCACCTACTTTTTTCTGGTGGGCACCACAGACTGGGCGACTTTTGAGACCAAGCTGCAGAACCTGCGGCTCACCAAAGACACCCGGGAGGATGTCGAGTTCAAGACGACTGATGGCAACGACATTTCGGTCGATATCACTGTGGCCTGGCGCATTGACCCCGCCAAGGCCCCGCACCTGCTGATGAAAGTGGGCGACAACACCGAAGACATTGAGGCCCGGTTGGTGCGCCCCGGAATTCGGGCCTACGTGCGCGACGCCCTCAACAAGCTCAAGAGCGAAGAATTTTATGAAGCCGACCGCCGCTTCAAAGCCGCTGAAGAGGGCCGGGTGTTGTTGGCCGGCGCACTGAGCCCGGAAGGGGTCATCGTGGAACAAGTCATTCTGGGCGAGCATCGCTTCAACCCCGAATACGAAGCTGTCATTCG